>CP065590.1:922636-1230181 GCA_016025055.1 Chryseobacterium indologenes
AGATACAACCTGTGCTGGAAGATAATAATCACCATAAGTAATCGTACTTGAATTGGTTACCCCTGTCAAAAATTCTTTAGTCAATGTAGTTTTAGGAACCCTTGCTGTGACAATTTTTGCTTTGTCTGCTCCACTATTTCCTGCAATGACCTGTCCGTTTAACAACTCATCTTTCTGATAACTTATCGATTTAAAATTGAGAAGCTCATTGTTGTTTTCAGAAATATTTGTAGGGAATACCTTATTATCGTCATTGGTTTTGATAGACCATTCTTTAAGGGTTACCCCATCATTTAAAGGATCTATTTCTGCTCCTGACCATATTTTGGTATTTTCAAAACCGTCTGCATACCAGGTAGAGCGGGCTGCCTGTCTGTATCCCATTACTCCTTTCCCGTGAAGATTTATAATCAGGTCCCTGTATTTGAAATCCTGTTTTCTTCCTTCCTCCTTAAGCTGGGTAACAATAAAGTTTTGTGGCATATGTTCCACCTGAACATATGGATAGGTCTGAACTGTGGTTGGTTTATAAAACTTAGCTGTTGCTGTATCATTGGCGTCAATTTCATTATATACAATTTCAGTCTTGATACCTCCTTGGTTAATGGCATAAATTCTTTCTCTGTTTTTTACATCATAATAGCTGTAACGATACAAGTGATTTTCAACCTTTACAAAAAAATGATTTTCTTCTTTATTGATACGAAGTGATACATTCATCGGAATCCAATGAGAATCAATTTCGGAGTACATATTCCATAAATCTTCTTCGTATTTGGTTTCAAATTTGATATTCCCGTTGGCATCAACTCCCGTTGATTCCATAATTTTGAAACCTCTTCTAGAATCTATGTCCTTACAACATTTGTGAGCTTTAAAAATCTGGGATTCAAAACGAACTAAATCACTCTTCCCGTCACCATTCAAATCTTTGGCGAAATGCCAGATGGCGGCCTGTCTCTGGTACGTTTGATCTACAATCTTAGGATCTTTCGTATAGGAAGAAAAATTATTAAAATCCTGTACTCTGAAGGTTAGTGCACTACTACCTGCAGGAAGTATTTGTCCCGGGTTCATGTATAATTTCCAGTTGGAAGTTTCAACTCCCTGAGGAACCATAAAGTCCATCTTACCATCTCCGTTGAAGTCTCCAAAAACCATCCCTGCTTTTTCTCCGTCAAAGCCAATATAATTGGTTTGCATTTCATACTTACCTTCACTATTAACTACAAAGAAATTGCTATTCACCCAGTTTCTTGTTACTTCCACCAAATTTTCCTTTCCGTCTCCATCAAAATCCATGGCGATTCCTTCTTTTAAAAGATCTCTTGGTCCGGATCCCACCAAATATGCATCATTTATTGATGTATTAGGATTAAGGATATAAAAATCATATTGACTGGATGATTGTGGCTGAGTAGTACTTGGATCAGGAAATCCTATTTGTCCGGTTACAGGATCAATAACCGGGCCGGTATAAGGGTATATAGTAGTCATGTTCTCTACCGAAAACAAAACTTCTGAAAGCCCGTCTCCGTTTACATCTACATCCCTGAATTCCTGAACATAAGATTTTATTTCATAATAACCGTCCATAGGGTTATCTCTTGGCTGCACGTATGTTTTATCATATAATGATGAGGGAACCAACTTTGTCTGATTCAGAACGTATTGCGTGTTATCAAGAACATATTTATCAAATTTAATCTGATTGGATTCTACCTTATGGGTATACAAAGACTTCACCGGTCTCATCTTATCATTGGCCAAGGTAGCATTAATCGCTAAAGCACCTGTAAGGTTAAGATCGGAAACTTTTATCGGATTCGCTCCGAAGAAGTTATTATAGGTTATATATGTTCCTGCAACAGTACCTTCAATATAATCCCCTTCTCTTTCACAACGTCCATAATCATCGTAATCCAGACATTCATAATATCCATCTCTTGCTGTTTGATAATATAATAAGTCCAGATTTCCGTCACCGTCAAAATCAGAAATATTCTTATTATCTAAATTCAAGTTATTGGAAATTTCATTCCCTTTAATCGTTGAATTATCAATTTTTCTGTCAAACTTAATCGGATTGGCAGATTCTCCACTGGCATTGGTTTCCGTGATGGTATCTACAAACTGATAACTGGTGTTATTATTGGTATAGGCGATTTTATAGCTTTTAAAAACCGAAGAATTTGCTTTAACAATAATTTCAGTCAGAAGTTTATCCTGATTATAATAATATCCCTGGTGATACGAAAGTTCCTTTACAGTCCTGTCCAGGTTATAATTAAATTGAATTTCATTAAAATGAGGTTTGTTCAATTTTTCATTTCCTCCCCATTTAACGGTTTTAATTTTTGTTACTTCTCCTGATGTTGAAGTTTGTGTAGGTACAGCAGCATTTTTTTCATATTCATAAGTAATATAATTACCCTGGGCATCCATCCATTTTACCATGTTATACTCCATGGTAGTTCTCGCTGCACTCGCATGTCCGGGATCTGATACTGTGTCACCATACCAGGCCTGAGAGCCATCTTCAAAGGTAACGTGGAAAAGCATTGGCCCCTCTACTCCATTTCGGGTTCCTAAAGATTTGATTTTAAGATTCGAAAATTTCTCAGTGACATATTCTGCACCGTCTTTCCCATATTCTCCCGACTTTAAGATCAATCGCTGACCGTTGAAGCTGTAGTAATCTGAATAGTCCATTTTGATTTCCTTAGCTTCCTTGTCTTTGTCGATATTCTTTCCCATTCTGGAAATGGACGTAATTCCCATTAAATTCCAGCCATATCCGGCCATTCCGTTTCCGGAACCACTCGTATAGATCAGGTTTAATTGAGGGGCTACAGATTTCACACCCGGAGGCAATGCAATAGGCAAAGTAAATTGAAGCTGACCGCCTCCGTTTACTTCAATTTTACCTTTGGTATCGTGAAAACTTTGTTGATCCGGAGCGGACGTTCCACTTGGATTAGTGGCTCCGGCACCTGAATTGGTGGGGCCGCCACCCGGATTTTCTGTAGCCGGGCCTATCTTGGCTACAAAGGGATTGGAAACATTCCCCGCGGCTCGAAACCCTTGGGCCATGACCACCGTTTGTGGATCCTGAACCGTCCGGGATGCCGTTTCTGCCTGGTAGAGTATGGTCTGCGAAAAGCCCAATACTGAACACAAGGACAGCATCAATGACGAAATATATTTCATTGTTATTAGTTTTTTTATAAATGATAATGTAAATCAAATCAATACAATGGAAAGCAATGAATAATTATTCAATGCATACACCCATTATATTTTTTCTAGATTTTATCTTTTGGTCACATTTTTCCCAAACACTCTTCCATCTTTTAAGGTAAAGCGAAGAATATATACTCCCCAGTCATATCCGGTCATATTGATTTTGATCTTACGACCCAGATCCGGAGAATTCTGCTGCTGGAACTTCCAGTGAACTGTACTATGCTGGTAAAGTGAGACTGATTCGATTAAACTGTCTACTTCTTCCGTCCAGTCGATCGTTAAATAATCATTCACCGGTACCGGGTAAAGCCTGATGTTTTTCAGAAATGTCTTTTCATCCATCACAGGAGCTTGTTGACTGGCTACTGTTTTTTTGACTTGTTCTTCCAGTTTAATTGGTATAAGCTCAGGATCTTTTTTGCCAGAGGCATTGGTTCCTCTGTAGCGTTGGTTGCCAGCTTCATCATATTTGAAATAGACTTCGGTTTGTGAAAACCCCCAAAAACCTATCAAAAGAGAAGAGAGAGATAGTAATTTCTTTTTCATGGGGTATTATTTTTGAGAGGTCAATAGCTGCTGGACCTGTTTCTCTAACTGATTAATCTTTTCAGACTGAGATTTCAGGATTTTGTTCTCTAGTTGCAGCTGATTTATTTTTTTATTTTGCTCAATTGAATACAGGGTAAGTTCTTCTATTTTTTCAAGAAGTCTGGCGTCCATTTCCGCTACATTGATTCCTTTTTCGATGACTTCGGAAGCTGATGGAATATTAGGAAGATGTCCTTTATCTGCAATATGTTTTTCAACTTCTTCCAAAGATTTTAACTGATAGTCTTTCTCAAATACATAATCTGCCCATACATTGGCTTTTACCTCAACTTCTTTAGCATGAATTTTACCATCGAATTTGGCAATTCCGTTATTCAGGAATTTAATCCAGATTCCGCGTGTACCATCCTGAAATCCTACAAACGATCCTCCATCATTACCATCATTAGGCTGAGCAATAATAATGTTATGGGAATTTCCAAGATTTCTTAAAACAGTATCTCCGATTGATCCCCCATAGCATCCATTACAACTCACTTTAGCAATCTGAAATCTTCCTATTGAATTTCCTATTTCGAAAAGTGTACTGTCATTACTATAAACCCTTAATGATGCAGGTGAGGTTGTATCTGGGTCATTCAAACCAATCTTTACTCTTCCATCACTGGATTGTGTGAGAAGTTTGTTCCAGCTTCCCCATTGAGCATCACTTGACAATGCATTTCTGTGAAAAATCCCACCATCGTTAAAATTAAGCTGATGTCGCTTATTTCCTGAATTATCTCCCCAGGGAGCAATTGTTAACATTGCTGAATAGATTCCTGTTCCCGGGACTCCGACGATATCTCTTGATTTGAATTCCGCTTTAACTTCATGGTTATAAGTTGCGGGTAAATCATTGGTACTCCTTGTATCGTGGATAGTTAAGCCCTGCGCGTTCTGGGCAAAAATGAAGGTTGAAAATGCCATTCCGGCAATCAATAATGTTTTTTTCATGGTTAAATTAGTTTTTTTTACCACCGCAAAATTAACTTTTTTAGTAAATCAAAATCATATTAATGTGATTTAATATAAAATTATCCACTTTTTAGTGTCTTAATCGACATAATTTATGACAACCATCTATTTTGATTTCTTTTTTTATATATTATTAAAGCATATATAATGAAAAAAAATCCGCCTCAAAAATTTGAGGCGGATCACTATTTATCTGATCATAAGAATGTTTCCAGAATTTAATTATTCTTCAATTTTAAATTGTTTTTTGTCCGGAGGGACAACTTCTATGACAACCTGCTGGTTATTTTTTAATTCTCCTTTTTTATACTCATCTGAACCAAATGCATGATTAGCTCCGAAAGTCATAAAACTGTATCTCTCATCTTTACTGAGATTAAGTTTTACTACTCCGGAAGAATCTGTATAATATTCTCCAATCTGCTCATATTGCCTTGTTGGAAACCCCCATTTTCCTATGAGCACCTTGACACGGTCATTAACCCTTGGTTCATGAGTATAAGAGTCAACTACTTTTATACTGACTTTAATCTGATTATTTTCAGATGTATTACACCCTAATAAGAGAAAACAAAAAAACAGCGAAATTATCATTTTAACGTCCATAGACTTTTCTTATAATATTTAAGTGAGTAACAAGTTTACCCGGTTTATAGTATTGCCCTGTATAATCAACCTGGTTGATAACAGGCCATTGAAATTTAGCACTTACAGGGCTCCCTTTAAACGGATTATCTGCCAATTCAAATCGAATAGCAAAATAAAAATGATCCGTTGGATTTCTTTGGTAGTAATTATTAACCTTCATTACGTTAGGATGAGTAAATACAAAATCTCCTCCTCCATACATACCAACAGGGTCAAACAAATTCACTTCGGCTACATGGATATTCATTTCTCCCAGTTTGTTAGATATTCTAACTGCAGCTGCACCGCCACGACTGTGTCCGTAAATCACAATTTGTCTTCCTTTTTTATAACCGTCTACCAGGTAATCTATAATTTCACCATCTCCTCCTCCCAAGGAACTGGTAAACATTCGCCCACCAAGCCCTTCTACAATCTCTTCCAGAGCAGGATTATCACTAGCTCCATGGCCACCTGCCCCATAAATTCCTGCGATGATCTTTTTTGGTCCGACAACATCGTGTAGCTTGTGGTTCAAACCTGCCACAATTCCTCCGATCAAAGCGCCTTGCCAAAAATTACCTCCTGTTAACTCTGCTCCAATTCCACCGGAAAGTGCTCCAAATAAAACCGTTCCTACAGTAGTATTAGCTGCTCCTTGGGCAATTGCTCCAAAAGCGGAAGCTCCTAAACTTCCAAAGAAACCGGAAGCGGCTGAACTTAAGAAACCTTCTCCTTGTACTGAGCTTAAAATTCCTTGTGCAATAGCATGCGTTCCTGCCTGGATCATTACAAAGCCAATTTGTCCAACAGTTTCTTTAATGACCTGTGATACGGCTGTAATACATCCGCCTGCTCCGGAGAATAAACTTCCTATTCCAAAGGTGACAGCTCCTGATATGGCTCCGGTAAAGGTTGCCTTAAAGGCTCCCAGTAAATTCCATTGATCAAAATTACCTGTTACAGCAAGGGCAACTGTGTAAGCTGCTAAACCTACAGCGGCTCCTATGACAACAGCACTCCAAAAAGCAGTCATTCCTAATATGATTGGAATAAATTCTCCACTTGGATCATTAAACATCAATGGATTGTTCATCACATATCCGTACTTGTTGTAAGATTGTGTGTTACTAGGATCCTGAATGTTTTCATCTGCATTTAAGAATCTTCTTAATAACGGATCATACAATCTTCCGTTCATATGAATAATTCCTATCTCACCAAAATGTTCATGACCGGTGTATCCTCTTTCTAACAGTAATACCGCATGATCAATAATATTTTTATCAGTGATAATTGTGCCTGTACCTATCTGTAAATGAGTAAAATTACCCCAGGCATCAAAATGTCTTTGCTCTAGTTTATTTCCTGCCTCATCACTAATCGCTAAGATACTTCCTAAATAATCTTTATGCAAGAATTTATACGAGCCACCAGTTTCATCATAATTCTTGATATAGATGATGTCACTTTCATAAGGTGTTCCACCGATATAAAGTACATGTTTTTCTTTGCCTGTAGTATTATCTTTTACTACTTCAAAACTTCCGTCTTCACTGTAAAACTTCGTGAATTTACCATCGCTATCTGCTGAGAAATTACCTCCGAAGGTAACTCGCTGTCTCATGCTGGTAAGCCCATATTGGAAGGCTACATCTCCTTTCTGACCGTCAATAAATACAGGATCATTATTCTCATTATAAGTAACCGTCTGAATCAGATCATTATTATAATTTTGTGTTCCGGCTGCATTTAAAGTCATTCCTGTTGGCTGGTAGATCTTGGCAGAATTTCCATATTTTATGGTACCTACCTGATCATTTTCAAGAATTCTTCCTTCGGCATCGTAAACATTTCGGTTATTAGGTTTAGCTCCTGTCACAGGATCTGTCCAGCTTACCAATCTGTTGTTGTCATCATAAGTGAATTCTTCAATGATATTAAAATCACCGGTTGTTCTTCTGCTTTTCAGTTCATTCTTAACACCATCAAAAGTATATCCTAAATCCAGAATTCCGGATTTAACCTGTGAGGAATGATTAACTTTAGTCAGGAATCCATTTTCATCATAGGCATTAATAATATTAGCGGCTCCTAATGAAGAGGTAAGCACCTGTCCTTTAGCGTTGGTATCTTTCAGCTGCCATAAAACTTTTCCCGAGCTTTTATCTTTAATCTGGTATAACTCACCGTTCCAGTCATTATAGACATTTTCAACATTTACTTTAGTCAGAACCCCTGAAGAGTATAAGCTTTTTTCGTAAGAAACAATTCTACCTTTATCATCATAGGTAATACCTTTTTGGATAAAATACTTATCGTTACTGCTTTCGGAAGAGGAAAGTATTCTTCCTTGCGGATCAAAGGATGTATTAGAGCTATATGCCTTTCCTTTAGAAGTTCCGTTTTTAGAAGTCACGCGTCCTTTATTATCATAGGTATACGTAATGGTTTTATCGGTAGCCTGACCACCATCGACGGTAGAGATTTCTTTTTGAGTAATAAGCTGCCCTAAATTATTGTAAGTAAATTCTTTAGTTCCTTTTGGACTGATGGTTTTCTTAGGTTGTCCAAATCCGTTGTATTCATATTTATATACTCCGTTGGAAGGATCATTGAATTCCGATTTACGCCCCCAACTATCATATTTGGCGATGACGACGTTCTCTCCGTATTGCGCTTTAATTTGCTCTCCGGCGGCATTATACGTAAAAGTGATACTTCCTCCCTTGTCATTTGTAGCAATTATATTTCCTAAAGCATCGGTAGTTTTGGTGGTTATTCTTCCATATCCGTTAACTTCCTTTACAGAAGCTGTATTTCCTGTCATGACAGATTCCATCTTTTTACCAGTGAAAGAAATAATAAGACCTTGGCCATCAATCTTTGCTAGCCCTGTAGTGGTAACTTTTGTAGGATAAACGGTATCATCATATACATTAACATTCCACTGAACATTAGCAGGTAATTCTTCTGATGCCTGATCAAAATAAGGCTCTGTTTCGCGAATTTTTCTGCCTAATTTATCATATACAGAATATACGGCAATATATTTATTTTGTCCAAAACCTTTTGTTACCTTTTTATATTCCTGTCCTAGTCTATTGGTATATTTCTTTGAAATATTTCCATCAGGATTATACTGGATAAGAGTGATATTGGCATTACTATCTCTCAAATACTGATAAGTGGTTGTACCTGCTAAACTCGTTTTGGATTTTAAGAGTTTTCCCCAACTATCGTAGGTATTTTCAAGGGTATTTCCAAGGGGATCGGTTTGCAATGTAATTTGTCCCCAATTGTTATAGTCAATATTCGTTTCTAATCCAAGGTTATCTGTTTTCTTGATAACGAATCTTCCTTTCGGATCGTATGCAGCACTCGTAGTCTGAGTTAACGCATCTATACTATTGCTGGTAACTGTTTTCACAATATTACCAAATCCGTCATAATCATAGGTATCTAAAACGTAACCCGTGTTATCTCTATTCCATGTTTTAAGAGTTTTCTGTAAATTTCCTTCATAAGTATATTCAACTTTTGATGATCTGGTATCTCCATAAGCTTGAACCGTCTCAGTTTGTGACTTTGAACGACCGATGAAATAATCAGAGCCTATACCTGATGGATTATGGTCATACTCAAAAGTTGAGGTAGTGACCCCGTAGTTGTTATTTATCGAAGATACAGTCTGAGCCGGAAGATAATAATCTCCGTAGGTAATCGTACCAATGGTGGTTGTACCGGTTAAAAACTCTTTTGCGAGTGTCGTTTTTGGTACCAGTGCTGTTACTTGTCCATTTAATAATTTATCTTTCTGATATCCTATGGATTTAAAGTTTAAAAGCTCATTGTTACTTTCAGAAATATTTGTAGGGAATATCTTATTATCGTCATTGGTTTTAATTGACCATTCTTTAAGGGTGACCCCTTCATTTAAAGGATCTATTTCTGCTCCTGACCATATTTTCGTGTTTTCAAAACCGTCCGCATACCAGGTAGAGCGAGCCGCCTGTCTGTATCCGATTACTCCTTTACCATGAAGGTTTACAATGAGGTCTCTGTATTTGAAATCCTGCTTTCTACCTTCCTCCTTAAGCTGAGTTACCAGAAAATTTTGTGGCATATGCTCTATCTGAAGATATGGATAGGTCTGAACTGTGGTTGGTTTATAAAACTTAGCTGTCGCTGTATCATTGGCGTCAATTTCATTATATACGATTTCAGTTTTGATTCCTCCCTGATTAATCGCGTAAATTCTTTCTCTGCTTTTTACATCATAATAGCTGTAACGATACAAGTGATTTTCAACCTTTACAAAAAAATGATTTTCTTCTTTATTGATACGAAGTGATACATTCATCGGAACCCAGTGAGCCCCAATCTCTGAATACATTCCCCATAAATCTTCTTCATATTTTGGTTCAAACTTGATATTTCCATTAGCATCAACTCCCGTTGATTCCATAATTTTAAACCCTCTTCTTGAATCTATATCTTTACAACATTTGTGAGCTTTAAATATCTGGGATTCAAAACGAACTAAATCACTTTTCCCGTCACCATTCAAATCTTTGGCAAAATGCCAGATAGCTGCCTGTCTTTGATAGGTCTCGTCTACAATCTTAGGATCCTTCGTAAAGGCTGAGAAGTTGTTAAGATCCTGAACTCTGAAAGTTGGAGCACTACTTCCTGCAGGAAGAGTTTGTCCCGGGTTCATGTATAATTTCCAGTTGGAAGTTTCAATCCCCTGAGGAACCATAAAGTCCATTTTACTGTCTCCATTGAAGTCTCCAAAAACAAGTCCGGTATGTTCTCCGTCGAAACCAAAATAATTGGTCTGCATCACATATTTTCCGGTGTCGTTGGTTACAAAGAAATTACTATTTACCCAGTTTCTTGTTACTTCCACCAAATTTTCCTTTCCATCTCCATCAAAATCCATGGCGATTCCTGCTTTCAAAAGATCTCTCGGTCCGGATCCTACCCAGTACGCATCATTTACAGCAGTATTTGGATTAAGGATATAGAAATCATAGCTGGTATAAGATTCTACAGGTCTATGGATCGGAACATTAGGAGTACCGCCGTCTATTACATTCGGATCATCAATGGGACCATTATAAGGATAAATCGTCATAATGGTTTCTACAGAAAACATAACTTCTGAAAGACCGTCTCCGTTTACATCTACATCCCTGAATTCTCTTACATAAGATTTTGTAACAATACGGTCATCTGTAGGATTAGTTCTGGGATCCTCATGGGTTTTATCATATAATGATGAAGGAACCGACTTTGTCTGATTCAGAACGTATTGCGTGTTATCAAGAACATATTTATCAAATTTAATCTGATTGGATTCCACCTTATGGGTATACAAAGACTTCACCGGTCTCATCTTATCATTGGCCAAGGTAGCATTAATCGCTAAAGCACCTGTAAGGTTAAGATCGGAAACTTTTATCGGATTCGCTCCGAAGAAATTATTATAGGCAATATAAGTACCCCCTATTGTAGGTTGAATATAATCCCCTTCTCTTTCACAACGTCCATAGTCATCGTAATCCAGACATTCATAATATCCGGGTGCTGCTGTCTGATAATATAATAAATCCAGATTTCCGTCACCGTCAAAATCAGAAATATTCTTATTATCTAAATTCAAGTTATTGGAAATTTCAGTTCCTTTGATAGTGGAATTATCAATTTTTCTGTCAAACTTAATCGGATTGGCAGATTCTCCACTGGCGTTGGTTTCCGTAATGGTATCTACAAACTGATAACTGGTGTTATTATTGGTATAGGCGATTTTATACGTCTTAAAAACAGTCGCATTGGTTTTAACCACAATATCACTTAAAAGCTTATCCTGATTATAATAATATCCCTGATGATACGAAAGTTCTCTTACAGTTCTATCAACACCGTAGTTAAATTGAATTTCATTAAAATGAGGTTTGTTCAATTTTTCATTTCCTCCCCATTTAACGGTTTTAATTTTTGTTACTTCTCCTGATGTTGAAGTTTGTGTAGGTACAGCAGCATTTTTTTCATATTCATAGGTAATATAGTTACCCTGGGCATCCATCCATTTTACCATGTTATACTCCATGGTAGTTCTCGCTGCACTCGCATGTCCGGGATCTGATACTGTGTCACCATACCAGGCCTGAGAGCCATCTTCAAAGGTAACGTGGAAAAGCATTGGCCCCTGTACTCCATTCCGGGTTCCTAAAGATTTGATTTTAAGATTCGAAAATTTCTCAGTGACATATTCTGCACCGTCTTTCCCATATTCTCCCGACTTTAAGATCAATCGCTGACCGTTGAAGCTGTAATAATCGGAATAATCCATTTTGATTTCCTTAGCTTCCTTGTCTTTGTCGATATTCTTTCCCATTCTGGAAATGGATGTAATTCCCATTAAATTCCAGCCATATCCGGCCATTCCGTTTCCGGAACCACTCGTATAGATCAGGTTTAATTGAGGGGCTACAGATTTCACACCCGGAGGCAATGCAATAGGCAAAGTAAATTGAAGCTGACCGCCTCCGTTTACTTCAATTTTACCTTTGGTATCGTGAAAACTTTGTTGATCCGGAGCGGACGTTCCGCTTGGATTAGTGGCTCCGGCACCTGAATTGGTGGGGCCGCCACCCGGATTTTCTGTAGCCGGGCCTATCTTGGCTACAAAGGGATTGGAAACATTCCCCGCGGCTCGAAACCCTTGGGCCATGACCACCGTTTGTGGATCCTGAACCGTCCGGGATGCCGTTTCTGCCTGGTAGAGTATGGTCTGCGAAAAGCCCAATACTGAACACAAGGACAGCATCAATGATGAAATATGTTTCATTGTTATTAGTTTTTTTTAATGATAATGTAAATCAAATCAATACAATGGAAAGCAATGAATAATTATTCAATGCATACACCCATTATATTTTTCCTAGATTTTATCTTTTGGTCACATTTTTCCCAAACACTCTTCCATCTTTTAAGGTAAAGCGAAGAATATATACTCCCCAATCATATCCGGTCATATTGATTTTGATCTTACGACCCAGATCCGGAGAATTCTGCTGCTGGAACTTCCAGTGAACAGTACTATGCTGGTAAAGTGAGACTGATTCAATTAAGCCATCTACTTCTTCCGTCCAGTCGATCGTTAAATAATCATTCACCGGTACCGGGTAAAGCCTGATGTTTTTCATGAATGTCTTTTCATCCATCACAGGAGCTTGTTGACTGGCTACTGTTTTTTTGACTTGTTCTTCCAGCTTAATTTCTTTTGGTATAATGGCCGGTTCTTTTTTACCGGACGGATTGGTTCCTCTATAGCGTTGGTTTCCGGCTTCGTCATATTTAAAATAGACTTCGGTTTGCGAAAAACCCCAAAAACCAATTAAAAGAGAAAACAAGGACAATAGTTTTGTTTTCATCGCTTATTATTTTTTTGTGGAAAGCATTTCCTGTACTTGTTTTTTCAATTCCTTAATATCCTCAGACTGGGATTTTAGAATTTTATTTTCTTCCTGAAGTTGCTTAATTTGTTTGTTTTGCTCAATTGAATACAGGGTAAGTTCTTCTATTTTTTTCAAGAAGTTTTGCGTCCATTTCCGCTACATTGATTCCTTTTTCGATGACTTCAGAAGCTGATGGGATATTGGGAAGGTGTCCTTTTGCAGCAATATGCTTTTCGACTTCTTCCAAAGATTGTAGCTGATAGTCTTTCTTAAATACATAATCTGCCCATACATTGGCTTTTACCTCAACTTCTTTAGCATGAATTTTACCATCGAATTTGGCAATTCCGTTATTCAGGAATTTAATCCATATTCCACGTTTTGCATCCTGAAACCCTACAAATGTTTTTCCATCATCATTATCATTAGGCTGAGCAATGATAATATTATGAGAACTACCAAGGTTTCTTAAAACCGTATCTCCGGGCATACCTCCATAGCAACCGTTACAAGCTGATTTGGCAATCTGAAATGTACCATACGAATTGGTAACTTCCATCATAACGCCGTTGGGATCATACACTCTAAGTAATGCAGCAGAAGTGGTATCCGGATCGTCCGCACCAATTCTTACTTTTCCTTCATTGGACTGTAATAATAGTTTGCTCCAGCTTCCCCATTGAGGATCTGCCGACAAAGCATTTCGGTAAAAGATACCTCCATCATTAAAATTAAGTTGGTGACGCTTGTTCCCCGAATTATCGGACCAAGGTGCGATAGTTAACATTCCGGAGTGATTTCCTGTTCCGGGAACTCCTACTACACTTCTGGTCTTAAATTCTGCTTTAAGTACATTGTTGTAAGCAGACGGTAAGTCGTTGGTATTCCTCGTATCTTGTACGGTAAGGCCCGGTGCATTCTGGGCATAGACCAAGCTTGAGAGTGCCATTCCGGCAATCAATAGTGTTTGTTTCATAGTTATTAGTTTTTAAAGTTTAAAAATAACCTAAGGTTATCAATTCATTAATCTATCTATATATTATTTCGTTATTGAAAGAATTTGTTGTAGTTTTTTATTGATCTCTTCAGCTTGAGATTGTAAGTCTTTATTTTCTTCCTTAATCTTTAAGATATGTATTAACTCAATCCAACAATTGATAAAGTTTTTTTCATCCTTATGATTTTCTTAAGTACAAATGTAATACTTTTTTTCTTTTGACACCAAGCAGTGTCTTAATATTTTAATTATAGTCAAAATTATTTGTAATCGACGACAAAACTTGTCGTTTTATAATAATCTTTAAAAAAGATTTGCGCATGTTTCAAAATTTAAAATCAAGACTATATTATTTTTTCTTGTATCATTTCTCAATAATAAACGACATATAATTCTGAGAAGGTGTTAATCATCATCAACTGTAGAACAATTCTTTGAATGATGTTTTTTAAAACCTAGCTGTAAGGAAAGACAGTATATAAATTAAAAATTATTATTGATGAAAATTCCAATACCCTCCTATATTGCTGTTTTGCTACTCTTCGTATATTCAATTATGTACGCCCAGCAACCTGATCATAAACCAACCCGTGAGAAACTGGATGAGTATTTTTCGGCCCTTACCTTTCTTAATCAATTTAATGGTAACATTATTATTGCTCATAAAGGAAATTCTATTTTTGATAAGACCTACAATATGCCAGCTGCACCCGAAGAGATGAAGGTTCGTAAAGACAGCCGTTTTATCATTGCTTCCGTATCGAAAGTATTTGTTAAATATGGTATTTTAAAACTTGTCGAGGAAAAGAAAATTTCTATGGATGATAAGCTTTCGAAATTCTTTCCTGACTTTCCAAACGGTGATAAGATTACTATCAACCATTTATTTCATCATCAATCCGGGCTGCCAAGAGAAGTAAAAGATTATGAAAAACATCAGAAAATATCCGGAAAAGAAGTGATAGAAATGGCAAAAAAAGAAAAACTGCTTTTTGAACCGGGAACAAAAACTTTATATTCCAATATCGGATTTCTTTTACTTCATATGATCATAGATAAAGTGTCTGCAAATGGATATCTCAATTATATTCAAGACCAGATATTTACTCCGATGAAGCTTACTCGTACTTCAGAATATAACGACAAGGAAAAATATCAGAATTTTGCGCAGGGCTTCGGTAATGATGAAGGCAAAATCAAAAAAGCACCATCAGTGGTCCTCGACCGATTTGAAACCGGAAATTATGTCTCAACCATCCAAGACCTCTATCTTTTTGCAAAAGAAGGATTTACAGGTAAATATCTGCAGGAAAATCTTATCCGGGATTTGTTTGACGAAAACGGTGTATTGGCACAGGCTGGAGGAAGACCGGGATATCGTGCCTACTTTTATAAAAATACCAAGACTTATTATGATTTTGTAATGGTTAGTAATTATTCGGATACTCCTATTCAGTCTATCCTTGAAGATGTAATAAAAATCCTTGACGGAAGACCATATGAAATCCCAAAAAAAAATGAACGAAAAGCAATTTTGTTATCTGAAGAATATCTAAAAAAATTCGAAGGTAAATATGTACTGGAAGCTGATAATCAACAACAATACATCCTTAGCCTAAAGGACAAAAGACTGATTCTCACAGATAAGGAAGGAGAAGTTACAGAATTGTTTCCGGATTCAGACACCACCTTTTTTTATGACCCGGCTTCCAGGGACGGGCTGGAGTTCAGAATTAATACAAGCTCCGGAAAATACGAACTCTTCATTATATCCACCGGCCTTCGTCTAAAGGCTAAAAGGATAGAATAAAAAAAGAAAATACCAGAATATTTCCCGCACATAAAAATTATCGGAACATATTATGGGTATAAAATAACTATCAACAGATTCTTATATCGCTAACAAAAAAGACCTCGGGTGGAGGTCTTTTTATATATTTCGTAAGGATACTTATTTTTTCAGATCATCAATCTCATCCTGTATTGATCTGATCTTTTCTCTCAATTCCTGACTTACTTTTCCCGGAATATTTTTAACCTTTCTTAGATCTAAAGCTAGCATAATAGAGGCAATCCCCATAAAAATAAAGGAAACTCCGGTTAAGGTAACTAAAGAAATACCTGTAAACACTGGATTAAATATAAGCAGTAAAGAAAAAATAATTCCGCCGACACTGGCCAGCGCCACATTCCCCCAGCTCATGATTCTCATACTCTTTAGATCAAAAGCAAATCCTAATAATTGAAAAGAGCGGAAAAGTAAGGTGAATCCTACTACAAATGGAAGAATAGACATAGAAATCTGAGGATAAGCAATGAGATAAATACCTATTGCTGTCGTTAATAATCCGCTTACCAGAAACCAGCCCCATCCCTGTAGTGATTTACTGTTTTGTAAGGAAAAGAAAATTTCTGTAATTCCGGAAAACAAGAATGAAACACTAAAGAATATTGAAAGTGTGACATACGTTGCCAGCGGTACACTGAAGACATAAAAACCGCAAATCAGAAACAGAATTCCAAAGATCAATGGAATGTACCAGTGTTTAACCGTGTTTGTAAGTGTTTGAAATAAATTGGCCATAGGTGTGTTTTTTGATCTTGCTTACTTTGTAGTACGGTGTTCAGCTTGTCCGTATGCATTTCAAAAAAAGAAAAATTTCACTTGAATTTGAAATATCATTAGTTCTAATTTATAAAAAATAACCGAGTTAAGCATTATATTCTACTAATAATTCACAAAAAAGAAATTTCACTTATAATTTTCATTGCTTCTTCCACCACCGATGATGACTCATTAAAAACCTGATTAGACCAGCCACATATGCAGGCTGGTCTAATCAGGTTTACTAATACTTAGTATCAATATGGGTTAAAATTCAACAATCTATTTTCCCGCGGGCTGTTGTTGGGTAACACAATGTACCATTCCTCCATTTTCATAAAGATTCCTTACATCTATTCCTATCACTTTCCTGTCGGGATACTGTTCCTGTATAATTTTATTGGCAACGGAATCATTGGGATCTCCATAATTAGGAACCAGTACCACTGTGTTTGCTACGTAATAATTAACATAAGAGCCTTTATCCTCAAGCTGCTTGCCGTAAGCGGTTTTTACTTTGTTTTTAGTAGCAGGCAGATACACTTTTTTATATTCTTTACCGTTTATATTGGAGGCCGTGTATAAGGTATGGACATCTTTTCCGGATAAGCCCAGATCAAGAAGATCATCTTCTTTCATGGTAATCATTGTGTTCCGGTTGGCAAACTTCATAAAACCATCAATGTGCATATCCGTGACATCAAGCCCCGTCACACCGTCCAACCATATTACCTTGGAAACGCCATAATATTCTTCGAACATCTCTCCGGCTTCTTTTTCAGTGATTCCCTCATTTCTTACAGCTCCTTTTTTCTGGCTGATCACCGAGCTTCTGCATGCCATAAGAACGCCATTGCCGTCTGTTTCTACAGAACCTCCTTCATTGACCATTTCTTCATTCAGGTTAATGACTTTTATTCCCAGATCTGTTCCTATCCTTTGAGGAATTTCATCACAATTCTCAAAGTCAAATTTTTCTCCCCATCCGTTAAAACCCCAATCTTCAATGACAACGTTCCCTTTGTTGTCTTTTACGAAAATAGGTCCGTTATCTCGCACCCACACGTCATCAGTAGGATATATTTTGAAATCAACATTCATCAGAGGAACTTTATTGGCTTCCAAAAGACTAACAATTCTATTTTTTTCCTGTACATTGTACGCAATGATGTGAACTTTTTCGCCTGCTTGCAAAGCTTTTGTCATATCGATCCATGTTTGTTCTACTCTGTTGCGGTAAGTTTCCCCATGTTGATAATGGTGGGGCCATTGCAGCCAGGTTCCTTCATGACGTGAAGATTCTTCCGGAAAATGATAGGTCTGTGCCATACTTAATATAAAACTCAGTATAAAAGTGAGTGTGAATAATTTGTTCATATAATTTAAAATTTCTTTCCAATAAATACACCGAAATTAACATCAGTTTCAAAGCTGTTTCCGGTTTGGGAAATGTTACTTCCTATTCCGAGCTGCATTTTGTTCTTGTTTTCTATCCCCACCCTGACAATCTGGCTACTGGATTGGTGCTCCTTAAAGCTGAAGTCGGATTCTACAATCAGCATGCTGTAAAAATTTAATTTTTCATTGAGCTTCGGGGTGTATTCCATTAAAGTGTAGCATCCGAATCCGAATGCCTCCGCCTCAGTAGAATATGTAAATACCGGGAAAATATTTATCCCGAAAACATCATTTTCTTTTGTATAAGCAAGCCCTACAGATGGCATGATATCTTTATCTGAAATATGAACTCCTGCAGAAACACCCCAGTTCTTTCCGATTTCATAATTAAGATTCTGATAAATCTCCGGGCTTACTTTTTTAGAATTATAATTGTAAGAAACAGTTCCTGAAGCAAAATAATTCCATTTGCGCTTAAGGTCTTTGCTGAAAATACCCAGAATTTCAGTTTCTTTATTTCCGCTGTATGCCTGTATGGAAATCTGCGATTGGGCACAAAAAGGAAGTAATAAGGTGAGGAGAAATACATTTTTCATTCTATTTGTTTTTTGAAGCTTTACATATAAATTCATCATTACAATGATTTACAGGTGCAAAATTAGATCTCTTAAAAAAACAAATCTTGTCCTAAATTGACATTCTATCCGTACAACGAGAAAAAATTCAGGTTTTTCTCCTGTAAAGATTCTTCAGTTTCACTACAATGATCTGCTGGAAACTTTTACTCAGCAACCAAAATGATAGAAAGGACGATATATTTTTCAAAATATTCCGTATCACCAATTTACAGAAAATAAAAATGAAAAAGGTGAAAATCATTTAATTTTCACCTTTCAAAAAACATGTTTATGCCTGTTTTATATTCTTAGTTGGGTTTATATAACTTATACATTGCAAATAAAAATCCTATCCATATCGGAATCAGAATCACCTGAATCTCCATTCCTGTGATACTCATTAGTCCCAGAATCAGCACTAAAAATACAATACAGATATAGTTGGAAACAGGGTAAAATATGGATGGGAATTTAGATTGAATTCCTTCTTTGGTAATGGCTTTTTTAAATTTAAGATGGGTATAGCATATCATCAGCCAGTTGATAATCAATGTAGATACCACAAGAGCCATCAGATACTGAAATGCTTTTTCCGGCACCAACTTATTGATGATAATACAGATACCCGCAAAACATGAAGAAACAAGGATTGCATTGATAGGAACCGAATTTTTATTCAGTTTCTTTAAAAATTTCGGTGCATTTCCTTGCTGGGCCAATCCGAAAAGCATTCTGCTGTTGCTGTAAACACTACTATTGTAAACGGATAAAGCAGCTGTTAAAACAATAACATTAAGCACATTGGCTATTAATGAGTTAAACTGGATTACCTTTCCAAAAAGGCTGAATTCCAATCCGTTTAAATTTTGAAAAACCATCACAAACGGACTTGAACCTTCGGTAATGTCTCTCCACGGACTTAATGAAAACAAAATAACCAAAGCTCCTACATAGAAAATCAGAATCCTGTAAATCACCTGATTGGTAGCCTGAGGAATCGTTTTTTCAGGATTTTTTGCTTCGGCAGCCGTAATTCCGATCAATTCTAATCCTCCGAAAGAGAACATGATCATCGCCATTGCTGCAAACAATCCGGAATATCCGCCTTCTGTTTTATTAAACAATCCTTTCGGAAAAAATCCTCCGTCATTCCATAAGTTGGTAATTGTTGCTTTTTCGCCTCCGGTCCCACTGATCAACAGGTACACTCCAAAGACAATCATTGCAATAATAGCGACTACTTTGATGATGGAAAACCAGAATTCAGTTTCACCATATACTTTAACGGAAGCAAGATTCAATGCGTTGATCACCACAAAAAAGAACAAGCTGGAAACCCAAAGCGGAATTTCCGGCCACCAGAAATGGATGTAATGCCCGATTGCCGTAAGCTCAGCCATACTTACCAGAATATAGAGGATCCAATAATTCCATCCGGAGGCAAAGCCAGGAAAATTTCCCCAATATTTGTAGGCGAAGTAACTGAAACTTCCCGAAACCGGTTCCTGAACTACCATTTCACCAAGCTGACGCATAATAAAAAAGGCAATAATTCCTGCTAAAGCATACCCTAAAATCACCGATGGTCCGGCCAATACGGCAGCCGGGCCAATTCCCAGAAACAGTCCTGTTCCTATGGCGCCTCCCAGGGCAATTAATTGTATATGTCGATTTGTTAATCCTCTAACTAAAGTCTCGTTTTGTCCTGTTTTATTTTCGTTGCTCATTGAATGAATTATTCGGTCGCTAAATATATAAAAACTTTTCAGAGAAATTCATATTCTACGGGGTAAATTGACAATTCATGAGGAATGTACACCACTGCTTTTCGCTTAATCTGACAAAATCATTTAATTTGTTGGAACGGCATAGATGATATTTTCACTCCAGTCTCCTCCAAATGACTGGAAATAAGTTGCCCCTGTCTGTGCTCCTCCGACTGAGTTACTTCCTGCAATATATTTATATCTTTTTAGGGATCCGGAAGAGTTATTAATAATCAGACTGCCCTGTATAATTGAAAATCTGGTAAGTCCTGATGTTGTAGGACCCTGCACCAAGCCACTTACTAAAGTCGGACTTTCTGTAAGGTCTGTTGAATACGTTGCCAAACCTCCGACGGCAACATTAGGATCGTCTGAAAAACTGGTTCTCAGCCACATCCACTGATCACCTGTCAGTACGGCTCCTGCAGGCAGTACGAGTTGCTGAACCGTTACAAGCCATTTACCAGGAGGTAAATCAATGTACGAGCCTGTATATTGAAAAGTATTTGTAAAATTAAAAGGTATGTTGATACCAAGTCCGTTTACGCCCCGTACAACTGTTAATCGTACAGGTTTCCACGTTCCGTTTCCGTTACTGTCTGATGTTAATACGTAATTGGCATTTTGTGCTCCGTCCGCTATTTTTATTCCGGGTACGGGAGCGGCAGAAGTTCCGGTTGTTTTGATATCTAAACTTGTAACAGGATTATTATTTCCTATGCCAACAAAGCCATTATCGGTCATCACCACATCATCTGCCTGATTGGCAGGGCTCACATTTCCTGAAGTTTCATTATTCTTTTTTCCGTCAAGATGAAACATGGCTTTCGGATTGGGAGTATTGACACCAATCTGGGCAGTCGCAGTATGCTGCAAACCCAAAAGTACAACAATACAAAGTAAACTTTTTCTCATAAAAAATGTATTTAGAATCTTAGGGGAACTTTTGAATCACCGTTTATCCATAAAATTTTGTGTAGCGGAGATTCCCGTTGTACAAACTTAGTGGGAAAAAGAGCTCATTCACGGAGAGATATTGTACGCATTTTTCCACAGAAATGTAGATGTATTCTGACATGGGAATTAAAGATTAATGAATTTCTTTATAAATTTCAAGGAGCTCAACCAGATTGGCGATCTTTAATTTCTGATAGACTCTTCGTTTATAAGTTCCTACAGTTGATTCCTGGATATCCAGGGTATTGGCAATTTCAAGGTTACCGTTTCCTTTAGCCAAAAGGTTAAAGACCTGCAACTCTCTATCAGACAACAACTCTATTGTTTTTTTCCTATTCATTCCTTTCACCATTTCTTTCATAATCTCGGGAGTATAATAACAACCTTCCTTGAAAATAGTGTCCACTGCTTGTACAAAATCTCTTGGGTTACTTTGTTTATTTAAAAAGCCATTGGCTCCTTCTTCAATATACTGGATCGCAATATTTTCTTTGTACGAAGTGAATATAAGGATCAGGATATCTTCAGAAATCATTTTAATTTCTTTGACCATTGATTTAAGAATACTTCCCGGAAGCTCAATATCCAGAATGATGAGGTCAAATTTTTCTGTTTCCACCTTTTGCTTTGCTTCATCATAGGTCTCGGCAAAATCGACTTCGATATCATCAAAATTCTTTTCCAGAATCATGGCTGTGCCTATTCTTACTACATGATGATCATCTGCAATGAGTATTTTTCTTGTCATATTTTAATAAGGATTTTTATGTTGGTTCCCTGGGGACTGTTTTTATGAAAAGTCATTTCAGCATTAATTTTCATCATCAGCTGCACAACCATATGCAACCCCAATCCGTAGTTTCTGAAAATCAGGTGCTCATGTTCTTTTTTGTGAAATAATCCTGAATAATATTCTCTTTGTTCGTCAGACATTCCGGTACCTGTGTCCGCAATACAGATTTCTACATACGATTCGCCGGAATTTGAGGTAATGATAATTTCTCCCCGGGAAGTATTTTTAACAGCATTATCCATGAGGTTATGAAAAACTGCCAGCAGAATATTTTTATTCAACTTAACTTTCAGATGATGGTCACAAAAATTATATATGAAAGTATTTTTCTGTGCTGCAATTTCTTCAAATAATAATTTTTTGGTTTCAATCAAATCATAAATAAGATATTCTTCTTCTGTTGTATTTTCCTGCTTGTACAACTCTGTATATTCTTTGAGACTCAGCGTAAATTTATATAACTGCTCAGAAGTTTTATAAATGCTGTCAAAGTACTTTTTCTGTGTTTTGATATCATCAGACTGAGTGAGTTCCTGGGAGAGAAGAGCAATAAATTTTACGGGAGTTGTAATATCATGGCTTATGCTTTCCACCAGTTTTTTCTGATAATCAGATTCACTTCTGAGTTTATTATTGGTTTCCTCCAGCTCTTTATCCTTATTGACAATAGTATTTTCCAACACTTTATTTTTCAACCTTAAAAAATTGGTTCTTGTCTGTACAATAATGATAAGAATTAAAATAAGAAAACCGGCAACCAATATCTTAAAAATCAAAGTCTGATAAAAGTACGCTTCTACTTCTACAGGAAAACTTTTATACACAAACTGACCATCTTCAGAAGATAGGAATCTGATCAGCAAATTATATTGTCCCGGTTCTATATCCGACAGCCTAAAGATTTTATCATTTTTTATGGTAACCCATTGATTTTCGTCATCCGTCACAAGCTTCGCCTGAAGGTAGATATTCTCAAGATCTGCGTAATAAGGAATATCTATATAGAGCTCTGCATTTTTATATCCGCATTGAAGGAAAAGTTTGTCTTTCAAAGCCACCATTTTGCCTTTTATCTTTGCTCTTTCTACAAACAGATCTCCGGGATCAGGAAAATAGGTCCTGATATTTTGAGGGCTGAAGAATACAAAACCCTGCATTGACGGAAAAACAAATTGTCCGTCTTCCAAAATATGCGCACAAGGGCCGGCATTCCCATTAAATTCATTATTCAGAAAACCGTTCCCCTTCGTATACCGGTAATAGGTAGGAGCTCCGTTCCTGCTTTCCATACAACGCAGGAGATGAGTTTTATTAATAGTAAATAATCCGTTATCAGATGAAATCCAAAAATTGGAATTCCGGTCCTCCAGAATATAATGTGCATTGTCCAGAAAATCATTTCTGTCTGTGGGAACTTTTATCGCTTTTCGATTTTTCAACAAATAAATTCCTCTGTTGTGTGTGGTAAACCAGATATTGCCGTCTCTTGTCCTTAGAATTTGCTTTACCGGGAGATTCTTGCCGATGTGATCAATAATTCTGTCCTGCATAAGGGAAAAAATAGATATTCCATCACTAGTACCCAGAAACAGCAGGTCTTTGTTATATCTGAAGACGGCATCAATATTAGCAGGACACGGAATAATTCTTTCAATTTGACCGAAATGATCCTTATTTAAAATATAAAGATAAGATTGCTTTGCTTTAAAAACGGAGGCCATATACAAACCTCCGTTTTTATATAAGCCGTCAATTTCTTTTCCTTTCAATGTTATGGAATCATATTTCGTAAAGCCTGAATTTTTATACCTGATATGAATAGCATTATTTTCCCTGTACACAAGATTTCCGGAATCATCCTGAAAAATATATCGTTTATCATATGATTGCGGAGCCTTAAACAATCTTTCAGAGGTATGATTATTATATAAAATCCCTTCCTGCGTTAACACAGAATTATTGCCATAAGGAATCGCTGCATAGCAAACTTCATCCTGATAAGACAATTTTTTCGTAGAAACTGAAAAATCTGATAAACGAAGAATTTTAAGCCCATTAATGGAACTTCCTATGTAGAGTTTATTGAAAACCTCATCATAAAAAATCGTTCCTGAAATTTCTTTGTCAATATCTTTATATTCCAGCAAATAGGTAAGTTTCAGTTTTCCTTGTGAAAAACTGCTTCGATAAATTTTACCATGACTGATAATAAAAACCTGCCCTGAAATCTGCTGCCAGTAAATTCTGGTTTCGGGATCGTTGTACATTGCCGGCGCATTTATATAAGAATATCTTCCTCGATATAACTGAAGAATCTTTTTACTTCCGGAATCAGCAAAAAAAATATAATCGCCATGCACAAATAAACGTTTCAACCTACTGCGGGGAAATTTAAGATCCAGCGGAACTTTTTTACGGGTTTTATGATCCTGATACAGGACCTGATTGTTTTCGAAATAGTAAGATCCCGATTCAGTGTCAATAAAATAAGAATCAATAAAGGAAACATACCGGACTGTAGTATTATTTTTGACAAGTTGCCGGTATATCTTTTGGTCTGATGGGGAAGAATTTGATGACACAAGGGATGAAATAATTTCAGGCCGTCTCTTAGAAATAAGAAGTCTGTCGGTTTCGGAATCATTGAAAACAGAAATACTATCCTTTCTGATATTTCCATAGAAATCTCCGAAACTTAGATTTTTAAGCTTAAAATCCTTGTATTGTACAAAGTTGCTGCCGTCATAACGCAGTATCCGACCCTCCATCGATAGCCAGATAAAACCGTACTTATCTTTTACAATATCCTTAATACTGTTTTGAGGCAGACCATTATCCATGTTATACCATTGAATAGTATAGCTTTGTCCGTTGCTGGATAGAAAGAACAACAGTAAAATAAAGGACAGAAGCTTCATTCAGGTGAGACTGGCATTATTCTAACAACAAATATATTATAGAAAATCATAATTATTGTAAATATTTATCCACAATAATGTGAAATTATTTCTACGTAATTATTTATGAGTAATTTATATATTGTTATAAATTTAATCAATACGAAACTTGTTCCCTTTCATGGTCTTTGAAATAAGACTGATTCCTAGAAACACAAAGCCTTCAGATTCTGAAAAAAAAATGACCTCACTCAAAAAGGAGAGGTCATTGTGCTATTTTACATGTATATAAATTATAAATACTCTTTCGGAATGGCAATATTATTTTTTTTTCATGTATTCTACCAGCGCCTGATATTTGTCTTCATATCTATCATCCGATCCGCATTTGTGAGAAATGCTGCAAATATCTGAAGGTTTAATATCTAAAATATCTGAAATTTTAGTCAGTATCTCCAGATTGATCTTCACCTTGGAATTTTCAATATCTGAATAAGCCTTCTGGGAAATCCCCATTTCGAAAGCCATATACTCCTGCGTAAGATCTTTGCTCCTACGTATTTTCCTGATATTTTGTCCACAGATTTTCATCGTTTTTGTTTTAGTAGTTTTCGGTATACTTTAGAAGATTATCTATTAGCCTCCAACAAAGTTAATAAATACCTTTGGCAAAACATTATACACGTTACATGATATTTATTTTCAATATAGAAAAAGGTAAAAAATAAGCCTGTTTCAGAGAAAATATCACTTCGGTAAACACTATTGGAATTTATGGAGACGCAAAAATTTAATTATGACAATAATATTGTCAGGGCATTCCTCTATGCTACTATCGTATTCGGACTCGTCGGATTTCTGCTTGGGCTCACCGCCGCATTAATGCTTTTTTATCCTGAATTACCTGAATTTTTATTCGGTACGGACGACACTACTATTAAAAGTTTAGCATCGGGAAATATACAGGGATTGATTAACACTCAGGGAGCCATGGGCTTCGGAAGAATCAGAATGCTTCATACCAGTGCCGTTATTTTTGCTTTCGTCTGCAACTCTTTCTTCTGCGGTGCTTATTATAGCATGCAAAGACTACTGAAAACAAGAATGTATAGTGACACCCTCTCATGGATCCATTTCTGGTCATGGCAGTTTATGATCATTACCGTAGTGATCACGTTCTTAATGGGAATCAATACTTCTAAAGAATATGCTGAACACGAATGGCCTATCGACATCCTCATTGCCTTCTCATGGATCGTTTTCGGAATCAATATGTTTGGTACTATTGCTAAAAGAAGAGTACGACATTTATACGTAGCAATATGGTTCTACCTGGCAACCTGGATCGCCGTAGCCATGCTTCATATCTTCAATAATCTTGAAGTTCCATTATCTTTCACAAGCTGGAAATCATATTCTGTATATGCAGGTATAAAAGACGCCTTGGTACAATGGTGGTATGGTCACAATGCAGTAGCATTCGTATTAACCACTCCTGTATTAGGTCTGATGTATTACTTTATGCCAAAAGCAGCACAACGCCCGGTATTCTCATACAAACTATCTATTATCCACTTCTGGTCGTTGATCTTTGTATATCTTTGGGCCGGCCCTCACCACCTGCAATATACAGCATTGCCTGCATGGGCACAGGCTGTAGGAACAGGATTTTCCATTATGCTTATCGCTCCGTCATGGGGAGGAATGCTGAATGGCCTTCTTACCCTAAGAGGAGCCTGGGATAAAGTAAGAGAAAATCCTATTCTTAAATTCTTTGTTGTTGCCGTTACCTGCTATGGTATGGCTACATTCGAAGGTCCCCTTTTAGCAACAAAATCTTTAAATAAAATCGGGCACTATACAGACTGGGTTATCGGGCACGTACACCTTGGAGCTCTTGGATGGAACGGATTTATGGCATTCGGAGTCATCTATTATCTGGTACCGATTATGTGGAGAACTAAACTCTGGTCTAAAAAAATGGCCAACTGGCACTTCTGGTTAGGTACTTTAGGAATCATCTTCTATGCTGTTCCCATGTATATTTCAGGATTTACCCAGGGATTGATGTGGAAACAATTCAACCCGGACGGAACATTATTGTGGAAAAACTGGTTAGATACCGTTACAGCGATCATTCCTTACTTTAAAATGAGATTCTTAGGAGGTATTCTTTACCTTTCAGGAGCCATCTTAATGGTCATCAACGTTATCAAAACCATCAAAGCCGGTTCGTTCCAGAAAGAAGTTCCTGCAGAAGCCCCTGCATTAGCCAATATCGGAAGTACAAGAAAAGAAGGCGAAGGTGTGCACCTTTGGCTAGAAAGAACACCTACCTTACTTTCCATACTGGCTTTCATTACCATAGCAATCGGCGGACTTGTGGAAATTGTGCCTACACTCTCATTGAAACAAAGTGTTCCTACGATTACTTCGGTAAAACCATATACTCCACTGGAGCTTGAAGGAAGAGATTTATATATCCGTGAGGGATGTAACTCCTGTCACTCGCAGATGATCAGACCATTCCGTGACGAAGTTCTTCGTTTTGAAGGAAAAAACGGACAGTATTCTAAAGCAGGAGAGTTTATTTATGACAGACCCTTCTTATGGGGATCCAAAAGAACCGGTCCGGATCTTCACAGAGAGGGAGGCCGAAACCCGGATTCATGGCACTTCAAGCATATGTATAACCCTAGAATTACCTCTGCAGGTTCTATCATGCCACGTTTCCCATGGTTGATCACCAATAAACTGGATCGTACTCAAATGGCAGATAAAATGAAACTGATGAAAAATGCATTCGCTGTACCTTACACCAAAGCACAGATCGACTCCGCTAATCAATGGGCAGATAATCAGTCCAAAGCTATTGTACAGAGAATTTATTCCGAAGCTACAGATGTAAAAGATCAGATGACAAAAGAAAAAACGACTAAAGGATCAGCTTATGTTCCGCTTGAGCAAAGGGAAATTGTGGCGATGATCGCTTACCTGCAAAGATTGGGTACAGATATCAAAACCACACAGATCCAAACCGCAAGTGTAGAATAAGTAACCATTAAAATTGTATTGCAATGAAAACGAGAACCCCAATTTCAGTATATATCGCGGTAACGATAGGTTTAACGATCATGGCCTTTGAAATGTTTGCCAGTGATTCAGGATATTTTTCTTCTCCTTTTTTCTGGGCGCTGATTCTGATTGCCGTTATCCTCCTGATGATCATGAACTCTATCGGAGATTTGATTGAAAATGAAAGCTTCAGCAAACTTTCTGATGAAGAAAAAAAAGAATATCTGGCCGAAAAAAGTGTTCCCTACTATCAGAAACTATGGAACTCCGCTTTCAAAAAACAGTCTGTGACCGAGGAAAAAGATATTCTTATTGACCATGGTTTTGACGGAATCACAGAGCTAGACAACTCTCTTCCCAAATGGTGGATTGGTCTTTTCTGGTTTGGATGCATCTTTTGCGCGGTCTATTTAATGGCATTTGCTTTTACGGACTACGCCCATCCGGAAGCAGAATATACCAAAGAAGCTAAAACCATGCTGGCTTCCATCCAGGAATATGAAAAAACCGCTCCCCAGATCAACCTGGAAACTGCAAAATACAGCGCTGATAATATCGCAGAAGGCCAGGAGCTTTTCAAAACAAATTGTGTAACCTGCCATGGAGATGGCGGAAAAGGAGGTATCGGTCCCAACCTTACCGACACTCACTGGATCAACATCAAGGAAAAAAGTTTATTTAAAAATGTTTTCTGGATGCTTGAAAACGGCTCTCCAAACAATCCTACCATGAGACCATTTATCAAAGAAGGAACCATCACAGGAAAAGACGCTGAAAAAATTGCAGCTTATATTTATCATATCAACCAGGAATCTTCTCCGATCACAGTAGCACAAGGTGGTGCCGCACCACAGGGAGAAGAAGTAAAATGGGAAAACGGAAACAATTAAAATTTATTACCTCAATGATATAAACCATGCCACGCCCCCTTTAGAACAACACTAACATTTGAATTTTCATTTTTGCTAACTAACCTTTTCAACATAAAAAAATGATATAAAGGGGGCTTTCTAAAGAACAAAATCCGCACCTTGGCTCGTCTTACTCAACTATTCACTTGACAACTACTAAACTAAAAATTCCATAATAAGGCAGCCAAGGCAGGATTTTTGCATTCACAAAGGGTACCACAACAAAGTGTAAATAATTTAGTATTATTATCTTTGTTAGAAACCACATCGCATTTGAAACTGAAAATCAACACTACAAAACTCTTAAGGCGTATTGCAATCACTTTTATTGCAATATTGGTTTTTCTTACCCTTCTGATACTCAGCCTCAGACTTCCGGCTGTTCAGAATTTCATCAAGGACAAACTTATTGTTTACCTTGAGAAAAAAATCAAAACAAAGGTAAGCCTTGAAAAAAGTTTACATAGGATTTCCTAACAGCCTCGTTATGGAAAACCTTTACCTCAAAGGACAGGATGTAGATACCCTGCTGGCTGTAAAAAAACTCGATGTGGGGCTGCATATGCTGAAGCTTATCAACTCTACTGCAGATATTACCTCAGTAGATATGGAAGGAGCCAGAGCCAACGTAGTACGCAAGCCGGACGGTAAATTCAATTTCGACTATATCATTGATGCTTTTGCCACCAATGATAAAGAAGAAAGTCCTTCCAAACCTTTCATCATTTCCCTGGACAAAATCAATTTAAAAGATATCGGCGTTACTTTCAACGATCAGCAATCCAGAAACGATATCAATCTGTATTTCAAATCTTTCGATACCAGGGTTAAAAAGTTTGACCTCAGTAAAAATACGTATGCTGTCAATGATATCAATCTGGATGGATTGAAATTAAAACTGAAGCAGGATATTGTAGAAGAAGTAACCAAAAAGGTAGAGAAAAAAGTTGATTCTCTCAACGAAAAAAAAGCCTATGAATATTGGCCTGAGAGGCATAAAACTCACCAATTTCAATATTGATTACGGTGATGAAAACACCAAAACATTTGCCAAGGTTCTCTTCAAGGAATTAAGTACAAAGGTTAATAAGCTGGATCTTGAAAATAATACTTTTAATGTGGCCAATGTGTTTCTTTCAGGAGCAGATATCAATGCCAATCTTTATCTTCCTGCACAGAATGCCAATCCGAAAAAAACAAAAGAGCCGGAGGTTTCAAAAGTTTCCGATAAAGATCAAGCGATCAACCTTCTTTTAGGTAAACTCGTGCTTAATGATGTAAAAGCTACCTACAACAATACCGCCCTTGCTCCTACAAAACAGGGAATGGACTTCAATCATATGAACTTCTCTAAAATGAACCTTGAACTGAGAAGCTTCAAAATGGAAAACAATACATTCGCCGGAACAGTTAATTCTGCAGAAATACAGGAAGCAAGAGGCCTGAATATCCAAAAATTCAACACTGATTTTGTGTATGCCGAAAAGGAAGCTTACCTTAAAAGTCTTTATCTCCAAACTCCGAAAACTGTATTGCGTGATGAGGTAATTTTAAATTATGATTCGATCGATCAGTTAACTAACAATCTGGGTGCAGTAAAGATTTCAGCCAATATCAAAGATTCCAAAATCGGGTTTTCTGATATTCTGAACCTTGTTCCAACATTGAGAAATACAGTTCCATTCAACAAATACCCGAATGCCGTTTTAAATGTCAACGCCAATGTTAAAGGAAGTGTAAACGATCTTTTGATCCAGGATCTTAAAGTTTCAGGTTTGGATCAGCTGAGGGTCGTTGCGTCAGGAAAAGTCAAAAACGCGATGAATCCTGATCAGCTGTATTATGATGTAAGAATCGGAGAATTCTCATCGAATGCGCAAACAATTTTCAACCTCGTTCCAAAAAATACCATTCCGTCTACGATATCGCTTCCTTCCAGCTTTAGCATTAAAGGAAATGCAAAAGGAACGACTAAAATAGTAACAACAGACCTCAACCTCTATTCTACCCTTGGAAATGCCGCTATTGTTGCCAATGTTGACATGCGCAGAAAAAATCGTGAATTATACGATGTAAAGGCCAATCTTCAGGGAATTCAGGTAGGAAAAATTATTCAGAATAAAGATATTGGTCCGGTTACCGCTCAGATTTATGCAAAAGGTGAAAGTTTTGATTTTAAAAATGCCAATGCAGACCTAAAAGGGCATGTGGCCTCTGCTGTCTACAAAGGATACCGATACCAGAATATGAATCTCACCGGTAAGATCAACAGGGGGGCTTATCATGTTATTTTAGATTCAAAAGATCCGAATGCCAGTCTGCAATTGACCGCTTCAGGTGTTTATGACGAAAAAAATCCTACGGTAAAAGTCAACGGTGAAGTAATCAAGCTGGATGTCAATAAACTTGGATTTTATGAAAAACCAATGATTATTGCAGGAAAAATTGACGGAGATTTTACAAGTCTGGATCCGAATAGCCTTAACGGATATTTAAATTTAAAAGACTTTGCCTTTTCCGATACCAAAGAAGTATACCCTGTTCAGGAAGTCAACCTGAAAGCTTCTTCAACAAAAGATTCAACACAAATTATTCTTAACTCACAGGTTGCTGACGTCGAGCTGAAGGGGAAATATAAACTTACCCAGATTTTTGGAGCTTTAACTCAAACCATTAATCAATATTATCAGTTCCAGAAACCGGGTACAAAACAAAAAACCGATCCGGGACAGCATTTTACCTTTACTGCAAAAGTGAAGAATGATGATCTGATCAGAAAATTCGTTCCGGATCTGAAAGACTTTGAAACCATCAATATCAATGGGAATTACGATGCTGATTCGCAGAAAATTGAGCTTGACGGAGAAATTCCGCGATTGTTGTATGGGGAAAATTCTATTGAAAAAGGAACTTTAAAAGTTACTAATGAAAATCAGGCATTACAGTACAACCTGAATGTTGCGGCTTTGAAAAGCTCGAGCTTTTCTTTGAAAAAAATCAATATTGGTGGTGATGTTGCTGATAATACCATCAATTACAATGTCACAACCAAAGATGATAAAGATGCCACACAATTCCTGATTGCAGGAAATGCCAAATCGTTGAATGATATTACAGAAATTTCTTTAAAGCCAGACGGGTTAAAACTCAATTACGCAGACTGGAATGTGGCTGAGAATAACAAAATTCAGATCAGCAGTAAAGGCATCCTGGCAGATAATTTTGTTCTGTCAAATGGAAACAGCCAGATTTCACTTCAGTCTGAAAATAACAGCCCAAACAGTCCACTAAATGTTTCGTTGAAAGATTTCAAAATTGAAACCATCACGGAGCTGATCAAAAAGATACTGTACTGGCCAGAGGAACCATCAACGGAACGGCGCAGCTAAGGGATATCACCAAAAAGATGACTTTCAACTCAGATCTCAACATTTCCGATCTGATGGTATACGGAAGTCCTGTAGGAAATCTTGCCGTGAAAGTTAATAATGCGTCACCCAATATTTTAAATGCGGATATTGCCCTTTCCGGAAATAATAATGACGTAAAGATACTGGGAGATTACAATACTTCTTCCAGCTCATTGGACCTGAATATGGCCATTAATCAGCTTCAGATGAAAACGCTTCAGGGCTTCTCTATGAATGCCATTACCAATACGGAAGGTTATTTGTCGGGGAATTTAAAAATAAGCGGAACCACGGATAAACCCAACATTTTAGGAAAAGTAAAATTGAATGATGCCGGTCTCGAAATTGCAAAAACCGGAAGTGATTTCAGGAAACTGAATGATGAAATTGACTTCACCAGCCGCGGTATAGAATTCAATCAATTTAAAATCAATGACAAAGATGGAAACTCACTCGTTGTAGACGGGCAGGTTCTTACACAAACCTATAGAGATTTCGCATTTAATCTTAATGTCAATGCCAAAGATTTCAAGGTGGTAAATTCTCAAAAATCAAATGACGCTATGATGTATGGCGTTCTTGCGATTGACGCTGGACTTCATATCCGCGGCAACCTAGACCTTCCTAAAGTAGACGGCAGATTAAGTGTTTCTGACGATACAGACTTTACCTTTGTGCTTCCTCAATCTAATCCTTCTTTACAGGAAAGAGATGGTATTGTGGAATTTGTTGACCAGGATCAGGTGGTCTTGAACAAAACAGTCAAAACAGATTCTCTCAATGCACAAAGCCGCATCAAAGGAATGGATGTCAGTGTGAATATTGAAGTAAGTAAAGAAGCCAAACTTTCTTTGATTATAGATAAAGCCAACGGTGACTTTGTACAGCTTCAGGGAGAAGCTGAACTGACCGGAGGTATTGATCCTTCAGGAAAGACGACATTAGTAGGCGTTTATGAGGTGGAAAAAGGAAGCTATGACCTTAGTGTAAGCTTCCTGAAACGTAAATTCGATATCCAGAAAGGAAGTACGATTACCTGGACAGGAGAGCCTACCATGGCCATGATGGATATTACAGCCGTTTATAAGACCGAAGCACCTCCTATTGATCTCGTAGAACAGCAGATCACAGGACAGAGCGCTTCCGAGATGAATCAATATAAACAAAGAATACCTTTCAATACTTTACTAAAAATGAAAGGTGAATTGCTAAAACCAAAGCTTAGCTTTGATATCACCACAGAAGAGAAGAATAATTCTATTTCCAGCAATGTAAAAGATGTTATCGATCAAAAACTTGCCCAGCTCAGAACTCAGGAATCTGAAATGAATAAGCAGGTATTTGCCTTACTTCTCCTTAACCGTTTTATCGGAGAAAATCCGTTTGAAAGCGGTGCCGGAATGTCTGCAGAAACAATGGCAAGACAGAGTGTGAGTAAAATTCTTTCCCAGCAGCTGAATAATCTGGCAGCAGGTTTAATCAAGGAAGTGGATCTTAATTTCGGGCTTGATTCTTCGGAAGATTATTCCACAGGCCAGAAAAATACAAGGACCGACCTGAACGTAGATATCAGCAAAAAATTATTGAATGACCGATTAAAGGTAACGGTAGGAAGTAATTTCGGATTGGAAGGACAAGCGCGTCAGAATGAAAACATGACCAATATTGCAGGAAACGTTTCTGTAGATTACAGCCTTTCTAAAGACGGAAGATACATGCTTCGTGCCTATCGTAAAGATGAATATCAGGTAGCTCTTCAGGGGCAGATTATAGAAACCGGACTTGGATTTATTATCACTCTGGATTACGATAAATTCCGGGAGATTTTCCAAAAATCAAAAGAAAAGAAAACCAAAAAGAATCAAAATAACCAAGTGGTAGAATTTAAATAATGAGTAAAATGTTCCATACATATTGTAAGTATCTGTTGGCTTCCGGACTGGCATCCACAGTGATTTCCTGTAGCAATACGCGATTTTTGAAAGAGGGTCAGATGCTATACACTGGTGCTGAAGTAAAAATTGAAAACGACACGATATCGAAACAGGAAAAAAAAGATCTTCAGTCAGCACTGGAAGATAACCTCAGGCCTAAACCTAATTCTACATTTCTGGGATTACGTCCTAAATTATATTTCTACAATATTGCCAAAGAGCCTAAAAAAGACAAAGGGTTTAATTACTGGCTAAAGTATAAGGTAGGTGAAAAGCCGGTTCTACTAGGCGATGTAGACCGTGAATTCAATAAAGATATTATTGAAAATTATTCTGAAAATAAAGGATACTTCAATGCTAAAGCAACGTATGATACCGTTTCTAAAAATAAGAGAGCAAAAGTAATTTATACGGTAAGACCCGGTGCGAGGTATATGATCGATGGAGTCAAATTTCAGAAAGACTCTACTCTTATCAATCAGGAAATTCAAAATCTGACAGAAAGAACTCTGTTAAAAAATGGAAAACCTTTTGATCTGGACGTCATCAAATCTGAGCGCGAAAGAATTGACAGCAGGCTAAAGGAAAGAGGTTTTTATTACTTCCATCCTGATAATATTATTGTTCAGGCAGACAGTACCGTCAGCAAAAATCATAAAGTAGAACTCAACGTAAAGCTTAAAGATAATACGCCTGCTCTGGCTACTCAACAATTCAGCATTGATAAAGTAGTTGTATTCCCTACTTACAATATTCAGGATGTAAAAGATGGGAAATACAGCATCCCTATGGACAAGGATTCACTTTCGAAATATGCTTTTGATGATATTTATGTGATTGATCCGCAGCATAAGTTTAAACCAAAAATCTTTGACCGGGCTTTATATTTTAAAAAGGGCGATTTGTATAACCGTTCCAATCATAATCTTACGTTAAACCGTTTGATCAGCCTTGGAGTTTTTAAATTTGTGAAAAATGAATTCATCACTTCCGACTCTATAAATCATAAATTTGATGCCTATTATTTACTGACACCGAGACAGATTCAATCGTTGCGACTTGAAGCACTTGGGAGAACCAACTCTGCTAACTACGGTGGTGGTGAACTTAATCTGAACTGGACCCACAGAAACTTCTTCAAAGGGGCAGAGCAATTTAAAGCGGCAATCTATGGAGCTTTTGATTTTCAGATGGGAGGGCCGAAGGATGCCAATAACATTTTCCGTGGAGGAGCCAACGTACAGCTTTCCATTCCACGAATTGTAGCACCTTTCCGTTTTAATTCTTCCAGTGCGTTTGTACCACGAACCAATATCACATTGGGATATGAATTCCAGAACCGTACCCGATACTATACCCTGAACAACTTTACCGGATCATTCGGCTATGTTTGGAAGGAAAATATTAGAAAAGAACACGAACTGAAGGTAATTGATATCACCTTGGTTTCTCCGGCTAAAGTTACAGATGCTTATAATGCACTGGCTGAAAAGAATGATGCCATGAAAAGAGTTGTTAAGGAACAGCTTATTTTCGGTCCTACTTATTCTTATACCTATACCAATACCATGCTTCCGAGGAAGAATACCTTTTATTATAAGGGGACTCTTGATCTGGCAGGAAATATTACAGGGCTTGTTACCGGTGCCAATGTTAAAAAAGATAAGCAAAAAGAAATTTTCGGAATCCCTTTCAGTCAATATGCCAAGATTGAGAATGACTTAAGGTTTTATCATAAATTTACTGAGAAAACCTCTCTTGCCACCCGACTCATTGCCGGAATCGCTTATCCGTACGGAAACTCAGACTTCGTCCCTTTTTCCAAACAATTTTTCTCAGGAGGAAGCAACAGTATCAGGGCATTCCGTGCAAGAACATTGGGACCGGGGAGTTTTGATCCCAGAACTTTACCGGAAGGAGGTTTCTTTGATCAGTCAGGAGATATTAAGCTGGAATTAAACGCCGAATATCGTGCTAATCTTTATAAATTTTTAAATGTTGCCGCCTTTGTTGATGCCGGAAATATATGGCTGATCAATAGTGATGAAAACAGACCCGGCGCCAAATTTTCAAAAGATTTTTTACAGGAAGTTGCGGTAGGTGCCGGAGTTGGTCTGAGACTTGATTTTTCTATCCTGATTTTGAGATTAGACTTAGCTATGCCATTAAGAGTTCCTTATTATGAAAAAGGGGACAGATGGACTTTCGATAAAATTAATTTCGGAGACCCAAGCTGGAGAAAAGACAATCTTATTTTAAATATTGCCATCGGATATCCTTTTTAATATGATCAAAAATGCTAAATTTTTCTGGGATGTTTTGAAAGACACGTTTACAGAATGGAACAATTCTTCCGCATCAAAAGATTCGGCGAGCCTTGCCTATTATGCCATTTTTTCCATTCCCGGATTATTAATCATTATTATCTGGGTGTTGGGAAATTTTTTTGGAGAAGAAGCTATCCGCGGACAGATCAGTACCCAGATCAGCGGTATTATGGGTCCGGATGTGGCTAAAAGCATTGAAGGTATGCTGGCCGGTGCTCTCATCGATAAAAAAATATTTTTATGAAAGCAGTGGGAGTAGGCTCCTTGGTGTTTGGTTCCACTACGCTGTTTTTCCAGCTTCAGCATTCATTAAATGCTCTCTGGGATGTGGAAGCTGCGCCCAAAAAAGCTCTTCTTAAATTTTTATTAGACAGGGCAAATTCACTGGGAATGATCCTGATACTAGGCTTTCTATTGATGATCACCATGGTTCTTTCTTCACTCATCAGCTTATTCAATACTATTATCACCCAATATTTTGGTTTTGAAACTTATATGCTGGTAGAATTTGTGAATTTTGCGATCGGTTTTGGTCTTGTAATGCTTTTATTTGCGCTGATGTTCAAAGTTCTTCCTGATGTATTGATCACCTGGAAATCCGTTTGGAGAGGTGCTTTTCTCACTACCATACTGTTTACACTGGGAAAATTTTTATTAAGCTTATATTTCAGCCAGGCAAAACCCACCTCAACTTTCGGAGCTGCCGGAACCGTCATACTGATCATGATGTGGATCAATTATTCCTGTATGCTGATATTTTTTGGGGCTAAGTTTACAAAGGTCTACACGTACAAGAAAGGCTATCCGGTTATTTTATCCAAACATGCAAGATGGAGCGCGGCTAAGCTCTACGCAGACAGCCTGAAACAGGTACACAGCAAAAACGAGGGAACCTAATTATGTAACTGAAGAATACTCATGATCAACGTAAACCAGTGATAATTTTGACATAAAAAAACTCCTGAATATTCAGGAGTTTTTTTTACATTCTGTTTACTGTTCCGATCCCCAGAAGTTCCAGCGACTTTTTGATAGTCTTGGCTGTAAGATCTGACAGATCTAAGCGGAATTGTTTTACATTTTCATCGTCCTGATTCAGGATCGGATTATTCTGATAGAAAGAATTGTATGATTTGACAAGGTCATATACATAATTGGCAACCAAAGCCGGGCTTAATGTTTCTGCTGACCTGGCAACAATTGTTTTGAAATTTGCCAACTGCATAATCAGTTCTTTTTCAAATTGGTTTAATACAATATCCTCCGTCTCCTTCTGTATATAATCTGCCTTAGCCAATAATGACTGAATACGAGCGTAGGTATATTGAATAAATGGTCCTGTATTCCCGTTAAAATCAATACTTTCTGCCGGATTGAAAAGCATTTTTTTCTTAGGATCAACTTTCAGCATGAAATATTTTAATGCTCCCAATCCTACCGTTTCGTAAGATGCTTCTTTGTCTTCTTCGGATAATGTTTCCAGTTTTCCAAGCTCTTGTGCCTTAGATTTAGCTGTAGCATACATTTCCTGCATTAAATCATCAGCATCTACTACAGTTCCTTCACGGGATTTCATTTTTCCTTCAGGAAGTTCTACCATTCCATAAGACAGGTGATACAACTGATCGGCCCATTCATACCCAAGTTTCTTCAGGATTTTAAATAAAACCTGGAAGTGATAATCCTGTTCATTTCCTACCGTGTAGATAAGCTTTTGAATGTTGTTTTGTTTAAAACGTTCCACAGCCGTTCCCAAATCCTGAGTCATATACACAGAAGTACCGTCTGAACGTAGCAATAATTTCTGATCAAGCCCTTCATCGGTAAGATCACACCAGACAGAGCCGTCTTCTTTCTGGAATAAAACTCCTTTATCCAGACCTGCCTGAATAAGGTCTTTTCCTAAAATATAAGTATTGCTTTCATATTGAACCTGATCAAAATCAACGCCCAATCTTTTATAAGTTTCATTGAATCCTTTGTATACCCAGGAATTCATTTCTTTCCAGAGTGCTCTTACATTTTCATCTCCGTTTTCCCAGTCTACAAGCATCTGTTGAGCCTCCCTGATCATCGGTGCTTCTTTTTTAGCCTGGTCTTCTCCTACGCCCTGAGCGACAAGATCAGCAATTTCTTTTTATAGTTTTTATCAAATTCTACATAATAGTTTCCGACAAATTTATCTCCTTTGATATTTGTTGTTTCAGGAGTTTCTCCGTTTCCGAATTTTTCCCATGCCAACATTGATTTACAGATATGAATTCCTCTATCGTTAATGATCTGTGTTTTGATCACATCATAGCCTGCCTCTTTTAGAATCTGGGCAACGGAAAATCCTAATAAATTATTTCTGATGTGGCCTAGGTGCAAAGGTTTATTGGTATTCGGAGAAGAATATTCTACCATCACGGTAGCATTTTTCTTATCCACTGTTGAAAACCCGTTGCTTACCGATCTGAAATTATCTATAAATAATTGATTTTTAACTTTTACATTCAGAAAACCTTTTACCACGTTAAAACTTTCAAACAGATCTGTTTGTGTGGTCAGTGCTTCTCCCAGTTCAACTCCGATATTTTCAGGATTTTTCTTTAATTGTTTTACCAACGGAAAAGTAACGACGGTAAAATCACCTTCGAATTCCGTTTTATTTTCCTGAACTTCCAGCTTGATGTCTTTTAACTGATAGAGATTTAAAATGACTTCCGAAAGTTTTTCGTCTATAATATCTTTAATGTTCATGTTCTTACGTTCAATTTTAATGGCCAGAGATAGAATATCTTCAAAAAATATAGTATCTCAGAATTTTTGAAGTACAAATATACGGAAATAAAAAAACCGCCCGAAGGCGGCACAATATGAATGTTAATAAATGTGTGTTAGTATTTGTCCCAAAAGATCTTGGTTTGCTGTTGATCTCCTCCAATTGCCGTCGCTGCCTGATTATAGTTACTACTATTTAGATTAGATTCAGTAACAGGATAGGTAAATCTCTTAGGAACCGGTCTTTTAGTTTCTGCCGGCAATCTTAGCTCTGGTGCATCATACTTCCTGTACACCGACCATGCTTCAAATCCTCTGTTGTACATGGCAATCCAAAATTGTTTTCCAATTTTTTCTCTCCATGTACCTGATGCTGTAGAGTAATCAACGTCAGCTCTTGTAAGATAAGTAATAACATCGGATGTAGAAATTCCCCAATATTCCATACTTGCCTTGATAGCTTGTTTATAATAGTCAGCAGCTGTAGAACCAACATTATATCCTCTTTCCTTAGCTTCTGCGAGTAAGAATGAGATTTCACAGTAGTCCATTAAATCCCCCTTCAGATCTCTTTTATAGAACGCTTTACCTATATGAGTAAAATCCTTATAATCATTAAGCGCACCGTATATGCCACCTATATATGGTGTTTTATTATTATCAAAATATACACTTCTTCTCGGATCTTCCAGTCCATTTAGATAATCTACAAATGTATCTGAAGGAACAAAATCTTGTCGTCCACTTAAAACTAAATCTGCATATAGTGGATTTGCATTCGCTGTATTATTTTCATACTTAAGAATGAAATTATCATCATTGGAAGACATCAAACCTGCATTATATGCTGCTTCTGCTTCTTTTTTAGACAATTCAGGGTCAAAATCTGCAATTCTCATCGCCAATTTAAATCTGAGAGATGATGCAAATTTTTTCCATCTCACTATATCACCATTATAAATAAAATCTTCAGATAATCCATTATATGCCGAATCAATATCATTATAGGCTATGGTTACTTTTAATAAAAGATCTTTATAAATTGTAAATGCATCATCATAAACAGGCCTCGTATTATTAAGACTTTCCAGCGCTCTTGAATATGGAATATTTCCGAATAAGTCCACCATTTGCTGCCAAGCATATACTTGTGCAATGGTAATAAATGCTATTTGATTTTTCTTTTCTCCAGCCTTAAGGTCTGGATCAACTATCACAGATTCTTTTGCTTTCTTCAGATCATATAAAACAGAACCATACATTTTATTCCAATGTTCTTCAGGTATTGCTCTGTTTCTGATATCATAATTCGTTTCCGTTACATACTGAGTTTCAGTCCAATGCTGTGCTACTAATCTAAAAATATTGCTATTAACACTAGTGCTCCCCATTTGATCAAATAAGTTTTTCACTCCACTTGTAAATAAAAAACTACCTGGTACATCAGTTGGTTTTTTAGGATCTACATTCAGGTCATCAAAACTTTCAGAACATGAAGCTAGAGAAAGAACCACAAGAGATCCAATTATTATTTTTTTCATAATTCTTTTTTAAAATTCAACTTTTACACTTGCTCCTATTTCTTTATAAGTTGGATGAGCACCATTCTGGAAGCCAATAGCATTACCGGAAGTCATCAATGATTCAGGATCTGAATAAGGTAAGTTTTTATGAATAATCCATAAATTTCGCCCGATTAAAGAAAATGTTAAACTCTCAATAAATGTATTTTCAAGTATTTCCTTCGGTAATTTATATGAAATGGTAACATTTCTCAATTTCACAAAAGATCCGTCATAAACATACATTTTTTCAGGTGCTCTGTTGGAACTATAAGGGTTGTTAACATTAGTAAAACCTGTTCTTATATCATTAGGGGAACCATCGGCTTTTACTCCTGGAAGGATAATTCCTCCTCCGTTAGCTAAACTATTTCTCAAAGGTTTTCCCAAATCATTCAGACCGGCAGTTTCTTCATATAGTCCACTCAATAATCCAAATGCCATATCCTGAGAATAAACATCTCCTCCTTTCTTCATGTCTATTAAGAAGCTAAGACTAAAGTTTTTATATCGAAAGGTATTCATGATACTTCCTCTCCATTTAGGAATAGCATCACCAATAACTTCCTGAGGAGAAGTATTCTTGGTTGTCAAATATAATCCGTCTTTTCCTACAACTTTTTCACCGTTAAGATATACGAAATCAGTTCCCCTGATTGTTCCTGTAGATTCTCCCAATTTTGCTCCAGATGTAACATTCCACATCTTAGCAAGTGGTAAGAAGTCATTGTCTCCGTTAATGTGAGTTACAGTAGATTTATTCTTGGACCAGTTTCCAGTAAGTTCCCAAGTAAAATTAGTTGTTTTAACTGGCACCACCGTTAATCTGGCTTCAATACCTTTATTTTCAATATTTCCGGCATTTACCCACATTTTTTTAAATCCTGAAGATCCTGAAATATCAGTAGGTGTTATCAGGTCTTCAGTTTTTTGCTTATATACAGATACATCAAAACTTAATCGATTTCTGAAAAACCCCATTTCCAAACCTGCTTCCATTTCCTTCATTCTTTCGGGTCCTAATTCTGGATTCTTTGATATACTGGAAGAGCTTGCATTAAATGAGTCATTAAATCCGGGATTGAATATATAAGTGTTTCTCAAGTTATAAGCATCGGTATCATTACCCACTTCTGCATAATTGAACCTAACTTTACCAAAATTGATTTTATCCTTATTCTTTAAGAGTTCTGAAAATACAAAGCTACCAGATACTGAATAATATCCATATGAGCGCTTACTACTAGGAAGTGTTGACGATTTATCACGCCTGTAAGACCCATCAATAAACAACATATTTTTATATCCTAAACTAGCTTGTGCGAATAAGCCAATATTAGTTTTTGTATTATCAAAATCTTCAAGATTCTTTTCAGTTAAGGGCTCTGCAGAGTTTGTAATAGAATATAACCATGGAACTTTTAGCCCTGCATTCGTGGCGATTGACATTCCATATCTTTTATTCCTTCGTAAGTTAAAACCAAGGTTTCCATTAAGGTTGAAATCACTTCCAAGGTTTTTATTAATATTGAAGATACCGTCATAGTTCATCTCATAAACTTTCTGCATCATAACATAATATTCACCGTTCCCTCCATTACTCAAACGTCCTTGATCAGAAGAACCTTTAGCTACTCTTTCCTCTCTGATATCATCAAAAGTATCAAAAGTATACCTTCCCATGAAATTTAACCAATCTGTAAACTTATAATTCAATCCTACATTTCCAAAATAACGATTTCTAGTATCTGTTTCATAATTCTCATATCTGTTGAAGAAATAGTTATCGGTATAGCCTACTGTTTGAGTTTCCCAATCCTGAATATTCCATGTAACATTTTTTCTCGTTAATGCATAAGCTTCTCTCTGCTTATTCATATCAACACCCATATTCCACCAACCTCTAAAACCCTGCATTGGATTTCTGGCCTCATATCCTGTATAAGCTCTACCTTTACCTCTGGTATTGATGTATGATATATTAGTAAATAGACTCAGTTTATCCGTGAAATTATAATCTGCAGAAAAATCTAAAGTGTTTTTTTTAATTTCGCTATTTACCAATGCTCCCTGTTGGTAGAAATTGGTATATCCTACTCTATACTTTCCTTTATCGTTTCCGGCAGAAAAAGCAATTGAATTCTGATAAATTGCAGAAGTATTCCAGATCATATTGGGATCTTTCCCAGCTACCCACGGTGTTGGTTTCAGATATCCAGGTAAATAGGGGTATTGTGAATCCCAGTTATAAACTAATAAATTTGGATCGAATCTTGTTCCAAATGAACTGTCATTATATGTATTTACAATATTAGCATCTAAAATACCATCTCCATTAATATCGGGATATCCATTTACCAAATCAACATTATAGAAAGATTTTCCTGAAGTACCTCCTCCGTATTCATGCTGATATTTAGGAAGCGTTGATTTATCTACTGTTCCAAGCGTAATGGAACTGTTAAATTCTACCCCTATTTTTCTTGATTTTTTACCTTTTTTAGTAGTAATCATTACCACTCCGTTCATACCTCTAGATCCATAAAGAGCAGAAGCCGCAGCACCTTTAAGAACGTTTACACTTTCAATATCGTTAGGATTAATATCTGCCATACCATTAGCATAATCATATCCACCTCCACCGGAGCTCATATTTGCCTGGTTAAAAGTATCATTATTGATTGGAGTACCATCAACTACAATAAGTGCTTGATTACTGGATGTAAGTGATTTTATACCTCTAATCACAACATTAGCAGAACCTCCCATAGTACCTGATTGTGTAATATTCAAACCAGCTACCTGCCCAGCTAATGCATCTGAAACATTCGCTACAGGAACATTAGAGACCTGATCTCCCTTTATCTCTGTTGTGGAATATCCAAGAGATCTTTTCTCTCTTTTAATTCCGAGTGCAGTCACCACTACACCCTCGATTTCTTTTGTTTTCATGGTATCTTTCTTCTGCTGCGCATTTGTGACCGCTATAGAAGAAGTTAACACTAAAACAAGAAGACTTGTGTTTAGTTTCTTCATATCAAAATAATTTTTGTATCCGGACAAATTTGTTAAACTTTCTAAACAAGTCAAAGAAAAAAGATAAAAAAAATATGATATATATATTAAAAGACGATATTTATCATTAAATAATTAAAAAATTAAGTTAAAAAATAAATTATCACGAAAAAAATGAAATAATTCACAAGGCAGAAACGGGAGTTTTATCCCGTAAAAACACTCTAAATGATAAAATGCAATACATTAAATCTCTTTATATCAACCAAAATGCTTCTCCCGTAAAATAGATTGCATAGAAAATTCAATTTTCAGAAAAATAAAATTTCTCTCTTTACGGCACAAAAAAACCGCCCGGAGGCGGTATAATATGAATGTTGTTAAATGTGTGCTGATTTTAGTTTTTGTCCCAGAAAAGTTTCGTGGTTGCTTTATCACCGCCAATTTTATCACCGGCAGCTTTAACGTTTGCTCCGTTCAACACGTATTCCTGATCTGAATAAGGCATTCTATACGGCACAGAAGACAAATTCGATTTTGGAGGATTTACTAAGATCGGATAATCTAAACGTCTTGTAAAATTCCAGCTTGCAAAACCTTTGTTAAACATAGCAATCCATGCTTGTGTACCGATAGACTGTTTCCAGTTGGCAATATTTAAAGGATTAGCTGCAATATATGTTGCTGCATTGGCTGCACTTACCCCATTCTCTCTCATAGATTCAGCTACAGCTGCGGCATAAAGATCAACAGCCGTACCTCCTGCTGCAAATCCTCTTGCTGCTGCCTCTGCTTTTAAGAATGCTACTTCTGCATAACTTAGTAAGTTTGACGGTGCAGTAGCACTTCTAAAGTAAGAACTTAGCTGAGAGTAGTTGGTATAAGGATCATTTAATTCCCCGAAAACTCCACCTTTATAAACTCCACCAACTTTTGTAAACCATACGTCCATTCTTGGATCTGAAAGCGCACTCATAGTTTTAATAGTAAGCTCACTGGGCACAAAGTCATTTCTGTTTGAAGCTACAAGGTTATCAAATACCGGATTAGAGAATGTGCCTCCATCATATTTGAATTTGTAAGCTTCATCATCAGAAGAAATAACACCGCCAGCAATAGCAGATTCAACCGTAGTTTTAGCCAGTGCGGGATCAACATCTGCCAGGTTCATTCCTAATCTCAGTTTAATAGAATTCGCGAACTTCTTCCATTTCGTCATATTCCCTGCATAAACCAGATCATTATAACCGTTAACAGCCGGCTTTATCGTTGCCGTAGCAGCATCAATCCTTTTGATCAGATCAAGATAAATGGTTTTGGCATCATCATATTTTGGGGTTAAGATTTCATCTGGTCTGAAGGCTTCAGAATAAGGAACGTCTCCATAGGTATCAACAATATTTTCCCAGATAAAAATTTCTTCAATTTCCAAGGTTGCCATTTTATTGGCACGAATATCATCAGTCTCTACCTCATTTTTCAGATTCATTTTTGCTTGTTTCAGATTATTAATACTGTAAACATACATTCTGTTAAAATGACCACGAGGCTGGTTACGCGTTACCAGGTTATATTGAGTTTCATCCGGATATTGCGTTTCTGCCCACTGCTGTGTAAAAAATCTGTAATTATTAAAGTTCACACTCGGGTTATCCATATAATAGGATGATTGATACATACCCGTAGCTAATAAATTTTCTGAAGGCAAAATTGACGGGTGTTTAGGATCGTCATTAAGAGAAGTTAAATCACTTTGACATGAACTTAAAGCCAACCCAATACATGCAGACACCAAACTTATTTTTATAATATTTTTCATTTTTAAAGTAATTTAGAATTTAAACGTAACATTGACACCAATATCTCTTGTGGTAGGCATTGAACCAATTGACCATCCATAGGAGTTTATCCCTCCACCTACCATGGCTTCAGGATCAGCATATGGTAAATTTTTGTGGATAATCCACAGATTTCTTCCTACAATAGATATTTTAGCATCATAGATCTTAGTACCCTCCAATAAAGACTTTGGAAGCATATACCCAATACTTGCCTCTCTTAGCTTAATGAAAGAACCATCATACACAAACTCTCTTGAAGGTTGGGTTTTATATCCCATAGCAGCATTATTATCAGCGAACGGAGATAGTTGAATATTGTTTGGAGTACCGTCAGGAAGAACACCAGGTAAAACAATAGGCTTATCTCTGTAATCTCCAACGGCAGTTTCTTTATAAAGACCTGAAGATAATCCATAATACATATCTGTTGAGAATACATCTCCTCCTTTACGCATATCAATTAAGAAGCTTAAAGAGAATCCTTTATAACTGAAGCTGTTTCTGATACCTCCAATCCAGTCTGGTGTTGTATTACCGATCACCTGATTAGGATTTTGTAAATATTTTCCTGTTTTCGGATCAATCACTTTTTGTCCGTTCAGATAAGTATAATCAGACCCGATTAATGTTCCCCAAGCTTCTCCTACTCTTGCATTTAAAGATACTCCACCCTGGAAACTATTTAATAAATAATTGTTGATTCCGGGATATAAATTTACCACTTCATTCTGGTTTTTAGACCAGTTGGCATCAATATTCCAAGTAAAATCTTTTGTTTTTATTGGCACTAAACCTAACTGTACCTCTACCCCGCTGTTATCAATTCTACCTGCATTGAATACTTTACCAGTATACCCTATCGCTGCAGATGTAGGCAGTGGTGAAAGAATCTGAGGATTTGTTTTTGTTTTATAATATGCCACATCAAGGGTGATTCTATCTCTTAAGAAATGAACTTCAGTTCCAATTTCAAATTCTTTAGCTCTTTGAGGCATTAAACCATAAAATGGTTGATTTAAAATCGGGTTGTAAATTCCCGTTCCGTTTAAGATCCCAGCAGACTTATAATTATTAACCAATTGGTATGGATTTGCAGTTCCTCCAACTTCTGCATAATTGGCTCTGATTTTCCAGAAATTCATCCATCGTTTGGTATCAAGAATTTCGGACATAATTAAAGACCCGGTAATGGATGGATAATTATATATATTATTATCTGGATTTAAGGTTGACACTTCGGCTCTCCTCCAGGTTGCATCTAAATAGAATTTTTTATAAAAATCAAATGAAGCAGTAGCAAATAATGAATTTGTCTGTTGTGTAGATACATTTTCATCCGGAGCAAGAGGTGCCTTTTTAGAATTGGATAAAGCATAAATTCCGGGAACGATCAACCCTCCTTCTGTGGAAGCATAGATTGAGCTATCATAGTTTCTACGAATATTTCCTCCCACAACTCCGGAAATATTAATATTATCCGTGATATCGAATTTATAATTCACCATTAAGTCATAATTGGTTTCTGTCTGTAAGATATCACGTCTTCCATATCCTGAACCAATAACATTATTTGATTGTCCGAAAGCCTGAGGCAAGGATCCCACGGCCAATCTGGTATCAGCGGTAAGATTTGTTCTGTCATAAGAAACTTTCCCGGTAACAGAGATATTATCGAACAGATCATATGTTACCTGACCATAGGTAAAACTTCTGTATCTTTTATCTGAAGAATAATTTTGATAAGCCTGGAAATATGGATTATTCCAATAAGCAGGAGCCCCGTTTGTAGCAGACTTTCTGCTCCATGTAACGTTACCATAATTATTTGATGCATTGGCAACATGTGGATCTATATTTGCAAGATACGCTTGTTCAAGATCTTTAACATCAACGTTAGTTTGCCACCATTGTCTGAAGCCAGTCGCTATATTGTTTGAATACCCTGTAATACTTCTCCCTTTAGTTTCCTGCAAAGTCATCGTAGAATAAAAAGAAGAGTGTAATTTAGGAGTCAGATCATAATTAACCTTTAAAGAGAAATTATTTTTGTTAAGGTGGGAATTAGGCATTAGTCCGTCGGACATCATATTCTCGTAAGTAAAGCTGATGTTTTTCCCTTTCTGTCCTTTCTCTAACGTTACACTATTGATGTACGAAGCAGGATTGTTGAAAAATGTAATGGGGCCATTTTTAGCGGCTACCCAAGGAGTTGCTTTTTTATAATTTGGTGATGAAGGATTAAATGAATCCCATTGGTATACCATTAAATTAGGATCAAACTTAGGCCCCCATGAAGCATCTGCACCAAAGTTAGCATAATTTAAACCATCAGATGCCTGTGCTCCGAATTTCTGAGCATATCCGGCACCATATCTAGTCTGGTATTCAGGGAAAGTAGATTTGTCAATAAATCCGACTTGTATAGCTGAAGAGAATGTCACTCCCCAAGATCCGTCATCTTTTCCTTTTCCATTTTTAGTGGTAATCACAATAACTCCGTTAAGACCTCTATCTCCATACAATGCAGATGCGGCAGCACCTTTCAGAACGTTGATGGATTCAATATCATCCTGATTGATATCTGAAAGCGCATTACCATAGTCCAGTGAATTGGCCTGAGTATTAGTGTTGTTCACAGGTGATCCATCAATAACAATGAGTGGATTACCTCCTGCCAGCGATTTTACTCCTCTGATAACCAAATTGGAAGACCCTCCAAAGTTATTATTTGTAGTAACATTAAGACCTGCTACCTTACCGGATAATTGCGCCGCAATATTTCCTGTATTCGTGGTTCCGTCGGAAAGAGCACCTGCTTTAATTTCCTGGGAAGCATATCCCAAAGATTTTTTCTCTCTCTTGATCCCAAGTGCAGTTACTACTACCCCTTCGATTTCTTTTGTTTTAATGGTATCTTTCTTTTCCTGCGCATGAGCTACAGCAATAGAGGAAGACAATACCAAAACAAGAAGACCTGTTGTTAGTTTCTTCATATCTAAATTAATTTTGTACCTCACAAAAATGTAAAACTTTCTTAATAACACAAAGAAAAATTGAATAAAATTAACATATATTCAATAATTAAGAAATTTAACACCATCAAAATTATTAAATTAAGTTAAAATCACTTTTTTTAACAAAAACATCACAAATAAGTATAATTTTAATTTAGAAAACTATAACAATGTATAAAATTGACAATATCTATATTAAAATGAAAATTAAATCAACTAAAATACTGATAATCAGAAGTATATAAAAACAGCATTAAAATATCAAGTTAAGACAATAAAAATACTATGTAAAGCATATTAATTTTATTAACCGCTAAAATTTCTTAAAATGGATACAAATTAAAAAAACCGCCCGAAGGCGGTATAATATAAATATTAAATAAATGTCAAATATTAATTAACGTCCCAGAATATTTTGGTTGTTAATTTATCACCTCCGATAGCAGCACTTGCAGCAGAACTGTTAGTACCGTTTGTCGTTGCTTCCGCAGGAGGATATTGTAACCTAACCGGTACTTTACCACCCGCATTTGGAATTGCTGTTGTTGGCGCAACCAATTGTGGATAATCAAGTCTTCTGTAGAAATTCCATGATGTCATAGCCTGGTTATACATTGCTACCCACGCTTGCTCTCCAATAGATTTTTTCCAGTTGGAAGCATCATAAGGATGAGCTGCTATATATGCAGCAGCATCAGCATTTTTCCCCCAATCACTGAATGAAGAAGTAATTGCAGTTGAATATAAAGCTGCCGGACTTCCTCCAATTCCCCATCTTGCAGCAGCTTCAGCTAAGTAAAAAGCCACTTCAGTATAACTTAAAAGAATACCAGGTGTGGTAGCATCTCTGGTAAAAGCTCCTGGTTTTGAAAAACTAGCAAATGATCCCGGTGATCCGATGACCTGCCCTACATATTGCCCATTGATTAGGCCTCTGTAGTAAACACTTATTCTTGTATCATTATTAGTCTTCATATAATCAATCAAAGTTTTCCCGGCAATAAAATCATTTCTGGAAGTCACTTCCTGATAAATCGGATTTTCATTTGGAGAAGAATCTATGTACTGAAATTTACAGTCATCCGCTGAAGAAGTCATCACACCACCTGCAATAGCCTGGTTAACCGTAGCCTGCGCCAGAGTTGGATTTACATCCGCCAAAGAAATACCTAATTTAAGCAACAAAGAATTAGCAAATATTTTCCATTTACCTACATCTCCTTTATACAAAATATCACCACCTCCAAAGGCCGAAGAATCCGCCGATAAACTGGTGATATCAGCTTTCACCCGGTCTATTAATGAAGCGTAAATATCAGATGCTTTATCATATTTAGGCAGTGGATATTTTTCAATATCAAGAGCCTGAGTATAAGGAACATCCCCATAAGTATCAACTAAAACCTGAAATGTATAGACTTGCATAAGATCAATTACAGCCAGTTGATTCTGCTTTACATCTGGCCATGTTGCCACTTCCTGAAAAGTAGGAACATATGCATTTACGATCCTTCTCGCCTGATCCAAATTCTTCAGTACATTCACATAAGTATCAATCCAAACAAGATTGGACACATTACGATTGGTAAAGTCATAATTACTTTCATTTACATAAATGGTTTCCTGCCAGTATTGCATTGTTAATCTAAAATTATTTTCGTTCACATTAGGAGTTGTCATATAATCACTTAATTCCTTTTGTGCAAAAGTGACCAAAGCTTCAGGATTAGTATCGTACGTAGCATGCTGATCCGTGTTTACATCATCAGATGTTTGACACCCTATGAACAACAACGTAACTAAAGATGTTAATATATATTTTTTCATGTCTTCTTAAAAATTGATTTTCACATTAAACGAAATATTCCTTGTAGTTGGCAGAGGCCCAGATTGATACCCCTGAATATTTCCTGCCGACAGACCTGCTTCAGGATCTGAATAAGGAAGATTTTTATGAATAATCCATAAATTATTCCCTATTAAACTCATTGACATCCCCTGTATGAACTTGGAATTGAAAATGTTTTTATTGAATCTATACGTTATTGCCACTTCTCTAAGCTTAACGAAACTTGCATCATAAATGTACGCAGCTCCAGGAAGATCCGTTTGTAAATTCTGACTGGATACCGACTTATCTAATCTGATCGTATTTGGAATATAGTGACCAGGATTATTAGGATCAGCCATTACTCCCGGTTGGATAACACCTCCCAATGGAGTACTCACATACCCTGAGTTAGGATTTCCTGGTGTATTGTAAACAGAATTTCTTATCGGATTACCCAAATCATTTAAACCTACTGAATCAGGATAAAGACCAGTACCATAACCGTAAGATTGGTCTAAGGAATATACTTTCCCGCCTTGTCTCCAGTCGATCAGGAAACTTAGTGAAAGATTTTTATAATTTATCGTGTTATTTAAACCTGCACTCCATCTTGCCTGGAAACTTCCCTGATCATAAACGGCTTTATCTGTCACTAAATATGCCCCATTTGGACCAACAATCTTCTGACCATTTGAATCATAAACAAAATCAGAGGTCCAGATTGTACCATAATCACCATTCAAAGGTGCATTAACACTGGCACCTCCCTGAAGCCTACCAATTGAAATATTTTCAATACCAGGACTTAATGCAGTAACTTTAGTCCATGGATTAGACCAGTTTAAATTAAGATCCCATGAGAAGTTTGTTGTTTTAATAGGAGTTACATTCACTGCAACCTCAAATCCTTTTGTGGTAAGTTCTCCGGCATTTTGAGTCTTAGCACTAGCTCCTGTACCATAGGATACCGGCAGAGCCAGAATCTGATCATATGCCTTATTCTGGAACCATGAAATATCAAAACCAAAACGATTATTGAATAATTTTGTTTCAATACCTACTTCTATATTTTTTAGCCCCTGAGACTTAAGATCAAAGTTTCTAAGGGTTGCATTATAAGCATATACAGGAACATCGCCATAAGAGGCCTGTGCAAAATAACGATTCAGCAACTGATCTGCTCTGGTATCTGATCCCACCTGAGAATATCCAGCACGAACTTTACCAAAATTCAGCCAGTTAGCTTTAACCAAATTAGAGAAAACGATACTTCCCGACACCGACGGATACCAATACACAGCATTAGTATCAGGTAAAGCCGTAGATTGATCTCTTCTGATAGTACCTTCAAGGTAGTAAGTATTAGCATACCCTAATGACACCTGAGCAAAAACGCCATATACATATTTTGATATATCAGAAATCAAAGGTCTTACAGGATTTGATTTTGAATTTGAAATGGTATAAATTCCAGGAGTATACAATCCTCCAGATGTTGATTGCTGATTTGAAAAAGCTTTCTGTACGTTAACATTTCCTCCTAATAAAGCACTAACATTAAAATCCTCAGTTATATTCTTCTTATAAGTTGCGATAAGGTCATAGTTCGTTTCATTGAATTTATAATTACTTAAAGCATATCCTGATGGCTGAACGACTGTATTCAATCCAAAAAGATTTCCTACGTAAGAACCAACAGCTTTTCTTTCTTCAGTCATCATGGTATACCCGTCTGTACCCATTCTGAATAATAGATTAAAGTCTTTACTCACGTCATAGTTTAAACTGAAATTCCCTGCAAACCTGTCTCTGGAGTCATTCTGATAGTTTTCATATCTCTGGAAATATGGGTTATCCCAGAATCCCGGAGACAAATCATCAGTTGCATTTATATTCCAGGTATAGTTCTTTTTGTAGGTTCTATATAGGTATTGTAAATCTTTAATATCAACGTTTGTTGCCCACCATTGTCTGAAATTAGTCATAATGTTATCATTATAACCTGTACTGTTTCTACCCTTGGTTTTTTGAGTTACATAGTTAGCATAGAAGTTTGCCGTCAATTTATCCGTCAGCTTATAAGAAGCGCTTCCGCTAAAGTTATTTTTCATCAACTCACTATTAGGCATGATATCGGACGCATTGGTATTTGAATAGCTTAAACGATATGTCGCTTTCTCATCACCGCCACTCAAAGCTATATTATTAACATAAGTTGCACCAACGTCAAAAAACTTGATCGGTCCATTTTTCGCCATTTGCCAAGGAGTTCTTTGTCCTTCCGTAGGTGATCCCGGAGTAAAAGCTCCATACTGCCAAACCAAAGATCCATCATAAGGAGATCCATAGGATGCATCATTTCCAAATTCTACAATCGGACTACCATCTAAAGTTCCGGCAAAACTTCTCCCTCTGTACCCTTGGCCATACTGAGTCTGATATTTAGGGAAAGTTGATCTATCCACAGTTGACATTGTGATAGAACTTGAGAATTCAAGCCCAATCCCTTCTTTATTTCTCTTTCCTTTTTTTGTCGTAATTAGAATAACCCCATTTTGAGCCCTGGATCCGTAAAGTGCAGTTGCAGCAGCACCTTTCAGAACGTTAACAGTTTCTATATCATTCGGGTTAATATCAGAAATAGCACTACCGTAATCATAACCACCACCACCAGTATTCTGGGATGTTGTATTGATATTGTTATTTAGAATAGGAATCCCATCTACCACGAACAAGGCTTGATTGTCTCCCAAAAGAGATTTAAAACCCCTCATTACCACATTGACAGACCCACCAAAGTTCGTACTCTGTTTAATTTCCAGACCGGCTACTTTACCGGAAAGGTTATTCAAAAAGTTTGTTGTTGGATTTTTATTAACTGCGTCCCCTTTTACTTCCTGGGTAGCATAACCGAGAGATCTTTTCTCTCTTTTGATTCCGAGTGCAGTCACTACAACTCCCTCGATTTCTTTCGTCTTCACGGTATCATTCTTTTTTTCTTGGGCATTTGCAATTGCCACAGAAGAAGTCAACATCAACACTAGAAGACTGGTTGTTAGTTTCTTCATATCAAATTAATTTTGTATTCGTACAAATTTGTAAAACTTTATTAAAATCACAAAGCAATTTCTTAAAAAAATATTAATATTTTAACAATAACAACAAATAAGGTTAAAAATAATACTAATTTATGTTAAAATCAATAATTTTAACAAAAACAATAAAAATTAATCGATATAATAGTTACAAAACATTAATAATATCAATCATATGTCTAAATTCAATTAAAATAAGCCGCAAATGAATGATTAACAACAACTTAACCCAATTACAGTTAACAGAAAATGCCAAATAACAACTTATACAATGCTATGCATATATTTTATTTTCATCACCAAAAGGAGAAAAAAGACCAGAGAAGGCAGAAAAATCAGGAAGCAGTTATAAAAGATCAGTCAAGAAACAAAGGATACTTCAAAATAATCAACACATCAGAATATATGTTATCATTAAAATAACTTATTTATTCAAAATACATTAAAAGACTAAAATAGTACAGGAACAAAAATCTCCCCCATAATACAATTCATTACCAACTGCCACAGACGTCTAATGCAGTTTATTACAAATTAAAATCCTCAACAAATCAATTTGTTTTTATAATTTTACATCTCTTATTTTCAAAGACAGGCATGGAGTTATTACAAAAGTGGACAGACATCTATATTGAAGTAGGATGTGATGAGGTTGGCAGAGGCTGCTTAAGCGGACCGGTGGTAGCTGCTGCTGTTATTTTAGATGATAATTTTAAACAAAACCTGGTGAATGATTCAAAAAAGCTAACATTCAAAACAAGAATGGAGCTGGATACTTATATTAAGGATAATGTGAAAAATTATGCTATTGCAGAACTTCCGCCATCATTTATAGATGAACATAATATTCTGAATGCCAGCATTCATGCTATGCATAGGGCATTGGATCAACTCACGATCACTCCCGAGCTTATTTTAGTGGATGGCAACAAATTTCATCCTTACAATTATATACCGCATCAATGTATTATCAAAGGGGATTCAAAAGTATTATCCATTGCAGCAGCTTCTATTCTGGCCAAAAACTACAGAGACAGACTCATGATTGAGCTGCACGAAGAATTTCCCGATTACGGCTGGGATACGAACTTTGGATATGCCACTAAAAAGCATCAGGAAGCCCTTATAAAACACGGTCCTACAAAACACCACCGACAATCATTCCGATTGAAATACGATTAATTATAATAGTTACAGGGCTAAACTAAAGCCTGATAAACAAAAAAAGAGAAGCAATCGTATTGCTTCTCTTTTTTATATGGTATACTAATCAAATAGATTATTTCTTTTTATTTCTGATCTGCTCCTGAGCTTTTTGTTGTTCCTGAGCCTTCTCCATCATTTCTCTCATTCTTTTCTGGAATTTACCTTCCGCTTTCGGTTTTTCTTTGTTAGCCTGAATCTGAGCGTGAATTTTCTTTTCATCTAAAATCCAGTATTTAATAACAAGGATAATTAAAATGTTAATCGCATTGGATACAAAATAATACCATGAAAGACCTGAAGCCGACGTGTTAAGGAAGAACAGGAATGTAATCGGGAAAATATACATTAGCACCTTCATATTTGGCATCCCTTCCTGTTGTGGCTGTTGCATATTTCCTGACGTCATTACCGTATAGATTAAAATAACCACTGTACATGCCAAAGCAAAAATACTCAAGTGATCTCCCAGGAAAGGAATTTTAAATGGTAATTTGATTAAATCATCATATGCTGTTAAATCTTTGGCAAACCAGAATCCTTGCCCTCTTAGATCAATGAAATTCGGGAAGAAACGGAACAGTGCATAGAATATCGGGATCTGAACCAGGGCCGGTAAACATCCTGCCATCTGATTGACCCCGGCTTTACGATACACCTCCATCGTAGCCTGTTGTTTTTTCATAGGATCAGCATCTTTAAACTTGGCGTTTACCTCATCGATTTCCGGACGAATGACTTTCATCATTGCACTAAGCTTATGCTGCTTGTACATAATCGGTGATAAAATCAACTTTACGATAATCGTCAGCAAGAAAATTGCCCAACCTGCAGTTAATCCCCAAGATGCAATAAAGTTGTACATTGGAATAAAGAAACCACGGTTCATCCAACCAATGAAAGACCATCCCAATGGAAGTATTTCATCAAAATTCTTATCATATGACTTCAGCAAAGGTAAATCAAGTGGCATAAAATACCATGTGAAATCCTGATTCAATTCACTTCCTGTCATCTGAACGAAACCTTCATAATTCAGTTTTTTCAGAAACTCTCCTTCTTCCACAGACTCCTGATTTCCTTTACTTTGAGTAAATCCGTTCTTAGCTTCAATAACAGAAGTAAAGAATTGTTGCTTCACTCCAATCCAGTTAAGCGTTTCTTTTTCTTCATTCATTGTTGTTCTTCCATCATAATCATAATCTTTATAATTATTGAAAGCGTACGCGAATTCTGAGTGAGATTGTTCCTGAGCTCTACCTTTTTCAAGATTTCTTACGTTATAATCCCAGATAAAATCTGCTTTATTGTCAGAAGTTATTTTAGAAAGCCCCTGAGTTCTAACTTTAAAATCAAGTGTATATTTCGGAAGAAGTGTATAAATAAACTGAATAACAGCTCCATTGTAATCAGCAGTTAATGTTACAGCGTTTCCGTTTACTGTTGGTGAAAAAACTAAATCTTTAGTATTAATGACTTTACCTGTTTTGTCCTTAAACTGAAAACCATAGTTTGAATTGTTTTTATTGATCAGATAAAGAGGCTGATCTGCATGATCTGTTTTATGGTTGTATGCTTTATACTTTACAAGTTCTACTCTTGAAACCTGTCCTCCTAAGCTTGAAAACTCTAATTTCAATTCATTATTCCCCAGACTTGCAGTCTGAATAGCATTCGGAGTTACATTTGGATTGATATTGGTTGCCTGAGTTGGTTTTACGGCAGTTTTCGCCTGTTCAGTTTTCTGCTGCTGAGCTTTCAACTGTTCTTCCTTCGCCTGTTTGTTCTGGAAATAGAACATAAAACCAAAGAGAACCAGACATAAAACCGCAAAACTTATCATTTGCTTCTTATCGATTCCGTTGTTTTGTTGCATTTTATTTTATATTAAAATTTTAAACTTACAATGTACATACGAGCGTACGTAATTTGAGCTGACAAAAATACTGTTTTTTTATCAAATCTTTATACTATAATATGTTAGTATATAATAAACTCAAGCTGAGAATAATCAGCTTGAGTTTATATGTAGACGTTTATGATAAAAATTTACCTTATTTCTTTTCGCAAGCCTTAATGAAAGCTCTGAATAGAGGATGTGGGGTAGCCACTGTACTTTTATATTCAGGGTGATACTGTACACCAACATAGAATGGATGATCCGGCATCTCAAGAGCCTCTACAAGACCTGTTTCCGGATTTGTACCGGTAGCAAGGAAACCATTCTTTTCAAATTCCTGAAGATATTCACTGTTAAATTCATAACGGTGACGGTGTCTTTCAGAGATATTTTTGCTTCCGTAGATATCAGAAAGTTTGGAACCGTTTTTCAAAGCACACTTCCATGCTCCAAGGCGCATTGTTCCGCCTTTATCTACCACATTTTTCTGTTCTTCCATTAATGAGATCACAGGATCCGGAGTAGCAGTATCGAATTCCATTGAATTGGCTTTTGTATGTCCCAGAACATTTCTCGCAAATTCAATCGTCATAATCTGCATTCCCAGACAAATTCCCAACATTGGAATCTTGTTTTCTCTTGCATATTTTGCAGTAAGAACTTTTCCTTCAATTCCTCGGTCTCCAAAACCTGGTGCTACAAGGATACCGTTCACTCCTTTCAGGGTGTCTTTAATATTTTCTTCTGTGATATCACCACTGTAAACCCATCTTACTTTGACTTCAGTTTCAAGGTCTGCTCCTGCATGTTTGAAAGCTTCAGCAATAGAAATATATGAATCCTGAAGAGAAACATATTTTCCTACCAATGCAATTTCAACCGTTTTCTTAGGGTTCTGGAATTTCTTAAGGAAGTTTTTCCAGTCTTTAAGATCAGCCGTTTTATCACTTTTAAGATCAAGTTCCTTTAAAACTACGTCATCAAAATTTTGCTTCTGAAGATACATTGGTACTTCATAGATCGTTTCAAGGTCTTTACATTCGATAACGTTTTCCAAAGCTACGTTACAGAATTGGGCTAATTTCGCTCTCTGATCTTTTGGAATTTTATGTTCTGTTCTGCACACTAAAACATCCGCCATAATTCCACTTTCCATCAACTGACGTACGGAATGTTGAGATGGTTTTGTCTTTAATTCTCCACTTGAAGCCAGATAAGGCAATAACGTAAGGTGAATTACCATAGAATTACTCTCGCCCAGCTCCCATTTCAACTGACGAACAGTTTCAATGTATGGTAAAGATTCAATGTCCCCAACTGTTCCACCGATCTCAGTAATAATGATATCGTAGTTTTGCTTTGAAAGGATTTTAATTCTACGTTTAATTTCGTTCGTAATATGAGGAATTACCTGAACTGTTTTTCCAAGGAAGTCTCCTTTTCTTTCTTTTTCAATTACAGTCTGGTAGATTTTTCCTGTAGTAACGTTGTTGTTTTGGGATGTAGGCGCATCCAGGTAGCGCTCGTAGTGACCTAAATCCAGATCTGTCTCCGCACCATCTTCAGTCACATAACACTCTCCGTGTTCATAAGGATTCAATGTTCCCGGGTCGATATTGATATAAGGATCAAGTTTTTGGATCGTTACGTTAAAACCGCGTGATTTTAGCAATAGTCCCAGAGAAGCAGACACGATTCCTTTTCCCAAAGATGAAGTTACACCTCCTGTCACAAAGATGTACTTTGTATTCTTTTTACTCATTAGATTAGGTTTGTGCAAAGTTAGGGGAAAAAGAAATACAAAGCAATTTTTAGATTTTGAAAATGAGAAAACAGGCTTCAAACAACCATAAAATCTAACTTTTTTTATTTGATTTTATTTTTTTTAAAACTATTCCGTTTTGAGCTTATACGAAAAAAGGGTTCTATTTACAGTAACCCTTTTAAAAGTATGATAAGTATCAACCTATTTTTTTACCAGCTCAAGATATACACTCACCTCTGCATCTTTGGCAATACCTGTCTCTTTTGAATCATAGTTGATGTTATAATCCAGACGGTCTATGATAAATTTCGCCTGCAATCCCATTACTTCCTTTCCATCTTTATTTTTCGTTATTCCGCCAAATATCACCGGAATATTCACTTCTTTGGTAATATCCTTAATGGTTAATTTTCCATGAAAAACATAAGCTCCGTTTTTATCTTTTGTGCCGGAAGTTCCTTCAAATGTCATTTCAGGATATTTACCTGCTGCAAAAAAATCATCGCTTCTCAGGTGGCTGTCTCTCATTTCTATACCGGTATTGATGCTTTCAGGAGCTATAGAAATACTCAAGGAGGCATTGTCTAAAGTCGTTCCTTTTGCTGTGAGTTTTCCGTTAAACTTATCGAATCTTCCCTGAACGAAACTGATTCCCATATGTTTAATATTGAAATTAAAAGAAGAATGCATCGGGTCTATTTGCCAGTTATTTTGTGCAAAAGCCATCACACCGAATAAGACAAACATAAAGGATAAAAAGATTTTTTTCATTGTAATTATATTTTACATTAAAATTTTATTTGAATAAAACGAAGATATGAAAGATATTCCTAGCACGAACCTATGTATATTGTTAATATTATATCAAGTTAAATTTCGAAAGAAAAATGCTTTTTTATAACTTCGCGGTATGGCAAAACTGAAAACAGCATATTTCTGTCAAAACTGCGGAAGTCAATATTCCCAATGGATGGGACAATGCAAAAACTGTGGACAATGGAATACTTTAGTAGAAGAAATTGTTGAAAAACCTTCTCATAAAACTCCTCCCTTTTCAAAATCCAAGCAACATGTTATTAATATTGTTGAAGTGGAAACCAGTGAGGAACCGAGAATAAAAACACCTTCTGAAGAACTGAACCGTGTTTTGGGTGGAGGAATTGTTCTGGGGTCGGTAACCTTAATTGGAGGGGAACCCGGAATAGGAAAATCTACACTTCTGCTTCAGCTTGCCTTAAAGATGAAGAAAAAAATCTTTTATGTCTCCGGGGAAGAAAGTGCCTCACAGATTAAAATGAGGGCAGACAGACTTACGGACATCCAAAATCCCAATTGTTTTCTTTTTACCGAAACCTCCCTTGAAAAAATACTTCACGAAGCCAAAAAACTGGAACCTGATTTCATAATCATCGACTCTATTCAGACGCTTCAGTCTCAACTGATCGAAAGCTCTCCGGGAACGGTTTCACAAATCCGCGAATGTTCCAATGAAATCATTAAATATGCCAAGGAAAACAGCACTCCCGTGTTTCTGGTAGGTCACATTACAAAAGATGGCCAGATTGCAGGCCCGAAAGTACTGGAACACATGGTTGATGTTGTCCTGAATTTTGACGGAGACAGAAATCACCTTTTCAGGCTTTTGAGAGCCAATAAAAACCGTTTCGGTTCCACTTCTGAAATCGGGATCTATGAAATGATTTCCCAGGGATTGAAAGAAATCAAAAACCCTTCGGAAATCCTGATTACGAAAAAACTTGAGGAATTATCCGGAAACTCGGTTGCTGTTACCCTCGAAGGAAACCGACCTATGCTTCTGGAAATTCAGGCTTTGGTAAGTACAGCGGTTTACGGTACACCACAAAGAAGCTGCACAGGATTTGATTCTAAAAGGCTCAATATGCTTCTTGCTGTTTTGGAAAAACGTGCCGGATTTCAACTTGGTGCAAAAGACGTTTTCTTAAACATTACCGGAGGAATCAAAACAGACGACCCGGCACTGGATCTTGCCGTTATTGCTTCAGTTTTATCATCCAATGAAGATATTGCAATTTCCGAACACTACTGCTTTGCAGGAGAAATAGGATTAAGCGGGGAAATCCGCCCGGTCGCACAAATTGAGCAACGAATTACTGAAGCTGAAAAACTGGGATACGAAAAAATATTTGTATCCAACCTTAATAAAATACCTAAAAGAAAATTTGGAATCAAGATTGAAGAAGTGAGTAAGATTGAGGATTTCCATGAAAGACTTTTTTAATTGAAAATTAATAATTGAAAATTGAAAGTGAAAAGTTGAAAGTTGAAAGTTGAAAGTTGCAAAATCGTAATTGGTATTTATCAAAAGTATCTTTTATCTTTTATCTTTTATCTTTTATCTTTTATCTTTTATCTTTTATCTTTTATTCTTTTAAATTCCTACCTTTAAAGTATGAATTACCTGGCTCATTCTTTTCTTACATATACCGACGGGCAGATTGTGGGACAATTTCTCGAGGATTTTATTCGTAACAAAGATCGTTTTACCTTTCCGAAAGATATTCAGGATGGGATAACCCTGCACCGAGCCATTGATACTTATACAGATTCCCATCCGGCAATTCATGAGGCCAAAAAGTTTTTGCTCCTTTGGTAAGATTATATGCAGGGGCATTTGTGGATGTCTCCATGGATTATTTTGTGGCCAATGACCTTTCTTTGCATTCTCTTGCCGAATGGAAAGCCCACTCTTTAAGGGTTTACAGGGTGTTGAATGCGCATGAAAAATGGCTACCTGAAAATTTTAAAAGAATGCTGGCCAAAATGGAACAGGACGATTGGTTGTATCATTACAGGGAAGACTGGGGCATCAAATTCAGCATTCAGAATGTGTTGAATAAAGCCAAGTATCTGGATAAAGACATGCCTGTTTTTGACGCCTTTCTGGAACATAAAAATGATCTTCAAAGATGTTATCATGATTTCTTTCCCGATCTGATGGACCACGTAAAGGGAATCAATGCATTGCTACAGGATTAATTATAACTGATGATACATATACCGATTGGGATACGAAAGCTTTTCACTCTTTCTCTGCCCGTTTACAATAATATGAACAATATTAATCTGATCATCAAAAAGATTATATAAAAAACTGACTGCTGTTTCTATTTTTTTGGGATTGCTGACAGGTTCTGACTCCATGAATACATTGACAGACTCCTGATCTTCCTCATAGCCCAGATAATTAATTTTTAAAAACTTATTATCGGCTTTAAGCTTAAAGTACTCCTGACAATATTTCTGTAAGGCATCATTGAGTTTCATTTTATATTTTTCATCATTAAAATGAAAAGCTCCACCATATTTCTTTCCAAGTCCATTCTCAAGATCATCTAAAAAAATCTGCCGGTCACTTCAAACGTTTTCGACTTTGAATTGTAATTAATTTCTACAGAACCCACATGATAAGGATGCTTCACTGTGGTAAAAGACAATAAAAAGAAGGCAGGAATCAGAAACAGCCAAAAATTCTTCATAAACCTGAACATAGAAATAAAATTTGTCCGAAATTAATCATTATTTTCGTACGCATTATACTTTTATACCATGATGCAGGATTTTCTTTTTTATTTACACCTCGGTTGGGAGCACATTATTTCATTAGATGCTCTGGATCACCAGTTATTTGTACTGGCATTGATTGCTGTTTATTCTTACAGTGATTGGAAAAAAATTCTGATTCTCATCACCGCATTTACCATTGGCCATTCGATTACCCTGGCTTTAAGTATTCTTGATGTTTTCAGGCTACCTTCCGATTGGGTTGAGTTTTTGATTCCCATGACAATTGTTTTGACCTCCCTGGATAATATCATTATGAAAAATCAAAAACAGACACTGATGCGTGCCAATTATTATCTGGCACTTATTTTTGGACTGATCCACGGGATGGGTTTTGCCAATACGGCAAGAGTGATGATCGCTAAGAGCCAGAGCATTGCCATTCCTTTACTGGGATTCAATATTGGGCTGGAATTGGGACAAATTGTTATTGTACTGGCAATACTGATTGTCCTGTTTATTCTGCTGAAAATTTTTAAGGTTAATAAAAAGGACTGGGTACTGTTTGTATCTTCCGGGGTCTTTGCTTTATCTCTAAAAATGGCATTAGAAAGAATTCCTTTCTAAAATTGAAATATTATGATTATTTCAGGCACTTATTACTATCTTTGACAATTATTAAATCATTTCGGTTATGAAACTAAAAGTTTGTATACTTTCACTTTCTGTATTTGCTTATACAGGTTTCACCGCACAAAATATTCAGAACAATCCCGGCAGTAACCACGGAAACAAGTTTGAACAGCTGGGAAGCATTCTTCCGACACCTAATATTTACAGAACGGCTTCAGGAGCTCCGGGACATGGCTATTGGCAAAACAGGGCAGATTATACTATTACCGCCTTCCTTGATGAAGATAAAAGGAATCTGAAAGGTTCTGAAACAATTACCTACTACAACAATTCACCCGACGAATTGGACTACATCTGGCTTCAACTTGATGAAAATGAACATTCCAGTATAAAGAATGCCGGATATGAGACATCGTCTGTCCTTCGTCCTTCTGTAAGTGATCAGCAGCTTAAAATGACTGAACTTCCTGTAAAAGATAACGGCTATGGTGTGAATCTTGAAAAGGTAACGGATGCTTCCGGTAATGCTTTAAAGTATACCGTGAATAAAACCATGATGCGTATTGATCTTCCTAAAGTCCTTAAAAAAGGAGAAAAATTCATCTTTAAAGTAGACTGGAATTACAATCTCTCCAACAGGATTAAAATGGGAGGTCGTGGCGGCTACGAAAATTTTGCGGAAGACGGCAATGATCTGTACACCATGGCTCAATGGTATCCGAGAATGTGTGTTTACAGTGATTTTCAGGGCTGGCAGAATCATCAGTTTACCGGAAGAGGAGAATTTGCCCTGGTATTCGGTGACTTTAAAGTTTCTATCAATGTACCTGCCGATCATATTGTAGGAGGTACCGGTGAATGTAAAAATTATGATCAGGTATTGACTTCTGATCAGCTTTCAAGATACAGAAAAGCAGAAAACGCTTCTGAACCTATAGAAATAGTAACGTTAGATGAGGCTAAAAAAGCGGAGAAAAACCATTCGAAACAAAGAAAAACCTGGAATTTTGAAGCCAATAATGTAAGAGATTTTGCATGGACTTCTTCAAGGAAATTTGTTTGGGACGGAATGCGTGTAACGATTCCTGAAAACAACAACAAAGTAATGGCGATGAGCTTTTATCCAAAGGAATCTTATGGTCTGTACAGAAAGTTCTCCACAAAAGCAGTAGCTCACACGATTAAAACATATTCAGAATTCACGATCCCGTATCCATATCCTGTAGCCCAATCTGTGGAGGCAGCCAATGGAATGGAGTATCCGATGATCTGCTTCAACTTCGGAAGAACAGAAAAGGACGGAACTTATTCTGAAGGAACCAAAAACGGTATGATCGGTGTAATCATCCATGAGGTAGGTCATAACTTTTTCCCGATGATCATAAATTCAGATGAAAGACAATGGGCATGGATGGATGAGGGACTGAATACATTCACAGAATATCTTACCGAAGAAAAATGGGATAATAAATTCCCTTCTAAAAGAGGACCTGCCTGGACGATTGTCGACTATATGAAACTTCCGAAAGATCAACTGGAGCCGATCATGAGTAACTCTGAAAATATTGTTCAGTATGGCCCGAATGCCTATTCAAAGCCCGCAACCGGATTAAATATTCTTCGTGAAACCATTATGGGAAGAGAGCTTTTTGATAAAGCATTTAAAACATACGCTAAAAGATGGGCTTTTAAGCATCCTGAACCCGCAGATCTTTTCCGTACCATGGAAGATGCCAGTGGTGAAGACCTTGACTGGTTCTGGAGAGGTTGGTTCTACGGTACTGATCCTGTAGATATAGCCATTGATAAAGTAACGATAGCCACTCCTAACCTGGAAGCCGATCCGAAAGCTGCAGCTGAAATAAAATATCAGGTGGAAAAACCGTTGGCAAGCAGTTTTGATGATATTTCAAAAATCAGAAACAGAGAAGACAAGAATATCACTTTTTATGCAGACAAGGATAAAGATGTTCAGGATTTCTATTACCGATATGACAGAGGGCAGGAAAAAGTGGATAACAACAAAGAATATTCTATCAGGACAGAGGCAAGCCTTCCCCTGGATACAAAGGATAAAGATAAATGGAAAAATCTCACTGCTTACCAGATCGACTTTGTCAATAAAGGCGGACTTGTAATGCCGATCATCCTTGAATTTACTTTTGAAGACGGCACAAAATTATACGACAAATCATCTGCGCAGATCTGGAGGTTAAATGAGCAAAAGGTTTCCAAAACCTATTATTTTGGTAAAAAACTGGCATCCATTCAGCTTGATCCGATGAGAGAAACTGCAGATATTGATACTGCCAACAACTTTTGGAGCAATGCAGGAGGAAATGCAGAAGTTTCAAAATTCCAGCTATTCAAGCAAAAGCAGGACGGAGGTTCTGTGAGAGGCGGCTCCACAGGAAAAGTAAATCCGATGCAGGCGGCAGGCAAAAGCTAAGATCCGAATATTGGCCGACATATTAAAAAGTCCACTTTTACTGAAGTGGACTTTTTATTTTCATAGTGACCTGAATCTTAATAATGCTATTGCCCCAGATATTCCTTCAGTAATTTTTTATAGGTCCTGCCAAGCGGGAGTTGTTCTCCCCCATTCAGATGTACGTGAAATGCATCATAGGATTTGATATGAGAAGATAACACGATATAAGATTTATGGATTCTGATAAATCCGAAACGCTGAAACTTTTCTTCAAAATTCGACATCCTTTCCAGGATCATATATTTTTTCAAAGGTGTGATCAGTGTTATATACTCTCCAAATCCCTGTATCCATAGAATGTCTTTCAAAAAGACTTTATTCATCACGTAATTGGATTTAAACATGATATAATCTTCCTGTTGGCTGGCAGAATTTTTAAAGTGTAAAAAATCCTTGGCTTTATGAATGGCTTTTTTAAAAGTTTCAAAGTCCACAGGTTTTACAAGATAATGTACAACATCGAGCTCAAATGCCTTGACAGCATATTTCACCTCCAGTGTCAGGAAAATGCAAAGAGGTTTATAAGGAAGTTGCTGAAGTAGCTCTACTCCATTGATTCTTGGCATATTGATATCGAAAATAACAAGATCTACCGGTTTTTTTGTAAGATATTCCAATGCTTTTTCAGGATCCTGAAATGATTCCAGCAGCTCTACCCCTTCAATACGGGTACAATATTGTCTGACCAGCTGCAATGCAGGATATTCGTCATCAACATTTACTACAGTCAGATTAGCCATTTACCTTAATTTTTAATACTATTTTATACTTATTATTTTCTGCCGGTCCTGAAATAAAATCAAAACTCCCCGGATAAAATTTTTCTAATATATGAATAACTGCATCATTACCCAATCCATGGTAACCGGTTTCTACAGAGTATGCCTGATGCTGAGCTACCGAATTAGTAATAGTAAAAAACAATTCTGATTCTTCTATTCTGCAGGATAACCTTATAAAACTATCCTCAGCCTCTCCTATTGCAGAATGTTTTAATGCATTTTCAAATAACGTAAGCAATACAGAAGGAGGAATTTCTACAATATCAAACTCTTCCAGGTCCGGTACATCAAATACAATATCAAGCCGGTTATTATATTTCAGCTGATATAAAGACGCAAGTGCCTTCAGAGACGAAAATTCCTGGTAGACGGTGATTTTGGTCTTTCCGCTATCGTAAATAATATATTGTAAAAGCTTACTTAACTGCAAAATAGAATCCGATGTTTTCTCGGAATAGCTAAAACTATTGGCATACATATTATTGAGGGTATTCAACAAAAAATGGGGATTCAGCTTAGATTTGAGAAGGTCCAGGTAAAGCTGTTCTTTTTCTTCACCAAGATCGATCACATCCTGTTCGATCAGAAATTTATCCTTTGTAATTCCTAAAAAGGAAGCAACAAGAATGACAATGCCCTGGGAAATATAAACATTATAAAGAAAACCAACATGATAACCTTCTCTGGAAAAATTCATTTCAAATACTGCAGGTTCCCACAAGATCCTAAAAAGGCTGGAAACCAAAAAACAGATTAAAGCGTATAATATAAACTCAGGATATTTATTGGATAAATAAAAATAAGGGACAAGATAATAATATACCAAATAATATAGCCCAATATTAAAAATTACATTCAAAATAATACTCCCGATCAGCTCATAGGAATCCAGAAAGTAATTTTCGGTAAAATAAGTCATCAGGATAAAGACAAATAAGAGAAAAAATATGCTGAAATCTCAGTAAAAATTTCCAACGGTACCGCATCAGACCTTCAAGAATTTTACCGCTAAACAAAACCCTGATAATCAATAATATAATTATAAAATTTATGATTAAAAACATATTTTAACTCCTATTTTGCGCTCAATCAAATATACCATCTTTTTACCGCAAAATGCAGTTCGTTGATAAAAACTGCCATTGATTGAAAAATTCAAAAGCCGCTGTTTCTAATAAATATATTTGAAAGACTTCAATATTAATCAAATATTATATGAAACTTAACACACGATTAACGCTTTTCTTATCATTCTGTTTAATGAGCAATCTCTTATACAGCCAAAGCAAGGATAATTATAATATGTGGTTTCAGTATCTGATGTCTGCAAAGATCACCAATAAAAGTACCTTAACAGCACTTACCCAATACCGGTCCTTTGATCTGGCTTATGATACAAGGCTCTTTCTTCTTAATGCTTATGTAGATTATGAAGTGGTTGAAAATATAAAACCGGCAGCCGGATTTATGTTTTTGACCCTTGAATCTTACAATGCCGACGATTCCAAGAAAATAAGGTATGAAAAAGACCATTCCAGCAAATAACTGCTGATTATTATATTGGCCGGACTTCAATATCCAACAGACTTAGGGTGGAAGAACGTTTTCTCAGCAATCCTGATGAATTCCAGGTCAGGATCCGATACCTGATTTCCGTCAGAATTCCGTTCAATAAAAAAGGGGAAAAAGAAAGACTCTACGGTATTCTTAAAAACGAAATAAGAATGAATATCGAAAAAGAGGAACCTTTTGACAGCAATCGTATTACAGCAGGTTTTGGAATAAAAACCGGAAAAAATTCTGCATTGGAAATTGCTTTTATCAATCAGCTGGAAACAGGAAAAACAAGTAACTACGGATTTCTAGGCTTCCGGAATACATTCGACTGGAGAAAAAAAATCAATAACAACATCATAAACACATAAATAACTATGCTAACATTTCTTGGTTTCATAATGATTTTCATTTTCATGATTCTCATTATGAACAAAAAACTGACTCCCCTTACAGCCTTGGTTCTTGTTCCGGTTCTTATTGCTTTTGTTGCCGGTTTTGGGCCGGACCTTGGCAAAATGATGAAAGAAGGGATAAAAGAAATTGCTCTCACCGGAGTGATGTTGATTTTTGCCATACTCTATTTTAGTCTGATGATTGATACCGGACTCTTTGAGCCACTGGTGAATGCTATTTTAAAAGCTGTAGGAGATAATCCAGTAAAAACAACTATCGGAACAGCCATACTCACTACATTGGTTTCTTTAGACGGAGACGGATCGTCTACTTACATTATTGTAGTAGCTGCCATGCTTCCGCTTTATAAAAAACAGGGCATGAATCCTTTGGTACTGACCTGCATCATTATGCTTTCCGGCGGGATTATGAATATTCTGCCATGGGGCGGCCCTACAGCAAGGGTAATGAGTTCTCTGAAATTGGGGCATACCGAAATCTTTGTACCGATGATTCCCGTGATGCTGATCGGTCTTGTATGGGTTTTCGTTGTAGCTTATATTCTCGGGGTAAAAGAAAGAAAGAGAATCAATACCCATGGCAAATACACCCGATACAGCCAGCAGGATATTGTGGGCAGTGATGATCCTGCATTACGTCGTCCCCAACTGATTATTGTCAACCTGATTCTTACCATCATTCTTTTAGCGGTGATGATCCTCGATATCATTCCGTTGGGCATTGCTTTTATGATTGCTTTCTGTATAGCCTCTGTCATCAACTATCCCAAGCTGAAAGATCAGCAGAAAATTATTTCCAAGCACGCAGGTAATGCATTATCGGTAGCAGGAATGATTTTCGGGGCAGGAATTTTTACGGGAATTCTTAATGGCACCGGCATTATGCAGGCGATGGGAAACAGCATCATTAATGTTGTTCCGCAAAGCTGGGGTGGTTATCTTAATATTATTACCGCTGTATTCAGTGTGCCACTTACTTTTTTCCTGACCAATGATGCTTATTACTTTGGGATCTTGCCGGTGATTACCGCTACAGGACATCAGCTCGGAATTTCACCTGAAATTCTGGGACGCGCGAGTCTTGTCGGCCAGGCATCACACTTGCTGAGCCCGTTGGTTCCTTCCACTTATTTATTGGTGTCATTAGCCGGTGTAGAATTTTCAGATCATTTAAAATTTACTTTAAAATGGGCTATAGGGTCATCCATTGTCATGCTGCTTGGTGCTTTAGTGCTGCAAATCATTTAGAACTAAGACCGGAAGTAGATATTACAATCTAAAATCACTTAAAACTAATTTCATTAAGCTAATCAGAGATTATAATGAATAACTTTCTGCCCACTTACCACCCAATAACTTCCGCTCCTTATCCGAACTATTTATTATTTTCGTAATCTACATTATAAAAAACCTGAATGAGTTCCTTACCCAAGCAAAAGACGTTTACTGATTCTTATCTGAGAAATCTTAGCCTGTATGCATTCACAGCTATTATCTGTGGAGCATTAACCGGGTATTATTTCCCGGAGGTCGGAAGGCATCTGGAGCTGGTAAGCCATTACTTTTTTGTACTTCTTGAAGTTCTTATTGTTCCCATTATTTTCATTGCTGTTACCTATGGCGTAAGCTATATTTTCAGTATTGAAAATGCTTTTAAAATTGTGGGCCGGATGATCCTCTATTTTCTGGCGATTACTTCCGTAAGTATTCTGCTGGGACTTGCCTTTGGTCTTCTCCTGAAACCCGGCGCTGATACGGGAATTTCTACAGCAGTGATCCACAAAGAGATTCCCGGACACTTTTTAAACCATCCTAACAATCCGTTGCAGATCAGTAATTATGTCATTTTCCTTTTGATCTCTATTTCTGCCGGAGTAGCGATTGGTCTTTCAGGGGCGAAAAATAAACTGATCAATATTTTAGATGAGGGTAAGAATTTGTTTTTTAAGCTTATAAAGTATCTGTATATTTTTCTTCCGATTGTTATTTTCTGCAACATCGCCTTTGGGATTTCGGTCTATGGCATCAATACCCTTCTCCCACTAAGCAAAGTGGTGGCTACCGTGTATCTTGCCAGCCTTGTTTTTATTTTCGGAATATTAGGGCTTGTCACTTCCTTATTCAGGATCAGTCTTTGGGATTTTTTAATCAGCATCAAAGAAGAAATTATACTCGTAGTAGCGACTTCTTCCTCCAAAACAGCTTTTCCCATCATTTTTGATAAAATGGAATCTCAGGGATATGACCGGAAAATTCTTCGTTTTGTGATTCCTTTAGGATACAATTTTAATCTTGCAGGAGCCTGTATCTATCTTTCGATCTCCTGTATATTCCTGGTACAGTTTTACAATATTTCTTTAGGTACTTCGGATTATATCTGGCTTTTCATCATTATTTCCATGGCGTCGAAAACAGCATCGGGAGTTCCCGGATCTGGTTTTTTGGCCCTTATGTTTACCTTAAGCAGATTTGGAAAAATTCCCGTTACAGATCTTGCGTTGTTGTACAGTGTAGACCGTTTCATGAACGAAGCACGGTCGGTAACCAATTTTATAGGCATTGCAGTTTCAGCGGCTGTTATCTCAAAGCTTAATCAGCATCATAAAGACATAGTCTGATCGGTTTAGCGATAGTATATTTTCAAAGCGACATCAAAAATAAAATGTAACTTTCTGAATGCTCGTAAAAACAATTCACTAAAAAAGGTCAAAATACCAATACCGGCCTCCCGTCTACCAACAACCTAACTACCTGTTTTAAAAAATATTACCTTTGAAAAATAATAAGACACCAACTGTCAAAAAACCTGATTGACATAAAATGCTCAGGAATCAATCAAAACTATTACTTATGAAAAATGCTAAACTATTAAGCAGAGAAGCCCAAAAATCCATCATTGGAGGAGCTGCTGCAAGACTTGTGTGTTGTGACTATGATGACAACATGAAATGTATCCGTTGGATCGGACCGGGACAATACTGTCCGTGACCTGATTATCCCATAACCATTACAATAAAGGCCGGAAATTTCCGGCTTTCTTTTTTATATTTTTCTGTGCATTGTATTTTTCAGGATCCGGAAAAGGCATACTGCAAAACATTAGAATCTGACAACCAAATAATTATTAAAAAAAGACTTAAAATATTTCACCCTTAAAGGAAAAAGTTTTATATTTGAACTACTTCTTTTTACACCAAATGTCAAGAACCTGGTTGACTTTAAATTTTCAGGAATTTTGTACAAACAAAGATTATTAACTATGAAAAATGCTAATTGATTAGCAGAGATACCACAGGCAACCAATAGTAGTGCTGAATTGCGCTACTTTTGTGAAAGAGACTGCAAAGGAAAATGTGTCCTTTGGCAGAACCTGGAGAAAGTTGCCCCAGTAAAAAATCAATTCATGAGTTAGATAAAAGCCGGAAAATTTCCGGCTTTCATTTTTATTTTTCTGCCAAATTTTCACATTCGGAATAAAAAATCTGCCATTTCAGCCAACACTGTCTCATGGCATACATTTAGAGAATTCCAACACAGAAATAATTAAAAAATAAATATATTATGTCAGTAAACTTTAAACCATTGGCAGACAGAGTTCTGGTAGAGCCAATCGCAGCAGAAACTAAAACAGCTTCAGGTATTATTATCCCGGATACTGCAAAGGAAAAGCCGCAAGAAGGTACTGTAGTGGCAGTAGGTCCTGGTAAAAAGATGAGCCTACAACGGTTCAGGTAGGTGACAAAGTTCTTTATGGAAAATATTCAGGTTCTGAATTGAAGTTAGAAGGGAAAGATTACTTAATTGTAAGAGAAGCTGACTTATTGGGAATCATCGGATAAGATTTCAGATCACAGACATCAGATTTCAGATTAAAAAAAATCAAATTAAAAACTATCGTTAGTTGTCTAGTATCTGACATCTAACATCTAATATCTAATCAAAATGGCAAAAGAAATAAAATTCGATATTGAATCAAGAGACGCTCTAAAGAGAGGAGTAGATGCATTGGCTAATGCAGTAAAAGTAACTTTAGGTCCTAAAGGGAGAAACGTAGTGATTGAAAAATCGTTCGGTGCTCCGCACGTAACTAAGGACGGTGTTTCTGTTGCAAAGGAAATCGAACTTGAAGACAGAGTAGAAAATATGGGAGCGCAAATGGTAAAAGAAGTGGCTTCCAAAACCAATGATATCGCAGGAGACGGTACTACTACCGCTACTGTATTGGCACAGGCTATCGTAAGAGAAGGTCTTAAGAACGTAGCAGCAGGTGCTAACCCAATGGATCTTAAAAGAGGGATCGACAAAGCAGTAACAGCGGTTGTTGAAAATCTTAAAACACAGTCTCAGGCTGTTGGAGATTCTACAGATAAAGTAAAGCAAGTAGCTTCTGTATCTGCTAACAACGATGAAACGATCGGTGCTTTGATCGCTGAAGCTTTCGGAAAAGTTGGTAAAGAAGGAGTAATCACTGTGGAAGAAGCTAAAGGTATCGATACAACCGTTGACGTTGTAGAAGGTATGCAGTTCGACAGAGGATACCAGTCACCTTACTTCGTAACTAACCCTGAGAAAATGTTAGCTGAACTGGAAAACCCATATATCCTTTTAGTAGAGAAGAAAATTTCTTCAATGAAAGAATTGTTACCGGTTCTTGAGCCAATTGCACAAGGTGGTAAGTCTCTATTAATCATCTCTGAAGAAGTTGAAGGTGAAGCTTTAGCTACTTTGGTAGTAAACAAATTAAGAGGTTCTCTTAAAATTGCTGCTGTAAAAGCTCCGGGATTCGGAGACAGAAGAAAAGCAATGTTAGAAGATATCGCGATCCTTACAGGTGGCCAGGTGATCTCTGAAGAGCAAGGTTTCACTATGGAAAACATCTCTTTAGATATGCTTGGAACTGCTGAGAAAGTGACGATCGACAAAGACAATACAACAGTTGTAAACGGTGGTGGTGACGAAGCGAAAATCAAAGGAAGAGTAGCTCAGATCAAAGCTCAGATGGAAACTACAACTTCTGACTACGACAGAGAAAAACTTCAGGAAAGATTAGCTAAGTTAGCCGGTGGTGTTGCTGTATTGTATGTAGGTGCTGCTTCTGAAGTAGAAATGAAAGAGAAAAAAGACAGAGTTGACGATGCATTACACGCAACTAGAGCTGCTGTTGAAGAAGGTATCGTTGCAGGTGGTGGTGTTGCTTTAGTAAGAGCCATCTCTTCATTGAACGAACTTTCCGGTGCTAATGCTGACGAAAACACAGGTATCAAAATCGTGAAAAGAGCGATCGAAGAGCCATTAAGACAAATCGTTGCCAACGCAGGTGGTGAAGGTTCTGTAATCGTTGCTAAAGTAGCAGAAGGAACAGGAGACTTCGGATACAATGCGAAAACTGACGAGTATGTTCAAATGCTTGAAGCAGGTATCATTGACCCAACTAAAGTAACAAGAGTTGCCCTTGAAAACGCAGCTTCCGTATCAGGTATGCTTCTTACCACTGAATGTGTAATCACTGAAGTGAAAAAAGACGAACCAGCTATGCCAATGGGTGGTGGAATGCCAGGAATGATGTAAAAACGTGTCGTTGAGACAATTTAATATATTAACCGTTCTACTTTGTAGGACGGTTTTTTTATTATATTTGATGACTCACTATGACCCCATGAAAAAATCTACAATGAAGATCAGTTTCCTTTCTGGCGTATTTATTTGGTTGCTGCTAACAGCTTTACCCCAAATGGCCTTTTCACAATCCACAGGTTTAACCATTCAGGATGTAAAATTTGAAAGCCAGGGGATCACTCTTGCAGGCTCTATTTTAGAACCTGAAAAACCAGTGGCAGCCGTGGTAATTGTTCACGGGTCTGATCCCGTAAAAAGGGAAATGGAGTTTGCAAAACGTCTTGCTAAAGAAGGTATTGCCGTACTAACCTATGATAAACGCGGAGTTGGAGAATCCGGAGGTGTGTATGTAGGGCCGTCTGTAGGTACGAATAATATTGACACGGCTAATCTTGATCTATTGGCCCAGGATGCCAATGCAGCTGTAACAACATTCCAGGCTTATTTGAAACAGAAAAAACTCCCAATCGGGCTGGTAGAATTCAGCCAGGCAGGATGGATCATCCCGATTGTAGCAAGCAAAAACCCAGGTATTGAGTTTATGGTTTTATTCAGCGGCCCTACCATTACAACACTGGAACAGCTTCGCTTTCAGTTCTATACCAACGGAAACCATAGTTTTTGGGAAAACCATACAGAAGCAGACGCCATTGAACATACCCTAAAAGATCCGGACAGGTACCAGTTTGCAGCGACTGATCCTAAAACCTATTTGAATACCCTTTCAATTCCCGGGCTTTGGCTTTTTGGCGAAAAAGACATACAGATCCCGGTAAAGTTGTGTATAGAGCAATTGAATACACTCAAAGCCCAAGGCAAGCCCTTTAACTATATGTCTTTTCCTCAATTGGGCCACAATACGTCTTCCGGCACCGATACTGCCCCCGTTGACGCAGCTATCCAATGGATAAAGCAGAAAGTGAAGAGTAAAAAACCTAAATCTTCACAATAAAGCATGTGTAAACATGCTTGAAGCAGACATCCCCCGCAAGCCCCGCTGCGCAAAGTCTCCAGACTTTGCGCAAAAACAATCCAAAGTCAGGAGACTTCGGATAGCGGAGAGAAAAATGCTTTTATAAAATGGAATCAAGATTCCAAGTTTCAATATATCCTTTCAATATGTAGAAATAAAAAAATTAAATTACATCAAAAAGAAATTTTAACTTTTTTGAAAAAATACCGCCGATAGTATTGAACCAGATATTCCAATGGGTAGTGGAATGCTAAGAATGATGTAGTCATAACAATTATATAAATTAAAACCGTTCTATTTTTATGGGATGTTTTTTGAATATGGTTTCCGGTAAGGAATATTTACTCTATTACTATGTTTTACAACAAAAAATTAAAATTCAACTAAATATTAGAGTTTTTTCTTTAATTTCACATAAAACAATAACACGAAGATCGTATATAAATAATAACATGAGTTTAGAAGAAAATAATATAAATGAAAGATATAAATCAGCTATTGATTCTTTAACAAATAATTCATCAAGAATTTCAGAAATGACTAAACAAATTTCTTTATTCTCTACACCAATCTCTAGCCAACTTCAAAGTTCTTTAAAAGAAAATCTAGATAAAAACCTTCTTATTTTTGGTAGTATCACAAAATTACTTCCACAAATCCTTACATACGAAAATCATCAATCACTGGCTAATTTATCTAGAACGGCAATTGCATCTATTACCCAATTAAACTCCATACCTTTTTTATCAGAATACGAAAAAAATATTCAACAAAATCCAATATCTAATACTGCAAGACTTCTTTCAGCAAGTCTAACGGCTAATGATTTTTTAAAAAACTATGATTCTAGTAGATTATCTAGTATAATTGGAACAGATATTACATCTAGACTATTAATTCATAACGATATAATAAAAGCTACAGAGTTGTCAATTTATGCTGAAAAATCAATTGTCAATTTAAGTGTACAAAATATTGGAAGTAAATTAAATGCAAATCTTATTCAGCGATCAAAATTATTTACAAATTTTATAGAGTTATCTCAAAGTTATAACTCATTATATGAATCTTTTGAAAGAAACCCTTTATATTATAGTCAATTAGATCCTGTAATAAAAAATGTAATTCCATCAGAATATTATACTTGTGCAGATACACTTGAAATTCTATCGTTAGAGCAAGAAAGTGAAACTAGAGAGGAAATTTTAATAAAAGACGAAATTAAGTATGAGAATGAAATTTTATTAAGTACTCATCTCCCAAAATTAAATTCTGATTTATATGATTTATGGAAAGGTGCAATTCAGGCATATACTTCTGATAATGTAGAGAAACCAAGACATTTTATCACGTCTATTCGTGAACTATACACTCATGTTTTTCAAATTATATCACCTAATAAAGATATAGAAGCGTGGAATAAGTCTCCTGAATTATATCATAACGGGAAACCTACAAGAAAAGCAAGATTATTATATTTATGTAGAAAGTTCAATAATGAAGAAATGAAAGATTTTGTAGATAAAGACATCACATCAACCCTAGAATTAATTAACTTATTTCAAAAAGGAACTCATTCTATTAAATCAAAATTAGGAGATAAAGAACTTGCAATTATTAAAAGTAAAGCTGAAAACACTTTAAAATTTTTGCTAGAGATACATTTTTCAAATTTTTAATAAATTATTTGTTTTTTATAATCTATTCTAACCAATTGTATAAACTAAGGAGTTTTATAGCAAGTAAAAATTCTCACCGCTGCGCAAAGTCTCCCGACTTTTGCGCAAAAAAATCCAAAGTCAGGAGACTTCGGATAGCGGAATGCTTTTAACAACTGAATGTGTTATCACTGAAGTAAAGAGCGCTGAACCAGCTATGCCAATGGGTGGTGGAATGCCAGGAATGATGTAATAGCAAGTCGCTAAGACAAATTTAATATATAAACCGTTGTGCTTTTTGTGGAGCGTTTTTTTGTTTTATGGGTTCCCGTAAGGAAATAGTTGTTTAATATAATAATTTTGTAAGCAAATCATTATAACGAGGAATAAAACATCACAAAAAATACTAAATTTGACTAATAAATAAAACTATACTAATAAACCATGCTAACTCAAAAAGAAAAATATGAATCCGATCTTAATTGAATTTTATTTTGATAAAACTCTACCAATTTTCCCTGTATATAGATGGAACTATGAAAAATATCAAAAAATATATAGCATTGAATCTTTTGATATAAATTTTGAAAATGAAGTTTTCAATGTATTTAAAAGACCTTTACAATATTTTTATAAAGAATCAATTCCAGGAGATTTCTTTGCATCAAATGTTTTAGAAGTTAACGAAAGTGAACTAGCATTCCATGCCGAGTTTGATAATGTATTATTTTTTTATTTATATAGCTCTATCAGAACATATCTAGAAAGTTTTTATGAAATCATTGAAGCTAATTTTAGTGAATATAGAAATGATATTGGAAATTATAGAGTACCTATTTACTTTTATAATGATCGTTATACGTATATAAAGCAAAATCATTCAATATTTCAAGTTTTTAAATTTTTGATAGAAACTAGAACAAATACTATTGAAAGAATTGATGATGATATGTTTATAAATATTTTTCAAATAAAGAATTTTGAAGAACAATTTAAAAAATACAACTTTATATAATTACTTGAAAATAGGAAATTCTAATTTTATATATGCAAAATTCAAATCAAAAATGGTATCAAATACCAGAGGTAATTATAACTTTAATTTCCACAGTTTGTATAATGTTAACGACCATTTTTACTCCGATTTTTACAAACGAAAAAGATATTAGAGAAGTATTCATAAATACACCAAATCTTGATAAAATAAATTTTTTAGATTATTTTGGAATTAAAAAAAACAAAATATTCACCTACGAAATTATAGAAAAAAGTATTGATGACGGAGCTGAATATGATAGTTTATATGTTGTAGATGTTAGAGTAATAAATATACAAACTAAAGATAATATATCTTTAGTTGAATTTGACAACGATATTCTCTTTCCTCGAAAACAAAAACAAAAATTTTATTTATTATTCATATCTAATATGGTTTACGGTATTCCACAAGAACAACAAATAAGAGTAACAGAAATGTTTAGCAAGGGTAATTATAAATTGAGAGATAGTGATTTTAATGTATTTCCAGACTATAATTTGCCATTTTTTCATAAACAAATATTTTCTTCAACAATTCCTCATTCCTTACGAGGAGATAAACTATATATAAATCATGTACAATTTGAAGGAACAACAAATTATTTTGATGGCAAAAAAATGACTGAAAGAATGATTTATCGTATCTACAATCAGACATTAAGTGATCAAGTATATTCCGAATTCATACCATATATAGGATTTACAAAACATTCCTATCATCATAATGGCCCTAGAATCGAGTATAATATCGAGCTCAAAAATACCGAAAACTAAAAACATAACAACGCTAAGTGTTTTGAAAGCAACTATTGCTTTCAACCAAAATTCCATATAAATTAAATCCTCTAAATGATAAAAGATACATCAACAAATCCCAACTATGATTATCCGCAAGACTATATTGGCAGGATAGATGAAAATATGCTAAAAGTAATTGTGAATTTGGAAAGGCCAATAGGTTCTACAGGTACAGGGTTTCTTGTAAATAAAGATAATAATGTTTTTTTAGTTACTAATAAACATATGATCGGTGAATACTCACTTGTAGATCCTTTTATATTGGATGATTCAATATCTGTCTACTTCTACCCAGAAGAACCTAACACAAGTATTAAGAAAACCATAAGTTTAAAAGATTCGACTGGAAGTCTTACTAGAGAAGTTAGATTGCATCCATCAGAAGACGTAGATATAGCAGTTATAGATATCACTTCAATATTTGATACAGATAATGACATATCACGAAATTATGTTAGTACAGGATTTTTAATTCCGATAAAAGATATTAGTAAAGAGGCTTTTTTAGGATTTGGTTCACAAGTTTTTACCATCGGCTATCCAGGAGGTTTTAAATTAGCCACTTCTAATTACCCAATCGCAAAATCAGGTTTTATAGCTTCATCTTTATCAGGGAATCTAGAAATCATAACAAATTGGGTAAATAAAAGCTTGGTCACAGTCTCTAAAACCCTAAGTGAAAAATTTTATTTAGTTGATGGATTGATCATTGGAGGAAATAGTGGAGGTCCAATAATTTGTCCAAAGGATTTTTATTATAAAGTAAGTGAAAGTCACGAATTACAATCTGTAAATTATAAGGTATCGAACCTCATAATAGGAATAGTTTCATTTGGTTGGCCAAACACAGGCCTTACTGTTATTTATCCTTGCGACTATATTTTAGAATTAATATAATTCATATTACAAAAAGTTTCAGACTTTGAGCCAATAAAACATAAGTTTAGATGTACATACCAATATTTTCAAACAGCTCAAATAAATGATTGAAGGAAAAAATCTCAATTTAGAAGAATTTCTAGAATATCTTCTATCTAAAAAATACAATGACCTTTACCCCAACAATTTCTTTCCTACAGAAGAAATGGCAAATGAATTTATATCGAAAATCAATACTTATGATGATAAAAAGATAAAGGCTATTCTCAGAAAATTTTTAATTCAGAACAGTACTTTTGGAAAGGATTATTATACTGCACAGTGGATCTCTAGAGAATTTAAAAATAAAAAAAATATTGAAAAAATTCTTTCATATGAGTATTATAGAAAGATAATTGCTCGAACTAAATCAGATAAGGTTTATGTCTGGGAAGGATTAACTTGGATTTTAGATTTATTACCAGATTCTCCTAAACTAGCAATCAATATAATAGATACATATTTTTATGTCAATTGTCAATTTTTACCCGATAATTATCTGAATGCATTAAGTGATTGTTCTATGATAATAAGAGCAAAATATATTGATTATAAACATAAAGAAGATATATTCAATGAACTCTCTCCAACTGATTTCGAAAAGTTAGTGGGAAAATTATATAAGGAAATTGGATATGAAATCCAATTAACATCAAAAAGTTATGATAATGGAATTGATATAATTGCTAAGAGGCAAAAGAAATCACAAAAACAAGAACTACTTATTCAATGTAAAAGATATACAAAATCTAAAATCGGAGTTTCTGAAATACGGAACTTACTCGGAGTAGTAGCAAATGAAAAATCAACAAAAGGAGTTTTAGTAACCTCCTCAACTTTTACAAATGAGGCTAAAAAATTAGCTGAGAAAAATCCAAGTATTGAATTAATTGATAACTTAGACTTAGTAAAGCTTCTAAATTCAAGTTTTGGACCATATTGGACTTCTCGGATTAAAAAAATAATAAGTGATAAATTTGAATTAAAATATGCTTTTGAATAAAGCAATTCTTTTAAAACAATCTCCAAAGTCTGAAGACTTTGGAGATTGTTTTTCATTCTATTTTAAAATCAAACAATTCCTGAGGGTGAACTTCCAACCCTTTAGCTAGTTCCTGTATTGTTGAAATTCTCAAATCAACTTCTCCTTTTTCAATTTTACTGATATTACTATGGTCTACATCACATTTCTGAGCTAACTCCCGATAGCTTAATCCCAACTTCTTTCTAAATTTTTCAACTCTTTTCCCAAAAGCGATTCGAAACTCAATTTTATCCATTGCAATACCATTATCAGAGCAATTTGGAAAGTTTACAATAAAAAATTGTAGTTGAATTAACCTACAGTAGAGAAATTATATTATATTTGTACAATAAGCTACAATAAATGTAGCTTTGCGATACTTCAAAGAAATATAGAAGCTATTGCTTAGAATCTTGCTTTTGAAAACTGGTAATTTTTAATAGGAACAAGACTATAAGCAGGAAGCTCACGACCTAGGCGTGGGCTCTCTTATCTGTTCCAATGGTATACCAGTGCCTCAAAAGCGGATATTGTAGAGTCTCATGCCGTTTTTATTTTCATGCTGTTCTGCTTTCTGCAATTATCATTTTCTAAGCCTGCTTTACCACATCAAGTATCATGATACGGTACAATGGGGTGTACAATCCATTGCGGCTTTCGGGCTTTTAGAAAAACACAAATTCTACCCTATTCAATAGGCTTGTATGCGAGGGATTTCCTCTATACGGCCGGTAAAACCGTACAATAAAAAATACAGACTCATGCAAAAAATCAGAACAGACTTTCAGTCCCGGCTCGGGAAAAGTCACAAAAAGTATTACGGCTTGCAGATGATGGAGACTTACTTCCAGCTCAATGACCTTACAGCATCCAAAGGCCACCTGAACAGCATAATGAACTATGCCATCAAAAGAAATAGCTGCATACGGGAAGACCCGTCCGTCATTCTCCATTTTCACCAGTCAATGCGGTCGTTCATCCGTGCAGGCTACGCGATAGCAATAAAGGAAAAGAAAGGCACCTTCAATACTGTCACGGAAGAGGTCCCTCCATTCGTCCTTGGCTTGCTTTCTGGGAAAGAATACCAAAATCCCCTGTTGGTTTTTAGAAAGGCATTCAGGGAGTACAGTATACAGGAGTTTGATTATTTTATGTCCGGTATGGTCTATTTCTCACTGGGAATGTATGACAACCTTCCGGAAAGGAATATCATAAACCCATACATCCATCTGGTCAAAATGCTGGATGCAGCCTACCTCCTTGTACAAAGGAAAAAGAAGCCATAAAAAAACATTGCACCCAAAAAATACATCATCCGGAAACGTCAGATTCGGGACAATAAAACATCCGTTACCTGCTCCGGAAGCCCCTCCAGCTAATCTTATACCCGTCTCGGGCCACTTCATCAAGGGGCTCCGGCCACTTTTGTAATCACTATAAACACTTCATACAATACCTTTATACACTTGTATAAATGCCTGAAGGCCCTTGGGTAAGTGGTTATAGGCTCTTCCGGGCGGCCCGCAGACCGTTGAACAACAAAGTATAGCCCCATACACAACTCCATTTACCCCCTTACCTAAGGGGGGGTATACCCATACTGAAAATAAAATGCAAAACATCGGTGAAGCCGCAGTGCGTGTAGGAAAATAACCCGATGCTCATCTGATTACAAGCGATTTTAGAAAATACTCTTCAACTTTTTCCTATCTTTAAACCACGGTTATCCAATTCAATTCCGTCACAAAAAACAAACACTAAAGCCCATACCCTTGAAAACAAAATTAGTCTTCCTTTTATTTTTCGGCTCACTGCTCACCCGCGCACAAACGCTTAATTTTAAGAGTCTCGCCAATATGTCTGCCGGCAGAGGTGCCATCACCAGTGTAATTGTGGATGATAATATATACGTAAGCAACGGATATCAGGAAAACGGCGGCAGTGCCAATTATATTGAAAAATATAATATTACGGATAACAAATGGAGCATCCTCAACGCTACCCTGCTCCCCAAAAAATTTGCGAATTCGGAAACGTACGATCACAAAATCTATATTTTTAACGGCTGGGGAAACAGCCATCTTGAAATTGTAGACCTTGCTACCAATACAATAAAGAAAGGCGCTGTGAATCGTTCGTATACAGGAAATGCAGGGTCGGCCATCTATAACGGCAAAATATATGTCTTCGGCGGCAGCGGGCTAAACGGCGCTGCAACCACCAAATTTTCTGACAGGTTTCAATACTACGATATCGCTTCCGATACATGGCATCCGTTACCCGACATGCCCACAGCCAGAGAAACAAAAGGCAAAATCGTGAATGATAAGCTGTATGTGATTGGTGGCTTCAACGGTACATCATCCCGCCTGATCAATGTATACGACCTCAAAACCGACCGCTGGACCAACCAATATACGATGCCTTCGGGGATATCGGGACATGCATTAGCCGTATCCGGCGATAAGATTTTCATCGCAGGAGGCTATAATAATCAAACTTTTCTGGCCTATTTTGATACGACAACCCATAAGTTCCATCCGTTATCATCCAATATGATCCCCAGGAGGCATGCTGCCGCAGAAATCTATAACAATAAGCTATACATCATCGGCGGTAGTACAACTTCTCTAACCAAATCAGCTATTAAAAGCATACAGGCAGCAGATATTACGGAAAGTGCCCTCTCCTCAAATACCGCTGCTGAAAATTATGAAACTAAAACAAGAGTCTATACCAATGCAGCCAGAGACGGCTTCATCATCAGCAATAAAAATAACAGCAATCAGTTTGAATATACCGTTTACTCCCCTGATGGACGGGAAATAAGCAAAGGTTTTGCTTATTATAATAAAGCGATAGACCTGTCTAAAGTGCAGCCCGGGAAGTACATTTTTAGTTTTAAAGATGAGAAAGGGATGCTGCAGCAGATTAAAGTTTTCAGATAATTTATCATACATTTTTGTAAAACTTGTGGGGGGATATTTTTAAAGAAAATCCCGACCTTACAAAATAAAAATAGGGTTTGCACTACTATGGCAACATTCATCAAAAATAGAAATTCAGGACTTAAAATTGGGGCCACTTTCAGTTTACTATCTTTCTTATTAACATTCACTTACCTCGTTCCTGTTTTCACCGTGATCCCGGGAAGCATCATAGAACTAATTGCAGAGAATTTTGTAAACAAAAATCCATACTCTAATGTGGGAAAGGTAACGATTCTAATTTTTGTTTTAATATTAATCATCTTTCTTCTCTTAGTGTTAACTGGGATCAAAAATATGGCTAATAAGGGAATTCATTTGACGTGGGTTGAAGTAGTTATAGAGATGCTTATCTTTTATTTTATTATTCATCCACTGGGATTTTATATATATTGGGGTTTATTTTTAGATTTCAGGAGTGACGGGCAACTCATTTTTTCGGCTATTACAAGCTTTCCTTATTCAAGTATTGGATTTATCATTTTCGGAATACTTATAGATCAGGTTTGGAAAAAAGAATTTAAAAATTCAAATTAAGTTTATAACGTGCCCCTTAAATGATTATACTATTTTTACAAAACGGAATAATGATTCTATTTTTTGAGTCTGAAATTAAAGATATCATTACTGATGAGAATATCTTCAGAGATGACAGAAAATCTTTATGCTTGCGAATAAAAAAGGGAAACCAGATATAATGATACTCTTTCTGGTTTAAAAAAATTATAATAAAAACGATTTTATCTTTCATCTAAAATAAAACTGCAAAGTACCCTCTCCAATGAAAAAAGCCTTCGACTTCCTTACCCAATTAAGAGAAAACAACAACCGTGAATGGTTTTCTGCCCACAAACCGGAATATGATTCGATTGTGAAAGAAAACAAAACCTTTTTACCCGGATTTATAATGAACTTCAGGAATATGACAAGTTAAAAGGAATTCATATTTTCAGGATTTACAGGGATGTTCGTTTTTCTAAAGATAAAACACCTTATAAAACTGATTTCGGGGTTGGATATTCCCGTTCAAAACCCATGTTGAGGGGCGGATATTATATTCAGCTGGAACCCGGCAACAGTTTTGTGGGAGGCGGATTCTGGGGACCTGAGGCTAATGATCTGCTTCGTATCCGCAAAGAATTTGAAATCAGCACTACAGAAATCGAAAAGATAACTTCCGACAGGACCTTTGTAAAATATTTCGGCGAGCTTCAAGGTGATTCCGTAAAAACGGCTCCGCGGGGGTTTGATAAAAATCATCCGGCCATACACCTGATCAGGAAAAAGCAATTTGTGGTGATGAGAAAATTTACGGATAAGGAAGTAGTATCAGACAATTTTCAAAAAGAAGTTTTGCAAACTCTGCTGGCGATGCGTCCGTTCTTTGATTATATGAGTGAGGTACTGACTACGGACCTCAACGGAGAGCCTCTGTTTTAAAAGCATCTTTAGACGTACCAGAATGAAATTAAAAATTGTAATCCTTCTATTTACCTTTTCCATCATAAAAATTTTTCCAACGGCCCAGGCACCGGACAGAATCATCATCAACGACAAAGAATACAGCCTGCTGAATAATCCGCTGGAAAAATACTTTAAGGATCATCCGGAATATCATCCTGTCTACGGCCCCCACCTGGCTATGTTCAAAAGATACAGGACTGAAGCCATCCCCCTTCCGTTTAGCACGGGAAATTACCGTGGATATATAGCCACCTTCAAACTTGAAAATAATAATCTGGTTTTAGCCGATCTTGAAATTCAAAATATCAATTCGACAAAACGCAACTATATTTCGGTGTACAAGCAGTTATTTAAAAATAAAAAAGTCGTTCTGAATTATTCGGGTGTGCTTGTTATTCCGGATGGAAAATTAGTTGAGTTTTCCAATTTCAGCTATTCGTCTCTATACGACCGGTATAAACTGATCACGATAAAAAACGATACTGTGGTTAAAGAAAAGGCGCTGGATAAAGATGAATTCGTAAAATTCAAACTCAACCGGTTTGAAGAATACAAAAAAACAGATACCTATAAAACGGCATTAAAAGAATTCATCAGAGATTGGGAAAACGACAAGAAAACGGAATTGTCTGAGAATAATACCAAAAAAATGTCCAAAAAAGAAATTGAGGCCTTACAAAAAGAATATGCACAGCCACCATCTGAAGATTATATGGACATGTTTTTCCTGATGAATAAAAAGCTGGATTTCGTCATTGTTGATTACTGATTTACAGAATACCACCTTCCCCCAAAAAAACATTTTACTTTTCTCACTTCAAATGAATAAAAAAATGGGTGTAATGGTCAACATTAAATAAACGTTAACCTTTACTGAACCTCATTTTTCATGTCTGCTTTTTTGTAATTTCACTGTTGAAAAACTAATCAGAACCGCTCAAAACAGACATTGCATGAAGTTGTATATTTTCGCTTGTATCTTTTTTATCTACAATATACTGAACGGGCAGAAAAAAGAGTACCAGTCTTTCAGAAAGGGAGATTTTCCGGAAGGCATTTATATGACCCTGGAAGATGTTTTAAACAAAACCCCTACTTCAACCACAGAAGTATATTATAAAAGTCCAGCAAAATCTGAATCTGACCATCTGCCGGAGAAGGTTTACTTTTATGAGAAGCAAAATAATGAGAAAATAAGAAAACCATTAGCTGTTTCGTATCAGGGAGAACTGTATTTTCAAACCTATAAAAAATACACCAACAAAGACGACCGGGGGTTTTTGCCCGATCAGTTTTCAAGATTTTGTAAGGTTACAGGCTACGGCCGGTTTCTATATTTTGAAGAGAATATGAGCGATGGCTGGGCCAAAGCACTCATCAGTACTTCTATCACCAGCAGACCCAAAGCCGTGGTACTGGATGCCGAAAAAAAGAATTTAATATTCTCCCGGATTGTGACGACCTGAATGATTTTTTATTTGATCACGAGATCCCTTCTGTTCCGTGTGATCCGGACAAATTTAATATTGAAGAGGCAAGAAATAAAATAAAAAAGGTTAATGAGCCGTATCAATAAGATCTGCTTCGGTATCGGCAAGGCTCATGTATAAAAAGATGCACCATTTCTCCGGCTGCGTCCTTTCGTATCAATGAAATTCGTAAATTGGAGCAGCGGCAATCCGCTGCAATAAAAAATAAAAACTATACTCATGACAGATTATACACTCCCTCATTTCGGAAAGGTAGCCCTGCAAAATTTAGAAGAATATTACGATGTCAACATCGACTTTAAAGGCAATGAGATCCAGCTCGATCTGAATTTTGAAAACCCAAGCATTGATCCTGCCAAACTGGACAAAGTAAAAAACTTCCTGGAGAATATTGAAAAATTCGATAAGCAAAACAAAGCATACATCACTGAAGACTATCACGATCAGGACGGCGATACGGTAAAATCTTACCTGGAACACCATCTTGAAGAAATCGACAGAGAAGAACTTTCAGCACTGATTAACTTTAATGATCCAAACATCGAACCTGAACAGCAATTATTAACAAAACTGGAACTGGTAAGGGTAGGATTTTATCCCGACAGTGAAGATACCTTTGCCATCCTGGATTATTCTATCGGGCAGGATCTCACCGATTATCTGGTGGTCATCAATACGGATGAAAACGGGCAATTGGATTATATGGCTATGGAAAGTTAAAAAAATCACTTATTAAAAAATGTCAAACACAGAAAAGATAATTGATAAAATTGATCCATTCTATTTTTTAGAATGGTTTTTTGTTTTATAAGGTTTATGAATGTAATATTGTAAAAAATTATTTCCATGTATATTCAAGTTTCTGAGGATTTCAAAAAGAAAAGTAAATCCGCTATTGTGGCCATTACTATTTTCGTGGTCGTTTATATTCTTTTGTTTCTTTTTACTCTTTTAGTAACGATAGCCTGTGTAGTAGGAGGAATCGCTCTGATCATTGCAAAGCCGATGTTTCTGACCTTAATGCTAGGTGTCGGAGCTATAGGAACCGGAGTATTTATCTTCTTTTTATCATTAAATTTCTATTCAAAAAACACATTACCGACAGAAGTCATCTTACGGAAATCACAAGATCAGAAGAGCCGGAGCTTTTCAAAATGATTGATGAAATTGTAAAAGAAACAGGAACAGATTTTCCTAAAAAGACATATCTATCTTACGATGTAAATGCGAGTGTATTTTATGATTCAAGTTTCTGGAGTATGTTCCTTCCCATCAAAAAGAATCTGACCATCGGCGTCGGGCTTGTCAACACCTCTACAAAACAAGAACTGAAAGCGATCCTCTCCCATGAGTTCGGTCATTTTTCTCAACGTTCTATGAAAGTAGGAAGTTATGTTTATAATGTGAACAAAATTATTTTCAATCTGGTGAATGATGATGAATCTTATCGTAATTCGATAGAAAGCTGGGCAAATATGAGTGGTTATTTCTCCATTTTTGCGGCTATTTCACTTTTCATTACTCAGAAAATTCAATGGGTCCTTACCAAAATGTATTCCTTTGTTAATATCCGTCATATGGCACTTTCCAGAGAAATGGAGTTCCATGCCGACGAAGTAGCTGCACATATTGCAGGTTCTCTGGCGTTAGAAGAATCCCTTTTAAGAATAGAGCTGGCCAGTAGCTCCTATAATAATGTGCTTAGTTTTTATGATCATAAAATTTCCAAGAATCAATCCAGCAAAAACATTTACAAAGAACAATTTTTTGTGATGAATTTTTTTGCTCAGTTAAACGAATTGGAGATAAAGCATAATCTTCCGAATGTTAAGCTATCTGAATCCGGACTTTTTAATAAATCAAAACTGGTGATTGAAAATCAGTGGGCTTCACATCCATCTCATGAAGAACGTATTGCAAAACTCAGAGCACTAAATATTACCAAAGAAACAGATGATGGACCTGCAAGAAATTTGTTTCATAATTTTGAACAGATAGAAGAAAAACTGACAGCAAAACTTTTCTCAAGAGTAAAATATCAGAAAGGAAGAACCGATCTGGAGCTCGATATTTTCAAAACGGAATTTGAAGAAAATTATAAGAAGGACTCTTTTGATAAAATATTCAACAATTATTATGACAATAAAAACCCAGACTTTACAGTTCAGGAAAACACTTCTTCCGGAAGGTTTTCTTTTGATGAACTTTTCAGTAAAGAGAAAGTAGAATGGGTGTATACAATTATAGCCCTGGAAAGTGATAAAAAAATGATTGAAGCCATTATCAATAAAGAATTGGTTCTTAAGACATTTGATTATGACGGAGAGAAATACACTTCCGGAGAAGCCAAAAAACTGATTCCTATGCTGGAAAAATCTATCATAGAAATCAAAGCCAGGATCCAGCAAAACGACCTGAATATATACAATCACTTTCTGATGTCCGCAGCTGATTCGGGGAAAAAATCAGAATTTATCAGCCGTTACAAACTTCTTGCTGATCTGGACAGTCAATACGACCAAAAGCTTCAGGTTTATACAGATATTGCCAATGCAACAGCTTTTATTAATACAAAAACAACGTTTGACCAGATCAAACGAAATTTCATAAATCTTAAGCCTTTTGAAGAAATGCTGAAAAATGAAATCAAGCCTTATCTGGAAAGCAATACAATTGGTCTTGATCTGGAAGAGCAGGATATAAAAGATCTTAATTATTATCTGATCAATGATCTGATCTATTTTAATAATGATCAATATATGGAATCTCATCTGCAGATCATGATGAAAGCAATTAACATATATCCTTACCTTTTGAGCAGAAAATATTTCCGCCTGAAAAAAGATGTATTGGCCATCATGAAGGAATTGAAAACTGCATCCGAAATTGAAAAAGCAGAACTATGAATGTTACATTAGACACCATCATCCTTTATGTACAAAATGTTGAATTGCTCAAAAATTTCTACGCTGAACATTTCAATCTGAAAATTATTGAAGAAGGCCCGATCTGGGTTTTACTGGATGCCGGAGCAGCAAGGATTGGTTTACATAGAATCGGTGATCAGTACATGGAAAAAATAAATACAAATCATATATTTGACAGTAATACCAAATTAGTTTTCGAAATTGATATCGATATCGAATCGGCAAGAGCAGAGCTTCTGTCCAAAAATGTAGGAATGAGAGATATTAAAACATTTGAAAACTATAATTTCTGGCTGTGCGACGGTACAGATCCAGAAGGAAATGTATTTCAGCTGAAATGTAAAAAATAAAATAACCAATCTGCACAATGAAAAAAGTAATACTGGATTTAGCCACCACTTTAGACGGATTTATAGAAGGCCCCAACGGAGAAATCGATTGGTGCATCATGGATGACGACATGGATTTTGATGGATTTCTATCCGGTATCGATACCATTTTCTACGGAAGAAAAAGCTACGACCTATGGGGAAACTACCAGCCGGAGGAAAATGCAGCTCCCGCAGAGCAACAGCTCTGGAAAGGGGTGCATGCAAAAGATAAATTTGTCTTTTCAAGCCAGCACAGGGAAGATGAAAATGCTACTTTTATTACCTCCGATATCATTGAAAAGGTTACTGAAATAAAAAATCAGGGTGGAAAAGATATCTGGCTGTACGGCGGGGCGAGCCTTATCAACACTTTTATTCAAAATAATCTGGTGGATGTCTATAGAATATCAGTTCATCCGGTTGCTTTAGGAACGGGAAAACCCCTTTTGAAGAGTTAAAAGAAAGATTAAATCTGAAGCTTATCAAAACCAATGTTTTTAAATCGGGTGTAGTACAGCTTATCTACGAAGTATAAGTATGAAAAGACTTTAAAAAATTAAAAAAAATAACCGTTCATGATAAGAATGGTTATTTTTTTGACCACAGATTTATATTTTTATTACTTTTATCTACCACAAAATCAATCAATGAAATAATATTTATGCCCCACTTTATCATAGATTGTTCAGAAGATATTCTCCAGCTAAAAACAGCCGGAGAAATCATGAATGTAGTATATGAAGCTGCTGATGCTACAGGTTTATTTGCCCCTAATGATATTAAGGTAAGACTGCAGCCTTATCAATATTACCGGTTGGCAGAACATAAAAAAAACTTCCTGCATGTCTTCGGATACATTATGGAAGGACGAACCACGAAACAGAAAGCCGGCTTATCAAGACAGATCAGTCTCCGGCTTACGGAATTGCTTCCCGATATTTCTTTTCTGTCGGTCAACATCAGTGAATTCGAAGCCGCAACTTACAGCAATAAAGCCCTGATCAATCCCGAAAATAAAGGTAAAGACAGGCATTTTGGACTATAATATCAAATCAACAAAATAGTAATCATCATGAGTTTAAAAACATTAACCGTAAAAAGCGTTCAGTACAACAATTGGGTAGTCAACAAATATATTGACTGGTTATCCACAAAATCGGATGAACAGCTTAATCAGGAAACCATATCAAGCTTCCCGACTATTTTAAAAACGTTACATCACATCTGGCAAACTCAAGAGTACTGGTGGAGCCATATTGCAGAAAATAATGAATTCGATTTTGAAAAGACAGCGGCAGCAAGCAGTAAGGAAGAAGTTTTCAATGCCATTAAAAACAATTCACAAAAATTAGTAGATTATGTAGAAAGTCTATCTGAAGAAGATCTTTCTAAAAATGTAAAAATTGAATCCCAATGGTTTCAATGTGATTTCTCCAAATACGAATACATCCAGCATGCTATTCTTCACAGCACCTATCACAGAGGCCAAATTGTAACGATGGGAAGAAATGTAGGAATTACTGATGCTCCGATGACTGATTTTAACTTCTGGAATATTTATAAAGATCAGAAGTAAAAAATTCATTAACGAAATATTAAAAACGGAATAATAAAATACATCAGGATCATGAGAAAACAGCTTCTAAAACCTGTAAATTTTTCCGTTTTTAATCCTTTTTATACATTTCCCTTGCCAGAAAATATTGTATTAAAGTATCGCGGAAACACCATATCTGAAACAAAAATGGCAATACCGGAAATACGAAAAATACATATAAAACCGATACTTATCCACAATATCATAATTTTAAAAAATTCTCCCACTCACTCACAGAGATGATTTTTCCGGTTTCCAGTACGTACATTATGGCAACCTGATCTTATTTGTACGTTATAAAAGATGTGGATAACTTTTATTACACTTATAACTATTGTGGATAAAATATGGATAAGTTTTTTTCAAAACAATTCGAAACATCCCATAAACACATAATAAACTGCACTTTGACTCTGGAAAAAGCATATTTCAACAATGGATAATACCATGTGGATATTTTTTGTGGATAACTTTTCCTGATCCTTTTTTCCCAAAAGTGTTTCCTGAAGGCACTTCATTTTATGAATATTTATTCATACTCATTTATGATTTATTTTTTGTAAATTGCATCAGATTAATAAGTCACCAACTAATGAAATACAAACCATGAAAAATACACCAACCATGAGAAAGAAAGGCTAATCTCTCCTATCCAAAACAGCCGGCCACTCATCTCAATGAGCTTGTGAAAAAACAGCTCAGCCTGTCCGGATAATTATTCCACTCAAAACATTACGTCCTATACTCACAGCATGATCATGTTGTGATAAGCAATTTTTATATCCATAAACTAAATAATTCAAAAAAAATCCCTCATTCAAATGACAACAACAGACACCCAAGAACTCATCATTCCTTATATCGGGGAAACATCTCCTTACACCATCATCCCGGAACACATCATCTTAAAAGATAACAGTATAGAAACAGAACTTAACAACTGTAATTTTGAGAATGAAAATTTCCTTAAATTTTTGAAAACACTGGCATCTTTAGCAAGCTGCAGTTTGCACCAGGTTTTAAGCAATTCTGCAAAAGAAAAAACATACTTTATCGGAGAAAAACTCCGTATAAAAAAGATATCTTACAAAGATTCGCCAGCCTCTGTGACCATCACAGGAGAGAGCATACTGGAATCCGGAAGAAGAGGGAAAACCCATCTCACAGTAAAAGATAAAGTGTCGGAGGAAACAGTATATTCTTTCGAACTGGATCATTATATCATCACCAAGGAAACATTTAAGGCATTGTATAAAAATTATTTTGAACCGGATGTCATTATGTATTATGATGAAAAACTTCCGAAGACACAGATTATCAAGACATCCGCTGACCATCAGTTTATTATATCGATAGACCCTTTTACTCCCAATCAATGTAAAGGCCATTTTGAAAATTATCCGATAGTTCCATTTTTGTTTGTTATCAAATGTATCTTAAGAGAAATCTTCCGTTTTTTCGGCGCTGACAATTGCCACGAAATCAACAACCTCGAAGGACATCCCACCAAAGCGATTCCCATTGAAACAAAATTGGAAGTGGATGTTTTTTACCAGACATTCCTAAAAGATCAAACGTATATAAAGTGTGAAATAAAAGATGCTTCAGGGTATTCTTACGCTGTTCTTATGGTTAACCTTAAATCAAAATACACTAAATAAACAGTAGAACACATCAAATCCCTGCATCACATCAATGCAGGGATTATTAAATTTAATGTCATGAGACAGCCCTATGATACAAGCAAAATAATGTGGATAACTTTTTAAATATCTTATTTGACACATAGGTAAAATGTGGATAACTTTTCCCCACAACAAATAAATAAACAGAATACATTATTTATCAATAGATTATATTTAAATACAAAATATCCACCAATTAAAATTGTTGTGGATAAGTTATGTTGATAAGTTATCCGCATAGCATTTTAAAGTTTTTCATTATCAGAAACAGAAGGGCATTTATCTTCACCGGTCTTTTTGTACATTAGTTCCTCTAAAACTTCAATAAAAACAGACCCATGGAAAAATATACAAAGTCATCAGACCATCAGAAAATATATTATAAAGAATCCGGCAGCGGAAAAACAGCTCTTATCTTCGTTCATGGATGGCTGGGGAATTCAACATGGTGGGACCATCAACAGGAATATTTCGATCATAAGTACCACGTCATCCAAATGGATCTGGCGGGCCACGGAAAGTCTGATTCCTCCAGGCAAAACTGGACAAGCGGATCGTATGCGGACGATATCAAAGCAGTAGTTGATGATATAGGTTCTTCGGAAATTATTCTTATCGGCCATTCCATGTCGGGCGCTTATGTCCTTGAGGCAGCATTGAAAATACCGAACGTAAAAGCAGTTGTCCTGATCGACACACTAAAGAATTTAGACGAATCTTATACTGAAGAACAAATAGAACAAACGCTCACCTATTACCGTAAAGACTTCAGAGATGCGGTAGAAAACTTCCTCCCTCAACATCTTTTTGCAGAACAGACGCCACCTGCCATAAGAGAGAAAATACAGCATGAATTTCTTCGGAATGAACCGGAACTGGCAGTTGATCTGCTCAGCCCGTTATACAAAACTGATTCAAAGGATATTGCCAAGCATCTCAAAGTACCGGTGGTTGCCATCAATTCTGACGCCTCTCCTACCCATAGAGATGCTAACCGTAAGTATTTTAAAGAATACGATTATGTAACTATAGAGGGTGTCGGGCATTATCCTATGCTGGAAAAGCCTGAAGAATTCAATATTCTACTTGAGAATGCCATCAAAAACCTCATTTGATCATGCAGAATACCAAAATCTTCACAACAGCTTTCGCCAGTGTTTATCCACATTATATTCAAAAAGCAGAAAAAAGGGACGCACCCGGGAAGAGGTACATGAAATTATATTCTGGCTGACCGGCTATGATGAGACAGCTTTGCAGGAAATACTGGATAACAGGACAGATTTTAAAACTTTTTTTGAAAATGCCCCGCAAATAAATCCTAATACCTCATTGATAACCGGAGTTATCTGTGGGTATCGCGTAGAAGAGATTGAAGATCAACTGATGCGAAACATCCGTTACTTAGACAAACTCATCGACGAGCTCGCCAAAGGCAAACCCATGGAGAAAATATTGAGAAAATAATATCATTCAAAATATCTGCAGAATACCATTCCTTACCGGGATGGTTTTTGTATCACCCCTTCGTACCTATCGAAAAATACTATCACAAAACTCTTCCTCAATTCAAAAAACTTCCCGAAATTAGCGCCCTGTGCGTTAAATACTATTCAATGAAATAAAAATTTAAATTACAACATACAGCAAAACTTAGTATAAGTTTTCTTCGGGGCAGGGTGCAATTCCCTACCGGCGGTTACAGTCCGCGACTCCTTTCTTTTGAAGGGACTGATCTGGTGAAATTCCGGAACCGACAGTTACAGTCTGGATGGGAGAAGAAAATGAGATGATCGATAAGATTCCTTAGGGGCTCTTATGGAATCGTATTTCATTTCCATGTACCGAAGACTATTTTAACTTTTAAAAGTAAAATAACATGGAAAAATTATTAGAACAATTCGGAGCAACCTCCAAAGAACGTGTAGAAAAGGCACTTTCAACATTACAACAAGGAAAAGGCATTCTACTGGTAGATGACGAAAACCGTGAGAACGAAGGTGACATCATCTATCCCGCTTCCACCATTACAGAACAAGACATGGCACTTCTGATCCGCGAATGCAGCGGTATTGTTTGTTTATGTATTTCTGAGGAAAAAAGTAAGCACCTCAACCTCCGTCCGATGGTGGAAAACAACAATTCGAAAAATCAAACCGCATTCACCATTACGATCGAAGCTAAGGAAGGCGTAGAGTCCGGGGTTTCTGCAAAAGACCGGGTGACTACCATAAGAACGGCCGTAGCACCCAATGCCCTGGCAGAACATATTGCCAGCCCGGGACATGTTTTCCCTTTAATAGCCAAAAAAGGAGGCGTATTTGAAAGACGTGGCCATACCGAAGGCAGCGTTGATCTTGTAAAAATGGCAAACCTTGGCGATGATGCCGTACTTTGTGAGCTTACTAATGAAGACGGCTCTATGGCAAGACTCCCGGAAATTGCAGAATTCGCCGTTAAAAAAGGAATGACCGTCGTTACGATTGAAGATATATATGCGTACCGCAAAATGATTCTCAGCAACTAAAGTCACATCAGTTATTTAACGCACAATACGAATCCGTCTTACAAATTGTTTTGAGACGGATTTTTTTATTTTGGTTAAACAGTATAAATTTTAAAAAGTAGCTGCCGGCGCTGTTTCATTATTCAGTTTTCTTTGTATTTCCGTTTTTTTACCCTTTGAAAAATCATAACTGAGCCCCAGAATAAACATTGATTTATTATTCATGATCTGCGTGTGTAATCGATAGTCCACAAGGCTTTCCGGTAAACTTTTCGTTTTATATTCCGAAGGCATTCCTATCCAGTACATTCCTGTAGAAAAGGTCCAGTTTTTTAATTTATAACTGACAAAAATGTGATTCTGATTCTCATTGGTATTAAGAAAGGCCCCACTCAGGCTATATACAGGAATATTGAACATATATTGAAATGAAAACAACTTATATTCCGAAGATAATATAAACGAATTTCCTAAATAATTATTCTTAATCAATGCTCCCGAACTTGTTTTTATCGTCTCCGAAGTAGGCGTCAACACAAGCTTTACCACAAGAAGGCTATTGCCAAAAGGCTTATAAGAACCTGTTATCTGAGCTCCATACCTTTGCCCATTCTGTCCGTTTTCATAGGTCAAAGCATATCCTCCGCGTTCCTCATCCAGTACATAATACTGATTAATTACCCGATCCGTATACCTGTAAAATAAACCTGCATTAAAATCAAAATGTTTATTGTTAAAAGAATAAGTCAAAGCATTAGAAAAAACCTGCTGGGATTTTAAAAAGGATTTCCCCGCTGTACGATATTGGGAGCCAGCTGTACAACATTACTGCTTAACGCATTACTTACAGGACTTACCGGACTAAAACTTCCCGTAAAGCGAAGGGTCTGATTATTTTTCAACTGATAACTTACAATAACTTTAGGAGTAAAAGTCCATTCATTAAAAGTATTCTCTGCACTCTTATTATGAATATTGGTGAGCCCAGCACCAATGCGATAGCTCAACTGACCAGCCTTACCTGAAAATTCAGAATAAAAATACTGCTCAAGATAATTGACATTATATCGGGAAAAGCCGCTCAGATTATTCAAATCATTGGAAATTGAGGTATTCGAAACCCGATATCCCGATGACAGTTTCCCTGCTTTAAAATCATGGGTATGTGCCAGCTCTCCTACCCAACTGGTTTGTTTAGCTTTAAGCGTCATATCATTATCATATACGGAAAGTCCGGAACCGATAACCCATTCCTGAGCGGTTTCTGAAGTACCAGTTGTATAATGAGATCCAACCAGATTAATGCTCAGCTCGTCTTTTTCACCGACCTTTTTAGAATAATAAAGATCCAGCTTAGGAATAACGTAGTCGGAGCCGTTATTTTTAAACATGGCATGTTCTTCGATAAGATTATCCTTTGTAAAAACACTTTGCCCTGTGCCTTTTGAAAATCTGCTGAAAATATTCATATCCAGCTTCGCCTGAAAAGCATAATCATCAGGGACCAGGCGTGTATAACGTAATGCCATATTCTGGTTGGTATATCCAAAATGATCTTTTCTGTTTTCATTAGAACGGTAATGCAATCCGCTTAACTGATAATCGTAAATACTGTTGACTCTCCTATCATTATAATCTCTTACATTTATAGAATATTCAAACCCGAAATCATTGCTACCTTTTGTAAAATTGGCATATGCAGAACCATTAACAAATCCAGTATTTAAAGCTGACGAAACATCTGCACCAAAAATATATCCTGTTTCCGTAGACTTTGTTAAAATGTTCACAACGGTATCTGCTCTTGCCGACCAGCGAGCGGGAGGAATATCATAATACTCTACTTTCACTACTTCGCCGGGAGCAATACTACGGATTTGCAGGTCGGTAGCTTCTATGCCGTTGATCAGAAATAGTGTGGTACCCCCCTTCGTACTCGTAATGGTATTGGATACAGGATCAAGCTGTAATTCAGGAAGAGTTTTCAGTAAATCTTTAGCATATCGCGCTCTTTCGAGCGCTTCCTTATCAAATGTATACACCGCTTTATCCGCAAACTGTTTTTTACGTTGTGATTTTATAATGACTTCCTGAATGTCTTTCGTCTGTGAAGCTGCCGCAGTGTCTTTGCTTTTTTCCTGTGAAAACAATAGGTTTCCGCAAAGAACAAATAGGGTGTATAACGTTTTTTTCATGTCAGGCAGATTATACCTTTAGGACAATTCACTTTTAAAATTTGTTACACTTTATTATTCCATATCAAATAAAAAACAGATCAATTATGATTTTGTAATAGAATTTTTTTCGTTAATTATTTTTATTATGTTAAATTCAGCCCGTTTTTTGCTGGTACTTTTTAACACCACAAAACAAATAGAACATGAAAAAAGCAATCATACCTGTCCTCTGCTTCCTTTTTTCAGAAGTAAGTGCACAGGAAATTTCTGGTCCCACAGGGGAAAGGATGAATATCGTCAAGACCAATGTCACCGGCTATGTATTCAGAAATATCAATCTGTCTTATGAGAGAGCTTTCACCCAATGGTTTTCTATTAATATCGGTTTCGGAACAATGCCCGAAGGAAAAGTACCGTTCATTAATGCCTTTCTGAAAGATAAAGATGAGAAGAGATTTGAAAATCTTCGGGTAAAAGCAACCAACTTTACCATTGAACCCAGATTCTACCTGGGACAAGGTTATGGAAAAGGATTTTATATTGCTCCTTATTACCGGTATTCTGATGTTTCATCGAATACTTTCGATTTTTATTACGATTATAATGGCCCTGATGGAAACACCTATCAGATTCCCCTTAAAGGCGGAGGAAGTGCCAAAGGAAACAGCGGCGGAGTAATGGTTGGGGTACAGTTTTTCCTCACCAGAAGCCAGAACCTTGTTCTTGATTTCTGGATCGCAGGAGCCCATTACGGAGGCGGAAAAGGTGATTTCAGTATGACCTCCGATTATGTACTTACCCCGGATATGCAGGCACAGCTTAAAAAAGAAATTGAAAACCTCGACATCCCTTTTGTAAAATATACCGTAGAAACCGATGCCAATGGTGCCAGAATAAAAGTAGACGGACCATGGGCCGGCTTCAGAAGCGGACTTTCCCTGGGGTATAGATTTTAAAAAGATTATCGAAGGCCTTTACAACCGTTCTTTTTTCAGGGCGGTTTTGTTTTTCATCGAAATTTGTATTTTAGCTGTCATCAGACTAAAATTTTGGGGATTATAAAACCATGGACACATCCACTATCACCACCGCTCAGAGAATCAAAGCCATCATTGGCGGTTCTATCGGAAACCTTGTAGAATGGTACGACTGGTACGCATATGCTGCCTTTGCCATTTATTTTTCACATTCGTTTTTCCCGGATTCCGATCTTAATGCGCAGTTGATGAATACCGCAGGAATCTTCGCTGTTGGTTTTCTGATGCGCCCTATCGGTGGCTGGCTGTTTGGGAGTATTGCGGATAAAGTCGGAAGAAAAAAAAGCCATGACGCTTTCTGTTCTTCTCATGTCATTTGGTTCGTTACTTATTGCGCTTACTCCAACTTATAATTCAATAGGTATTTTAGCGCCTCTCCTTCTATTGCTTGCCAGATTACTCCAGGGATTGAGTGTTGGTGGCGAATATGGTGTTTCTGCCACTTATCTTAGTGAAATGGCCACCCGGGACCGGAGAGGATTTTATTCAAGCTTTCAGTACGTCACTTTAATTGGCGGACAACTTATCGCCCTGGGCATCCAGCTTATTTTACAAAAACTATTATTAACAGAGGCTCAGCTAGAAGACTGGGGATGGAGAATTCCTTTTGTAATCGGCGCTATATTATCTGTTATTGCGTTATATCTTCGGGCTAATCTTCATGAAACGGAGGCTTTTGAAAATAAAAAAGAAGTCAGTGAAAAGAAAAAGGGACGGTAAAAGAACTTTTCAAACATCCTAAGGCTTTGCTTACTGTGGTAGGACTTACATTAGGAGGTACCCTGGCATTCTATACCTACACCACTTACATGCAGAAGTTTCTGGTCAATACAGTACAACTGACCAAGGAGGAATCTACTTTAATTTCATTTATTTCCTTATTTATTTTTGCCTGTCTACAACCTATCTTCGGGGCTTTATCTGATAAAATCGGAAGACGACCACTCCTTTTAGGTTTTGGAATCCTGGGAACCCTTTTCACAGTACCGCTTCTCACCGCATTAAGCACGACAACATCTATGTGGGGCGCATTTTTACTGATCATGGCAGCATTAATTATCGTGAGTGGCTATACTTCTATCAACGCAGTGGTAAAGGCAGAGCTTTTCCCTTCTGAAATAAGGGCTCTCGGTGTGGGTCTTCCCTATGCGGTTACTGTTGCCGTATTTGGAGGAACGGCAGAATACATTGCCCTCTGGTTTAAGAAAATCGGGTCCGAAGAATATTTCTACTGGTACATTACAGGATGTATTTTATTTTCCCTGATTGTGTATGCAAGAATGAAAGATACCAAAAAGACCTCGGCACTTGATAAAGATGTATAAAAAACTTATACAATCGGCGCCGCAGATTCTCTGCGGCGCCGATATATTTTAATGGTAGGCTTGTTTAAATTTTTCAATCATACTATCCAGCGTATGGCGTTGGACGTATATACTTTTTACCTCTTCGTACCTCGGTGATTTGTAGAAAACCTCGTGAAAATCCATACTTCCGTTTCCTACTTTCACTACTTTTTGTACTTCGATATTCAACTTTTTCAACTCGTCTTTAAAGACTTTAAATTCATCTTGGATACTACTGCTCATTTATATTTTCTGATTTAATTAAAATTCCAATTTTATTCTGTTTACCCCTGTCAATCTTAGGGGTTACGTTTCAAATTCCGAATAAAGTTACTAAATTTATCAATACAAAATAAGACTTTATCAATATTTTACTACTTTTTTTACCAATAGATAATTCATTTCTTCCTATGAATGTATATTTCGTATTTTCAAGGTGGTAAAAAAAGTGATAACAACTCACCGAAAACTATGAATACTAAAGCATTTTTCACATTATTCTTCGTCGGTCTTCTTACGATTATCCAGGCGCAGAAGCCGGAACTCAAAGCACCCGATTATTCTTCAATTCAAAAGAATATTGAGGATAAAAATTCAGAATTTTATTATCCCATTCTTTTAAAAAGACTCAAAGAGAATGATCCTTCGCTTACCGGCAGTGAATACCGTCACCTTTATTTTGGATATACTTTTCAAAAAGGATACAAGCCTTACAAAACAGGAAAGAAAGCTGAAGAAGTTTCAAAATATTATCGCGGGGAAGGTATTTCTGAAAAAGATCTTTCAAAAGGAATTCAGCTGTTCCGGGATGTTTTGGATGAAAACCCGATGGATCTGCGAGCCATGAATTACCTGGCTTACCTGTATCATTTAAATAAAGATGATGCTACAGCAGAAAAAATTGCAGGAAGCTTCCACGGTTTATTAAATGCCATTCTTACTTCGGGAGATGGCTTACAATGTGAAACAGGTTTCCATGTTATTTCTGTGACTGATGAATATGTGGTTTTGAACAGGTTTCAGATGGAGTCTGCGTCACAAAGCTCAAACTCAAAATGTGACTATCACCAATTTGAGCAAGGAAAATATAAAATTCAGGGATTCTACTTTAACATCAGTAGATTTTATGGAAAAATATTAGATTAATATAATAATGAATAGTCACGAACAATCTGAAGGCATCAGGGAAAACCTGACGGATTAATTAATAAATTTGAAGGGCTCAATAATCAATTAAAAAAGTCTAACGATGAACAATCAGAAAAGCCACTGGGAAAACGTATATGAAACCAAGAATCCGGATCAGGTAAGCTGGACGCAGACTAAACCAAAAACATCAATTGATTTTATTATTTCCTGCGGATTAGGAAAAGAAGCAAAAATTATTGATATCGGTGGCGGTGACAGTAATCTTGTTGATTTTCTTCTTGAAGAAGGATACGAAAACATTACGGTTCTTGATATTTCGTCCAAAGCTTTAGAAAAAGCCAAAGAAAGACTGGGCACAGCCGCTGAAAAAGTGCAATGGATCGCAACTGACATCACTGAGTTCACTCCAACCGAAACGTATGACATCTGGCATGACAGAGCCGCTTTCCATTTTCTGACAACCCCTGAACAGGTCTCAAAATATATTGATATCGCGAAAAAAATGTCACCGGATGTCTGATCATTGGAACTTTTTCTAAAAACGGTCCTACAAAATGCAGCGGTCTGGATATTAAGCAATATGATGAAGAATCACTATCCCATGTATTCGGGAATGATTTTGAAAAAATAAAATGTATTACTGAAGATCATACCACTCCTTTCGGAACCACACAAAATTTTGTTTTCTGCAATTTTAAAAAGCGGTCATAAAATGTATGTTTTTTTAATTTATTTTTCGCTTCCCCCCTTAAATAAAAAAGAAATCTCTTCAGTACATATTTACGATGCTTCCGGAAGGTTGTTAATGAGAAAACGGACATTAAATCAGCGGAGTTCAAATATCCGGTTGATCAGAAAAATATAATCATCACTGTAACGGCAGTACTGAAGACGGAAAAGCAATAATTAAAAAATTAAGATTCTCAGTATCATTCATAAAAAAGAGAGCTTCGCGCTCTCTTTTTCAGTATTTGTTTTATTTTTGTTCTTCCTCCATTTCCACTTCATGACGAAGCTGCGCTTTGTATAAGGTAGCATAATACCCGTTCTTGTCTAAAAGATCTAAATGCTTTCCTTCCTCTACAATTTTACCATGCTCCATGACGATGATTTTATCTGCCTTCTCAATAGTGGAAAGTCTGTGGGCAATAATAATGGATGTTCTGTTTTTGGTAATTTTTTCGGTAGCCCGCTGGATTAATTTTTCACTTTCGTGGTCAATCGATGACGTTGCTTCATCGAGGATTAATATTTTAGGATCTGATAAGTAAGCTCTTAAGAAAGACAACAACTGTCTCTGACCTAATGAAATAGATGAACCTCTTTCACTTACTACGTAATCATATCCGCCGGGAAGCTGCTCAATAAACTGATCGACTTCAATTTCTTTAGCACCTGCCTTTATCTTTTCCAGGGTAATCGTATCATCTCCAAAAGAAAGATTTTCAAAAATACTTCCATGGAAAAGGAAAACATCCTGCAGTACAACTCCGATATGACTTCTCAGGTTGTACAGTTCATAATCTTTTAAAGCGACATCATCAATCAGGATATTTCCGGAATTGATATCATATAATCTTGTAATCAGGCTGATAATCGTAGATTTTCCCGCACCAGTAGCTCCAACAATAGCTACAGTCTCTCCGGGGTTTACTTTAAAATCTATTCCTTTCAATACTTCCTGCTTATCATCGTAAGCAAAATGTACTTTCTGGAATTCTATTTTCCCGTCAAACTGATCTTTTGTACTGTTCCCGTATTCGGCATTGCATTATCTTCATCCATCAGACCCAACACTCTTTCTGCCCCCACAATACCTCTCTGGATATTATTGAAACGGTCTGCAATCTGTCTGAGAGGACGGATCAGCATTGAAATATATTGAATAAACGCAATCACCACTCCGGCACTGATGGTTATATACCCTCCATAGAACAGGATAAATCCGATAAACAAAGAGGAAATAAGTTCCACAACAGGAAAAAACAAAGAGAATATGAAAACCGTTCTCAACAATGCTCCTTTCAACGTAATGTTGATATCATCAAATTTTTTAAACTCTGCATCTTGCCTGTTGAAAACCTGAATAATAGACATTCCGGCTAATCTTTCCTGGACGAAAGAGTTTTGATTGGCCGTCCAGTTCCTCTCATCCCCGAATGCTTTTTTCAGTCTCTTCTGGAAAAACCGGGTTATCACTACCATCAGAGGTAAAATTGCCAGGGTAATATAACTGAGATGAACATTGGTGCTGAACATCATCACCAAAACAAATACAATTCTCAGGATATCCCCAAATACCATCAGGAATCCGTCTGTATATACGGTCGCAATGGTCTCTACATCACCTACAGCACGGGTTACCAGCTGCCCGATCGGCGTTTTATCAAAAAATGAGGTTTTAAAATAGATCAGCTTGGCATATAATCTCTCTCTGATATCACGGATTACATTTTGGGAAATAAAGTTTGAAAAATAAACCAGGAAAAAGTTTAAAATCGTTTCAGCAAATACCAGTCCCACCAAAATGTAGATATGCTTCATCATTAAAGCCTTATCTTTCAGCTTTGTGATATCATTATCTACAACTTGCATCGTCAGATAGGGCCTGTATGTAGAAACTATTGAAAGGATGATGGAAATTACTAATGTAAGGATGAACCAAGAACGAAATTTCATTCCAATAAAGAACAGCCTTTTTATAATTCCCCAGGTATCTTGTTTTTTCATTGTTCGGATCGAAGAAAAGAATTAAAATTCTATGCAAAAATAAGACTTTATAACCGGACTGCCTTTACAAGTTGAGTAATTCGTGATAGAAAATTTCTGATACCTATTATTTACAGAATGAATAGCATAGGGACTTCAACCAGGAAAATAATATCAGAATCCTAACAGCTCTGCCCTACTGTCATTCATCAAACTCATATCCCACATCCACCAGATACAATCCGTGCCCGGGAGCTGAGGTTCCTGCTGCATTACGGTTCTTGTCTTCAATCACCTTTCTCATATCTGCGGGTTTTAGTTTTCCGGTACCGATCTCCACCATGGTTCCTACGATGGCACGCACCATATTTCTGAGAAAACGATTGGCAGAAACGGTAAATTTCAGTTCTGTTCCGTTTTGCTCCCACTCTGCCTTGTACATTTTGCAGATATTGGTTTTGTTGTCTGTTTTTAACTTTGCAAAACTTGTAAAATCTTCATATTCAAATAAAATCTTACAGGCTTCGTTCATTTTATCGATATCCAGAGATCTTTTCCAGTGCTGCCATGCAGATTCCTGCGTAAACGGATTTTTTTCCAGCGAAATATAGTATTCATAGGTTCTGTAGGTGGCATCAAAACGGGCATGGAAATCATCCCTTACCTTAAAAATTCTTTTAATAGAAATATCTGGGGGTAAAAAGCTATTCAGCCTGCGTGGAAGCTCAGAGTTAAGCTCTTGCTCCGTATCAAAATGGGCAAATATTTTCTTGGCATGAACTCCGGTATCCGTTCTTCCGGCACCGGTTGTTTTAATCTCTTCTCTTAAAATGGTGGAAAGTGCTTTTTCCAGTTCTTCCTGCACGGAAACGGCGTCCGGCTGTACCTGGTAGCCGAAATAATTCTTTCCGTTGTAAGAAAATTCAATAAAGTATCTCAAAGTATAATAATAACTCCACAAAAATACTTTAATTTAACGAAATATTTGTTGAAAAGTCTTTGAGAATATTACACCAAATGCTTATGAAAATTCCTATTTTTGCATTCGTATGAAAAGATGGTACCTTTATCCTTTTTCCCTCGGTTATCATTTGGTAACGGGTATCCGGAACACAATGTATGATCTGGGAATTTTTAAGTCGACAAAATTTAAGACACCGATAATCAATGTCGGGAACCTGTCTGTGGGTGGAAGCGGAAAATCGCCGATGGTGATGTATCTTGCCCAGTATTTATCCAAACATTACAGGACCGGAGTCCTTTCACGAGGTTACGGAAGGCTCACCAAAGGCTATGAAGTGACCAACTACGAAAGTAATTATAAAATCGTGGGAGATGAAGCGATGCAGTTATTTGAACGTTTCAAGAACCGTTTCGTCATCGCTGTTTCCGAAGAACGTGTGCCCGGTGCCAAAAAGGTGATCGAAGATATGGATCTGAATGTACTGGTATTGGATGACGCTATGCAGCACAGAGCTATAAAAGCCGGCTTCAATATTTTGATGACCGATTTTAATGATCCTTATTTTAAAGACTATCTTCTTCCTGCCGGAGACCTTAGAGAATCCAGAGCAGGGGCAAAGAGAGCTGATATCATCATGGTCAGTAAATGTCCTGATGAGCTGACAGAAGAAACGAAAAGATATTATATCTCGAGAATCCGTCCTTCATATAACCAAAAAGTATTCTTTTCATCCATCGGGTATGATGAGAATGTGTACGGAAAAGACAAAATGCTTCCCGACAATAACCTGAATTATTACGATATTCTTTTAATCACAGGAATTGCCAACCCCAAACCTCTTTTGGAGCATCTGTCAAAATTCTCAAAAAGAGTGACCCATCTGAAGTTCAGGGACCATCATAATTTCACGGATGATGATATTAAAAAAATCCTTGCGGAGTATAAAAAATTAGGAGAATATAAACTGATATTAACCACAGAGAAAGACTATGTCCGTCTGAAAACTTTTGACTATCTTAGAGAAATCGTTTACTACTGGCCTATCAATGTTTTAATTGATAAAAAGAAGAATTCGATAAAATCATATTGGATTATGTTAAAAAAAATTAGAGAGACAGCGGATTTCATCAAAAATATCATTCACGAAACGCCTGATTTTGCTGTCGTTTTAGGATCAGGACTTGGAAAACTGCAGCATGAAGTAGAAGCTATTCATGTTTTAGAATACAAAGACATTCCCAATTTTCCGCAAACCACCGTTGCCGGACATAGTGGAAAATTAATTTACGGCACCCTGGAAGGTAAAAAAGTTCTGATGATGAGCGGCCGTTTTCACTATTATGAAGGTCATTCTATGGAAACCGTGACATTCCCAATCCGGGTATTTCATCTTCTGGGAATTCAGAATCTCATTCTATCAAATGCCTGTGGCGGGGTAAATCCTGCATACAGCGTTGCTGACATCGTTATTGTAAAAGATCATATCAACATGATGCCTGAGCATCCGCTTCGCGGTAAGAATATCGATGAGCTCGGTCCCCGTTTTGTGGACATGAGCGAACCTTATAACAAAAAAATGATTGCTGTGGCTGAACAAGCCGCTTCTGACCATACTATCAAAATCCACCAGGGAGTTTACGTAGCCCTACAAGGCCCCACATTTGAGACTCCTGCCGAATATGGTATGATAAAGGCCATTGGCGGTGATATGGTAGGAATGAGTACGGTTCCCGAAGTCATTGTAGCCAGACATATGGGAATGGATGCCTTCTGTATTTCCGTGATCACAGATTTAGGCGGGCCGGATATTGCCTTTGCCGTTTCTCACGAAGAAGTTTTAAATGCAGCCAATAAAGCCATGCCGAATGTAATTGCAGTGGTAAAAGGCTTGATCAGAAATTACTCTTAATTACCACATTAATATTTAATTTTTCAGCTTACAAGTCTATTCAATCAGGATGTTTAAGTTTCTGATATTTCAGTTTTCTCCAATTCGTGTAGATTCGAGATATTATTGGCAAAACAAGTATTCATAGAATTTTTCAATCGATCAATTTTCCGTGGCATCAATTGCAATTCATTGTTTAGCTTTGTATAAATGAAATTGTACAAAATGAGAAAGTTCTTATTAATTTTTATGATAGGTATCTTTGGATTAAGTTATTCACAAAAGGTACCCACCGTTCTTAAAAAAGGCTTTTCAAAAGAAGCTTTGAAACAAAAACTGGAAGATGAAGATGGAAAAGCAATTACTATCCAACAGATCCTGGATCAGCATAAAGGCAAAGTAATGGTGATCGACTTTTGGGCAGGATGGTGCAGAGACTGTCTTCAGGCCCTCCCAAAAGCTGAGGAATTAGAAAAAAACAATCCAAATGTAGATTTTGTATTCCTTTCATTGGAGAGATCAAAAGAAGGTTTTGATAAAAGCCTGACAAGATTCAATATGAAGGATAAGGATAACTATTGGTTTGCGTCAGGATGGAAAAATGATTTCAACAATTATGTGGATCTTAACTGGATACCAAGATATATGGTAATTGACCAGAAATCAGCCATAGCAAAATATTATGCCATTTCTCCTGAAGATCCGGAAATTCAACAGACCATCGACCGTCTATTAAAATAATTGAGATGTAGCTTTTAGCCCATAATAGGACATGTGCTAAAACGATATCTTTCACACCATATTCAACCATTCAACACCATGATCATAAGAGAAGCCACAGAGCAGGATTTGGAAATTTTATTAGAATTTGAGCAGGGAATAGTTTCAGCAGAACGACCTTTTAACATTACCCTTATTGATGGAGAAATCCATTACTATGATTTGAACCATTTTATAAAGTCTCCTGATGCGACACTGATTGTAGCAGAAGAGAACAATGAAATTATTGGCTCGGGGTATGCCCTGATTAAAAAAGCCGAAAAATATTATTATACTTTTGAGCAATATGCTTATCTGGGGTTTATGTATGTAAAGCCTGAATACAGAGGAAAAGGCATTAATAAAGTCATCACCGACGAACTGATCAGTTGGGCAAAGTCCAGAGATATTCCGGAAGTACGGCTGGATGTGTATGCTGAAAATGAATCTGCTGTAAAAGCCTATGAAAAGGCAGGTTTTGAACCTCATCTTCTCACGATGAGACTGAAGCAGTAAAAAGCTGAAAGCACGGAGACGAAAGATCGAAGTAATTGCTGCGAAGGTATAATCCGTTATTTTTTAACTAATTTTCAGGAAACAGTTATTAATTTTTATAACATACTATAAAAATTTACCGTCAATACAGGAATCCATATCTTTGTGATATGGATTTTTCTTTGCCGCTTCGTAAAATTATACATGTAGATATGGACGCATTCTATGCCTCCGTGGAGCAGCATGATAATCCCAGCCTTAAGGGGCAGCCCATTGCTGTAGGTGGTGAGCATCGTGGCGTGGTTGCAGCAGCCAGTTATGAAGCCAGAAAATACGGTGTGCGATCTGCCATGCCCAGTAAGACTGCCAAAGAAAAATGTCCGCATCTTATTTTCGTTCCTCCCCGTTTTGCCCGGTATAAGGAAATATCAAAAAAGATCAGAGAGATTTTCTATGAATATACTGATCTTGTAGAACCTTTATCACTGGACGAGGCGTATCTGGATGTTACGGAGAATAAAAAAGGAATGGAGTCTGCCAATGCCATTGCCAGAGAAATTCGTCAGAAAATATTTGAAGAAACCGGCTTAACAGCTTCTGCAGGGATTTCTGTGAATAAATTCCTTGCCAAGGTCGCTTCAGACATCAATAAACCTAATGGGCAGAAAACCATTCATCCGGATAAAGTAGAAGGTTTTCTTGAAGAATTGCCTGTTGAAAAATTTTATGGTGTAGGAAAGGTTACTGCTAACAAAATGTTCAGTTTAGGGATTTATAAAGGAAAAGATTTAAAGAAAAGATCCCTGGAAGATCTGGTAAGGATTTTTGGTAAATCCGGAAAGCATTATTATAACGTCGTGCGTGGGATTCATACTTCTGAAGTGAAGCCTCATCGGATCCAGAAAAGCGTTGCAGTGGAGAGAACTTTTTTGAAGATCTTTTTGATGAACAACAAATTAATGAAAAATTGGAAAGCCTGGGAAATGAACTTCATCAAAGGCTGCAGAAAAATAATATCCTGGGAAGAACATTAACCTTAAAAATTAAGTATAAAGATTTCTCTCTTTTCACAAGAAGTATTACGAGAGACGAATATTTTACTTCGCCTGAGCAATACTTAAATACAGGGAAAAAGCTTTGGGAACTTCGCCCCTACGATAAAGCGGTCCGCCTTCTGGGACTGTCTCTCTCCCACCTTAACACGGAAGAAAAAAAACGGGTATCTGTTCAACTAAAAATCCCGTTTGAAGAATTCGAGAGTGAATAGGTTATATTTTTTCACTACCTTGTATCCACCAAATCTTCAAAATATATGAACCCGACAATGATTCAATTCTTCCACTGGTATTCCGAAGGGGATGGAAAGCTATGGAAGGAAGCCGAAAAACAAGCCCAATATTTAGCAAAACTGGGAATTACTTCCGTATGGTTTCCTCCCGCCTATAAAGGGACAAATGGTGGCTTTTCCACAGGATATGATGCCTATGATCTGTATGACCTCGGAGAATTTGACCAGAAAGGAACCATCGCCACAAAATATGGTACCAAAAATGATTACATAAAAGCGATCAAGGCACTAAAAAAACAAAATATCAAAGTCATTGTAGATATTGTATTGGGGCATAAAGCCGGTGGTGATGAGCTTGAAAAGTTCAAGGTGGTAAAAGTGGATGAAGAGAACCGGGAAAAAATTATTTCCGATGTTATCGAAATTGAATCTTACACCAAATTTACTTTTCCGGGGGAGAGGAAAAAAATACTCAGATTTCGAATGGAATTTTACCTGCTTCAGCGGAGTAGATTATGCTGAAGGGATGGAATCTCACATTTATAAGATCCTGTCTGAATACGGAGACGACTGGGAAGAAATGATCCATGATGAGAAAGGCAATTACGATTACCTGATGTATAACGACATTGAGCACCGAAATCCTTTTGTAAGGGAAGAACTCAACAAATGGGCGAAATGGTATTTTGATCAGACCGACTTTGACGGAGTAAGGCTTGACGCCCTGAAGCATATATCTTTTGACTTTTATAAAGAATGGCTTACCCTTCTTCGTTCCAATTCAGAAAAAAATATATTTGCCGTCGGTGAATATTGGGCTCCGGGTTACCTTCATCTTCTGCAAAAATACATTGAAGTCACGGAAGGATGTATGAGTCTATTCGACAGCTCCTTACAAAACAATTTCCATAATGCATCTAAGGAAGGAAGCAGCTATGATCTGCGAAGAATTTTTGATGAAACGCTTACCCAGGCAGATCCTCTTCATTCGGTAAGTATTGTTGCCAACCATGATACACAGCCTCTTCAGGATTTGGAAGCTCCTGTTGACTCATGGTTTAAACCTCTGGCTTATGCTTTAATTTTATTAAGAAAAGACGGCTATCCATGTGTTTTTTATCCGGATCTGTACGGTGCTCATTATATAGATAAAGATTCAGGAGGCCACGATCAGGAGATTTTTATGCCTAAAGTAGATGGCATTGAAGAGCTGCTTACTGCACGAAAAGACTATGCATATGGGGAGCAGCGTGACTACTTTGAGGATGTCAATTGTCTTGGATGGGTGCGTGAAGGCGACGAAGAACACGCCGGATGTGCTGTGGTTTTAAGCAATAAAGATGCCTATAACAAACCTATGGAAATGGGAAAATCATATGCCGGGAAACAATTCAGAGACCTTTTGAAAAGATATAAAGAAACAGTTACCATTGATGAAAACGGATGGGGAGATTTTCCTGTACCAGCCGGAAATGTAAGTGTCTGGATTCCTGAATAGAATAATGCAAACACGATTTAAAATAACAAAAGCGTACAAAATGATGTACGCTTTATTGTTTTTATTATTTCCATTAACATCTGATACCCCGGCAGCTCCACGGATCCGGAGCCCATTCACAGCAAAAATTGCTTTCGTCAGAAAAGCAACATATATTATCCCTGATAATGATCCCTCCTGTTAAGTGTTTAAGTTCCTGTCGTTCGATTTTCTTCGCGTTTTTGAGATTTGTTTTTTTCATAATTATTATATTTTGAATTTAAATACTATTAAATATACAAAAAAAAGCACTTATAACTACATGAAATATAACAATGACAGGATTTCGTCTATTAATAAGATGAGATTAAAGTTTCTGAAGCTGGAGAATGTCAGGTCTTTCAGACTTATCAGAAATAGTACCCGTTCTTGCAAATTCTGCCCACAGCGCTCTTAATTTCCGGCCGTTCTCATGAATATTTTTCCATGGAATATCCTTGAGCATTTCTGAATCTTTCCAGGCATGCTCATTACCAAAAATCAAAGGAAGATCGATACAATGAGGGGCCCCGATATGGTTTTCTTTTAAACGTGAATGAATTCTGAACAAGTATACATTACCTCCGCCCTGTTTATGGTTTTCTGCAAATTTTCTGGCCGGTGTTCCGTAAATAAATTCTGTAGTGGTTTCCACTGTTTTATCCATAATCTTTAATCCCCAGCCTTTCCCGAAATATTTATTCAAAGCTTCGGAGGTTTTAAGGTAAAAAGCCGTTTCATTATTATTGAGCCCAATCAAAACATCATATTTTTTAGCATCAGACCTCCATTTATCCAGAGCTTCTTCTTCTGAACATAGCGGATAATATCCATATTGAGGGCCAAAAGGCATCGCTGCTTTCAAACCATACTTCATGACGGAAGGCACGTATTTTTTATAATCTTCCATCATTGTATAGACATTTGTTTCACCTTTCAGGATTTCTGTTTTCTGCAGAAATTCAGCCGCCATCTTTTTCCTGTTATGGCGCAGACCCAGTGGTGCGCTTTGGATGATTACCCGCTGAAACAAATGATCTACATCATCAGAAATCATGAGGTGAGCAATAGCATCTCCGCCGGAAGACTGTCCTAAAAGAGTAATATTATCCGGATCACCACCAAAATCACTGATATATTTTTTTATCCATTTCAGAGCTTCAATGATATCCAACAGTCCAAGATTCGGAGGTCTTTGATCGCTACCTCCTAAAAAGCCAAAAAGCCCCAGTCGGTATGAAACTGTGACGACAATGATCTCTTGCTCCCTTACCCATTCTGTAGGATCAGCGGTAGGCAGATCTCCACAGCCTATTTCATGAGAACCTCCGTGAATCCAGACAACAACAGGAAATTTACTGTTTTCAATGTTATTCTCAGGGCGATATACCGAAAGATACTGAGTAGCTTCGTCTGGTTCAAAACTTTCAACCGGTGTGGGGGCAATCATTTTTTCAACAAGAGGGCTTAATGCCTGCGGGCACACAGGAATTTTATCAGGAAAAACAAATTCTGAAAAGGAATCTGCCGGAACCGGTCTCTGAAATCTTTCAGAATGGGCATAGCGAATGCTTTTAGCCTTAATAATTCCGTTTTCTTTTATGGCCGGAATGTTCCCGAAACGTGTTTTAAAGACATAGCTTCCTCGGTGATTGGGTGTCATTTTTAAAAATGTTAAAAATTCTTACCCTTAAAATTACCTTTGTTTTTTGACAACAGAAAATAATTTAAACATAAATATCCGTTCATCACCATTGTCCTATGCATTTTAGTTCAGGGTTTTGTATTCACTCGGAGAGAGACCTACTTTGGTTTTAAATAACCTTGTAAAGTGTTGTGGATATTTGAAGCCTAACTCATAAGAAATTTCACTGATGGATTTTCCGTGCGCTACAATTTGTTCCTTAGCCACGTCGATCAGTTTATTGTGAATAAATTCCTGCGGGGAAATTCCCAATTCTTTTTTAATCAGGTCTCCAAAATAATTCGCAGAAAGGTTCAGTTTTTCGGCGAAGTAATTCACCATGGGAAAGCCGATATTTTTAGGGTTTTCAGATTTCAGATACTCATCGACCAGATTTTCAAATTTTCCGATAAGTCCCTGGTTAATATGATCTCTGGTGATAAACTGGCGGTCATAGAAACGCATACAGTAGTTTAAAAACAGTTCTATATTATTAACAATTAATGACTTGCTGTGTTTATCAATGGATTGTTCGAGTTCATGCTTTATATTTTTAAAACATTCCAGGATAATTTCTCTTTCTTTTTCTGAAAGATGCAGGGCTTCATGAACATCATAGGAAAAGAAATTATATTCCTTTATATTTTTACCAAGATTGGTTCCTTTCAGCAAATCCGGATGAAAGATCAAAGCAAAACCGGCCGGCTGAATATATTTCCCCCGGTTATAAATTCCATAGGTTTGTCCGGGAGCAATAAATACCAATGTTCCTTCCTGGTAATCGTAGCTATGTTTTCCGTACAACATATCTCCACACATTACATCTTTCAGGAAAACAGTGTAAAAACCGAATGTTCTTCTGTGCTGACAAATGGGATCTGATTTGGAAAAATCAATGATACTGACCATTGGATGCAATGTTTCATGATTGGCCATTTTATTATATTCCGAGACGCTGTTATAGATTTCAACCTCCTGATTTTCCATGAAGTATATTTTTATTATTCAAAATTACCAATTTCCTGATGAACTCACAGGATGTCTGTAAAATTGGTAAGTAATTCGGTAATCTGTATAAGCAAGGTTTATCCGAAAGTATCGAATTTTGTACCGTTATAGAAACTTTTTCAACGTATTAACTTAAAATCAAATACAACAATGACCACATTTACAGTAAAAGCTTATGGTGCAGAAAACACCACTGCAGACCTGAAAGAAATGAATATTGAAAGAAGAGAGGTAACATCCAAAGATGTAGAAATTGATATTCTATACTGTGGGGTATGTCACTCTGACCTTCATACGGCAAGAAACGACTGGGGCGGAACAATCTATCCTGCAGTTCCGGGACATGAAATTATCGGAAGAATCACAAAAATAGGCAGCGAGGTTTCTAAATTTAAAGTTGGGGACCTTGCAGGTGTAGGATGTATTGTAGACTCCTGCGGACACTGCGAAAGCTGTCAGCACGATCTTGAGCAATATTGTCTGAACGGATTTACGGGAACTTATAACGGACATGATAAGCATTCGGGAGGGCATACTTTCGGTGGATACTCTCAAAAAGTAGTGGTAGATTCCCATCATGTTTTAAAGGTTCCTGAAAACCTTGACCCTGCAGCTGTGGCTCCTGTTCTTTGTGCCGGAATCACTACGTGGTCTCCTTTAAGACATTGGAACGTAGGCCCCAACTCCAAAGTTGCCGTTGTAGGGCTAGGAGGATTAGGGCATATGGCTATTAAGCTGGCTAAAGGACTTGGAGCTGAAGTAACTTTATTTTCAAGAACTCCGGGAAAAACCGAGGATGCTAAACAATTAGGAGCTGATCATGTAATCATTTCTACAGATGAAGATCAAATGAAATCAGTGAAAGGGAAATTTGATGTGATCATCGACACCGTTCCTTACGTTCATGATGTAAATCCGTACGTAGCTACTCTTACTATCAACGGAACTCATGTGCTTGTGGGATATCTTGGAGGTCTGGAACCTATTCTTAATACCGTTCCTATGATTATGGGCAGAAAATCAGTTGCAGGATCTGTTATCGGCGGTATTGCTGAAACTCAGGAGCTCTTGGATTTCTGCGGTGAGCATAATATCGTTTCGGAGATTGAAATGATCAAAATGCAGGAAATTAATGAGGCTTATGAAAGAATGCTGAAAAGCGATGTAAAATACCGTTTTGTGATTGATATGAAGTCACTATAATTCTTCTCTTTTTAATAAGGTAAGCAGGTTCTTTGAGGACCTGCTTTTTTTTGCTTTGGAAGGTTTGAGCCTATTACTATCGATGTTGTATCGAACAGCAAGCTATACAGTATAGGTATTTTTGCACTGTATATCATTCCTTTCCATATCCTGAAATGCCCATTCGGCCATGGCTTCAATCACCGTTCCAAGTTCCTGTCCTGCTTCACTCAGCCTATAGGTTACATGTGGAGGGACTACAGGTTTCGCCGTTCTGATGATCAGGCCGTCTGCTTCCAGCTGTTTTAAGTGCTGAATCAGCATTTTCTCTGTGACTGCAGGAATTGCTCTTTTCAATTCGCTGTATCTTTTTTCACCGGTGGCTAGGTTGAACAGAATAATAGGTTTCCAGAAACCACCAATTCTCTCCATCACATACATTACAGGACAGTCCTGTACTCCCTTCCTGTTCTCCTGAATGGTTGAGCTTTCTTTAATTGCTGTCATAATTCTACATACTTTAGGGTAAGTACTTGCATAAAAGTAAGTGCAAATATAACTTTGTCTTCGGAAAGAAAAAAATATTTATTATGAAATCGCAGTCACTTGATCAATGTGTACAAAATAATCAATGCATAGCGACTTCATATGACAGTAAAAATCAATAAAAAATTGACATATGAAAATTGTAATCACAGGATCGTTAGGAAATGTTGCTAAACCACTAACTGAACAATTAGCAGCAAACGGACACCAAATTACTGTAATCAGCAGTAATGAAGCCAAAAAACAGGATATTGAATCATTGGGGGCAACTGCAGCTATCGGATCTATTACGGATGCAGACTTTTTAACCAAAACTTTTGAAGGAGCGGATGCCGTTTTTGTAATGACCCCTCCGGCAATCAGTGCAACGAATATTGTTCAGAATACCATTAATGCAGGGAAGAATTATGCTGAGGCATTAAAAAAGACAGGAGTAAAAAGAGCTGTCATGCTTAGCAGTGTCGGAGCAGGCTCTCCCGTAGAAAACGGACCTATTAAAGGACTTCACGCTATTGAAAATCTTTATAAGGATGTTGAGAACACTTCATTTACATTCCTGAGGGCAGGTTATTTTTATAATAATTTCTTCAATGATATTCCTTTAATTCAGAATGCAGGAATCATTGGGGGCAACTACCCTGAAGGTTCCAGCATTCCGTTAGTACACCCTCATGATATTGCCAAAGCAGCAGCAGAGGAGCTGGTTGCAAATGAAAGTGGAAAGAATATAAAATACATTGTAAGCGATATTCGTAATGCTGCAGATTTTGCTAAAGTATTGGGTGCTGCTGTTAACAAACCCGAGCTGCCATGGGTTGAATTCTCTGATGAGGAGGCCCTGAACGGTATGCTACAGGCGGGACTTCCACAGGATATGGCGGAACTGTATGTAGAAATGGGAAGAGGAATGAGAACCGGGGTGGTACAAAAGGATTTTATTGACCACGGCTCACCTGTTGCGGGAAGTGTAACACTTGAAGAGTTTGCGAAAGAGTTTTCTTCGAAGTTTTAAGGCATAAGTAAGGAAGCTGGAGGCAGATGATCGTTTAACAGTGGTATTTTTTCAACAAATCTCAAGATTCTTTATCTTTTAAACGGATTTCGGCGCACCAAAGGTGCGCCGAAATCCGTTTTGAATATCAATTTTAGCTTTAGCTTCAACTGTGATTATTTTTCCTTAAGAATTCCCTGTAAAACCTTTTGCTTTCCGTCGATAGGCTGATCAATTTTTAATCCCAAAACCTCAGCTACCATAGGATAAACATTAATATTGTTAAACTCGTCAATCGCTATATGATTCTTGAATTCAGGTCCCCAAGCATAGAATGTAGCTTTCATTTCAGGAACGACTCTCGGATTATATCCATGTTTCCCTACAGAAGACTTTTTTCCTTTTTCTAAAAATATCTTGGGAGCTTTAGGAAGTAAAAGAATCTGTCCTATTCTGTTGTATTGGTCATCTCTGGTTGCAAAATGAAGATATTTCGGAAGTCTCTTATCCAGATACACTTCATAATCATCTGTTTTATGAGCTTTTAGTTCTTTATAAACAGATTTTACCTCATCAGGATTTTTGACAAATACTCTCAATAAAGTCTGAGAATTATAAAAATCGAATCTGTTTTTATCTAAAAGAAGAGCAGGAATTTCTAAAGGCGCGCCGCCATCTACTTTTATCATTCCATGATCGGAAACAAAAACAAAATTGACATTTTTCAATCCCAGGTCACTTACTTTCTGAACCAAATCTCCGATAGCGTTATCAATCAGATGAACGGCAGTTTCCGTTTCCTTGCTATCAGGGCCAAAATGATGTCCGCTCCCATCTACTTCAGGGAAATACAATGAAATAAAGTGCGGCCTTTTGTCTTCGGGAAGTTTCAGCCAGTTAACTACTTTTTCTACTTTTTCAGATGGGGTAAATTTTTCATGGTACGGATAGTAATAAGACGGCCTTATTCCTCCCGCATCACTGGCAGAACCTACCCACATTAAAGAAGCGGAGACCATCCCCTGTTTTTCTGCCAATCCCCATAGCGGAATTCCACCATACCAGCTTCCGTCTTCAGCATTCTTTTTATTACTCATGGCATAGGCTTCGTTTTTCTTGTAGTCATAGAAAAAATTATCTATCAAACCATGATGAGAAGGATAAAGCCCTGTAATCAGGCTCCAGTGATTAGGAAATGTGATACTCGGGTAGCTCGGAATCATCGCTTTTGCCTGCACTCCGTTGCCGGATAGTTTCAACAGATGCTCAGCATTGTACTTTTTAGCATAATCATATCGAAAACCGTCGGTGGAGATCATGATCACGTAGGGCTTCGACTGAGCTTCTAAACTGTTATGCCTTCCCGGAACAACTACCTGGGCCGTATCAATAACAGGTTGCTGGGCAAAAACCGTAAAGGAAAGCAACAGCAGTAAAAAATGTAATCCTCGCTTCATTGTTTAAAAATTTCGGCAAAGTTACATTCTCTATTGCTGCCTGAAAAGTTTATAAGGTTAAAAGAATATTAAAAACCTGTTATTTCTTTTAATCAAATAATAATTTTCTAAATATTTTTTTCATTTCAAATTGTGACAGCCAATTGGTAAGCCCCATTTTTTGGCTAAGAAATACACTTGTATTTTCTGAGGAATCATCTACGTTATTCAATGCTATAGTCTGTCCGTTATTTCTCTCTCTGATCGCATTAAAAAGCGCAGTACCGATTCCCTGATTTCTATAGTTTTTATCTACTGCAAACTGATATACTTTTTTTGATGCTGGACCATAAATGATATAGCCAACTAAGGTATCCCCGTGGTAAGCACCTAAAGTTACGTAGTTTTCAGGCATTGGTTCTAAGACGAAAACAGATCCTTGCCATGAAGGTTCAATATCCCAGAAAGACTGCATCAACTTCCAGGGAAATTCTTTCATATCCTGAACAGAGACCTCAGCCGTATCATTTCTTTGTTGGATATTTCCATTAAAACAAAGCAACCTGCGAACAATGTTAAATCCAAGATTTTCATATGCTCTTATTGCATTTTTATTTCCTTCAATAACCTCCAGCAGTAGTGTATCGGCATTTCTTTCTTTTAAGACCGGTATAATAAAATCGTACATTTTTCTCACCAGTCCCTTCCCTCTGCTTTCTGGTATTACTCCCGTTCCGCCGTTATAAATAATCTTTTTACCATTTTCCAATTTTTCAGACTGAAGAATAAAGCTTACCAGTTTTCCGTTTTCAAATGCTCCGACTGACAGGCTCATATCTAATTTTTCGGCTGCAATTTTCGAGATCAGCACCTCTTTTGTTAAGTGAAAAGGAACAACATAATCAGAGAAAGAATAATTGAAAACTTCTAAAAGTTCGTCTATAGCAGTATGGCTTAAAGTATTGAATTCCATAGATATTTATTTACATAATAAGATTAAAAAATTACCATTCTCTGTCAAGATCTTCTTTCCAGTCAAAAGGCATGAGTTCTTTTAAAGTGACAAATACGCCGTTTTTCACTTCTATAATTGCATTGAGATTTTCCTTAGATAACTGGCTCATCAATTCGCGACAACGTCCGCATGGCGGTACGGCATTTCCATCACTTCCTACTGCCACGGCCGCCTTAATATACCTTTCGCCATTTTTCAACATTTCCGCAACAGCACTATGCTCGGCACAAAACCCCATAGAACAGGCTGTATCAATACTGATTCCTGTATATATATTTCCGGCTACCGTTTCAATTGCAGCAGCTACTCCTCCATATTCTATAAAATCATTGAGTACACGGGATTTCGCAAATTGGGCAGCGATTTCTTTTAAATCATTTCTCATGGTTATTTTTTTATTTCTGATGTGCTAAATACCATTGAACAGCTTTACGTTCTTCCCTTTTAATAAACGGATCTTTTCCGTCATTATAATCATTCCCGTCATGCCATTCTTTTTGACTCAGATGTTCTTTCAATTGTTGATATTCCTTCTTTACTTCAGGATGAGCACGTAAATAGTCCCGGAATGCGATATGCCGAAGCCAATGTTCTGAAGAAACAGGTATTGCATGAATATGGGCAATGCGAAGTTTGTGATTGTGCAACTTATCCGGAATCTCGTCATCCGTACGAATAATTTCGGGGAAACCAAGTTTATGAGGTCGGTCTATAAGTTTAATAAAGAAGCGACGGTAAGGCATATCTTCATTATACTTTTCATAGTATACATAGTCCAGACCTTGTAACAGCGGGGGAATCTGATCGAGTTCCTGTTCATTTTTCACTCCAATCATGATATCTATTACCGGTTTGGCAGATAAACCTTCTACGGATGTACTTCCTATATGTTCGATTTGCGGATGTAAAAAACCTATACTTTTTTCTAATTCAGTTTTAATCGATGCAAACTGATCTTTCCAGGAAGGATTGTATTGTTCAAAAGTCACTTTCATAGGTATCCGTTTGTACACAAATATATAAAAATTCGTCCAAAACCCTTATGGATAAGTGATTCAATTTTTTAAACTACAGATAAAACGAAAATACCTCTGAAAAATCAGAGGTATTAATTTAAAGTATTATATTTTTATTTTAATCCGGCCAGTTACTAAAGAGTTCGTCCAGATATATTTTGGTAGGATTAGAATAGCTGTTTTTTATTTTATCTCTCCACTGGTACCAGTTTCTGGATCCTTTAAGTGCCTGCTCCAGCTGTGGAGCTGTATATCCGGTAACCCTGTCTACAGGATATCCCACGCCATACATTATGCTTTGGTTCTGCCCGTCGATCATATCATACCCACCTGAGGTGTAATGGTTTTCAGCACTGATGGTCCGGTTCTGGAAATTATTAGATCCTGTGGATCTGTACACTGCATAGCCTCTGATTTTTTTATATCGCTCTAAAGTCATCAAAGTTTCCACTGTAGTCGGCCAGCTTTCCAGCAATCTGCGGTTTCTGTTTTTAACTGCTGAATTAAAAGACAGAAATGCATCCTGACAGATGTCATTATAAGCTGATCTGTCTATAATGGAATGCAACGCGTGGCTTAGTTCATGAATCGTTGTTCCGTACACCATATCAGATAATCTTCCATATGCCTTAATATGCACCTGAGCCGAAAGACCAAATGTGAGCTCACTCCTTATATGAGAATAAGAAGATGGCACTCCCCAAGGCGCTGTTTTACGAGCAGCAATTTTTATCTGGCTCTGTCTTCCAAAATTGTAAATATGGTTATTCTGCGGTGGAGAAGTTAATCCAAATCTATTTCCGTAATAAAAGTCGTGTGCCGCCTGATGTATCAGAGCATGATACTCATCTTCACCTCCGTCAATGACAGGATACCACGCTTGTTGTTTAACATTGGGCCCTTTCATTTCAGCCTGGAAAATAGATCCGTTTCTTACACTATAATTGTATCTTTCCCATTGGATGACGTATTTTGCCTTTCCGCGTACAGATGACGTTGAAAAGTTCCCGTTTCCGTCTGTAATTCCCTGGGCAACGGTAAACCATTGTCGCATCAATACCTGAGCTCCGGTTACCGGTACCACATCTAAAATATCATCTTTCACCATAATTCTACCGCTTGGATACCATTTTTTTCCAAAGATCCACTTGGCTTGCGGGGTAGAACCGTCGACCAGCAGATCATTTTCATTTCCGGTAAGCTCATAAGCAGTGTACAGCAGATTATGAAACAAGTCAGTTTTATTTGCTACTTTCCCGTTTACTTCATAACGTTCTATATCTTCGATATCGGCAAAATAAGGATCCTGCTCAGGAATATATAGTTCGCTGATTACTTCATGTCGCACTGCAGGAAGTGGTTTTCCTACAGGAACTGCAGTGTAATATACAGGGATAGAATCTGCATCGGGAGCTCTGTTTTCAAGAAATCCTTCTCTATATTCAGCATCTAATCTGTAATCAAAATAATGAGTGGTAGAATCCTGTTTCAACAGGCCTACTTCGTCTTCATTCTGAGGGGTGAATTTAAGATAAAGGTGTGATGGGTGTACTTCAAATCCTCCAATTTCATTTGGATTCTGTTCTCTTACTTTTTCCAGAGCTATCTTCATAGACTCTAAGGAATAAGGATTTTCCAAAACGATTGAATCTCCGGAAAAAGAGCGGGCATAAGCATTATTAAGGCTTTTTGCTTCAGCCTTGTCGTTCTGGCTTTCAATAAAATCATCTTTACAGGAGTGTTGAAAAGAAAGGAGTAAAGCTCCGAATGCAAATAGCAGGATCTGCCCAAGTTTAAACGTGGTAGTTGTTTTCATCGTTGATTATTAGTTTTTGTTTGTTTTTTGATGTCGTAAATATAAAATAAAAATTGAGAGAAAAAATATAATTTTCAATAAATAATTATTAATTCTGTAAAATTTCCACTAATAACCTATCAATTTATAGATAATAAAAATCAAATACCTCTGAAAAATCAGAGGTATCGATTACTATTTTTACAGATGTTTATGGCTATTCCTTGATCAGCTTTTCATACGATGTACTTCCATCTTTAAGCTTAATTTCAAAATAATAATTTCCTGGCTGAAGATCTTCGACATTGATGCCTGCATTACTTAAGTCTGCAGATTTCAACTTTCTTCCGGACGCTTCATAGATGTCGACAGTTTTTATCTTATCATAATTTTTAAAATATACAGTCTGCCTGGCTGGATTCGGATATAGTCCTGTTTTTTTATTTGCCGCGGCAATTTCATTGGTAGATAAAGTACTTGCGGTCATTGTTAACGTCGCATACCCTCTTCCTGCATCATGATATCCCAATGCAGTTCCACTGCCTTTGCGGGAATAAAAAATATTAATCGTTCCGGGAGCATTTGGAATGGCAAAATCGCCTGCCCCTCCTGACAATGATCTTGTAGCTACAATAGTTCGTGTAGACCCTGATACAGTATTGGAGGTTTCAGTCCAGTCTTGCGATGTATCAGCTGTCGGTGTGTTAGGAACTCCGCTGAAAGAATAATCTCTATTGGCAGATGAATTATAAATAAATCCGTCTGCACCGGCAGCCATGCCTGTACTTCCAAATCCGAGTCCCAACATAGAATTGCTGTCACCTGTTACAGTCATCGTTACTGCGGTCGGAGTTGTATCTAATTTTACGGTCATCGAAGTGACAGGTAAATTTACCGTACCTGATGAAAACTGAGCCCACGCCAGGTTGGCAAAGGCTATACTGAATGTTAGTAAAGTTTTTTTCATATCAATTTTTTAAGAGGTTAATGATTTCTTTGTTATTGGTCTGCAATGCATATTCAAAAGGGGTCATTCCCATTGAATCTTTTTTAGATTTATCAGCATTGTAGTCTAGCAGTAGTTGTACCAGTTCTTTATTTCCGAACTTTACGGCCCAGAATAAAGGAGTGTATCCTGTTTCATCGGGAATATTCGGGTCAGCATTCTTTTTCAGTAAAGATTCTACCAGCTCTTTATTGTATTTTACGGAAAGGCCGGCCAATGCTGTTCCTTCTTTACTTTTGTAATTCACATCTTTTACATGATCGATCAGAAACTTCGCAACTTCCGTATTTCCTCTGTAACAAGCCAAAATGAGGGGTGAGAATCCATTTTCGTTAAGTTTATTGATGATCTCCGGATCCTGTTTCATGACTTCTTTTACTTCTGCTACAGTTCCGCTTCTGGCAATATCAAATATTGATTTTGCTTTTTCCTGAGAAAACAAAAATGAGCCCAGGAGTAAGGCTAAGAATAAGATTAAATTTTTCATTGTTTTACCATGACATAATTATATTCAACGTTGACCGTTTCAGCGATCTTTTTGGTCACCATTTTGGGGATTGTGACTTTATAATCTGCCGGCTTGGCAGTAAAACCTCCCTGCATATATATTTTATTGTCTTTCAAATATAGAGTTGCCGGGGAAGTAACCGCTTTGTCAACCCCATGAAAATTAAGAGTTCCCTGGACGGTATATTTCTGTGGGGTGGCGGTAAGTTTTGTTTTGTCAAAGCCGGCTATTTTACCTTTGAACGTGGTTTTCGGATATTTCGCTGTTTCAGCATAACTTTCATTAAAATGTTCTTCCATCAGCTTGGTTTTAAAATGAAAGTTTTTAACCACGGAAACACTTGCCATCTCTCCGTTATCCGCATTAAATACTACGAGATTATTATCATCCTGTGCATGAATATCATCAAATAAAGGTACGGAAGCTTCAAATGTCACTTTACCGGTTTTAGAACTGTATTTTTGAGCTGAAGCGTAGCTGGCAAAAAGCAGTGAAACGCTGATTAATATTAATTTTTTCATATCAAATATTTTTAATTTTCAGTTAATCCATCCGCTTTCCATTTGATGAAAATATTGATTTGTGTGGCAGATAGCGAGCCTCCTTTGGGCATTTTCAGCGGATCTCCGTTCGGTCTTTGGATGCGGTCAAGGATGCCGTCTATATTATTTTTCACCTGGTCGTAAGTGGCAAAAGGTTTAAAAGCACCTGCACCATGACACCCCATACAGCTGTTATCCATAATCGGTTTTACATCGGCTGTATAATTGACCGGGACTGTTATAGGAGTATTGTCTGAAATCTCTTCATAGGTTCTGCTTTCGCAAGCGACTATGGTCATTGTTGACGATATAATCAATAGGTATACTAACTTTTTCATATTAAAAAACTCTGTAAAGATTAAACCCAAAGAAAATATGTCCCTTTCCCCAGTTGCCGGATGCATTGGTCAGATATCCAATGTCTGAATTGATCTGGGAATTGGTAAATAAAAGCTGGAAAACATGTCCCCCGGTCTCTATATCCAATCCTAATGATAGTGGGTTTTTATAGAAACTGTGATTATCGAAATTCACAAAATATTCTGCATTAACAGAAACTCTTTTTGATATTTTATAACGTCCGCCAAGTCCTGCCAGAAATTGATTTTTGTCTTCAATATTCTGATTGTAAAGATTTTTGTGAATATATGACGGCGTGAGCTGTACTGAAAGCTTATCATTAAATCTTCGGGAAATCAAAGCCTGTGTAAGATAAGAAAGTCTGTCACTGAATGTAAGATGGGGATAGGTATCCTTGTCGAGTTCTGTATTGGTACCTATTACGTTGTATCCGACAATATCCACAGGGAAGTTTTCATTTTGCTTTATCAGCCTGTATTTTACAGCCCCTTCAAAAGTTTTCATATTGGTTTCCCGGGATAAACTTACGGATACGGCATCGCTGATACCATAGATAACGCCTAATTTTGTAGAGGCATTATCCAACCCGAAGAAATTTTTAAACCCTGTACTTATGTCACCGAAACGGTGTGCTACTACGATATACCATTCTTTTTTGCGGCTAGTTTCGTAGATTGTCCGGTAACGATCTGTAATGCTTTAAAGGCGGGTTGAGAAGTATCGGTAGTGGTGCTAATGGTATCAATATCTTTCAGCAGATCTTCCTGTGCAAAGGTAAAACCTGATAAAAATACTGACAAAAATAAGAAAGCTCTTGTCATATACAATTTGAATTAAATTTAAATTATGATATAACAAACTTATCAAGTTATCAATTCAAAAATATGTGATAAAAGTCACCAAGGGAATCGTTTTTATCAATCGTAAAAGAAAAACTTTTAAAACAATATAAATTAGATCAATCTAACATTTTCATTTACAGGCAGTTTTAAGCCTTCTTTAGTTTGAAAAATTTCTCCTTCATTTTCAATTTTTTTCAAAACTCTGCTTACCACTTCTCTGGAAGTCCCGAGGCTGTTGGCAATTTCGCGATGGGTAATCTTAATGGGATTGTTTCCTGTAGTTATTATCTGTTGTTTAATATAATTCAGGACTCTTTTATCCAATCTGTGGAAAACAGCATCATTCACCATATTCATTACTTCCGAAAAACGTCTGTCGTATTCCCTGTAGAATAGTTTATTGATTTCAGGGAACCTGATCAACCAGTCATGCATTACGGAAACGGGAATCAGTAAGGCTTCGGAATCTTCTTCAGCAATAGCATATACCCTGCTTATATAGTCTGTAAATATGGAGGAGAAGGTCATCAGACAGCTGTCATTGGTTTTAATGAAATAGTATACGAGTTCCCGTCCGTCATTCAGGGTAAAAACTTTAATAGAGCCTTTGGTGAGAAAGGGTACATACTTATTTTTTTGTCCTTCTCTTATAATTTCTGTCTTTGCCTTTATATCAATCATCACGGCATGTTTCTCCAGTTCTGGTAAGAAGTCAGGACCTAAAAAGCCAAATTTATTGACAACAAATTTATTATTCAACATATTTTCTATTTTCTACTTTTTCTAAAAACAAAGATATAAAATTGATATATCTCTATCATATTTTTTAATTTAATTAAAAATATTTAATACAAGTATCTTAAATACAAAAAAAAATGACTAATTATTAAAAAAATATAAAAATAAATATTTTAAAAAGGTCATTACAATTGAAATGGAAAATCTGAATAAAAAATGCCCCGGTAAAAACCGGGGCATTCTATTGTATTGTAAAAGAAATCTTACGCTTGTACGTTGTTTCCACCTAATACGAAAGGCTCAACTTCTTTAATTTCTCCGAACTGCTGCTCGTAATTAGCGATGTTCTGCTGAAGAGCGCTTAATACTCTTTTTGCGTGAAGTGGAGCAAGAATAACTCTTGATCTTACTTTAGCCTGCTGAACACCTGGCATCAACTGAATAAAGTCTACTACAAACTCAGATGGAGAGTGGTTTACTAAAGCAAGGTTAGCATAGATACCAGCAGCTACCATTTCGTTTAATTCGATGTTGATGTTCCCGTCTTGTGGATTTTGATTGTTGTCCATTGTTATAAATTATGTTTTTAAAATTCGAAATTTGAGATTGTGAAAATATAAAAATAATTTCACATCCCAAATTTCAAATCATTAATTTTAGTTAAGGTCTTCGAATTCTTTCTTAGAACCTACGATAACATTCTGGTACTCTTTAAGACCTGTACCTGCAGGAATTCTGTGACCTACAATTACGTTTTCTTTAAGACCACCAAGAGAGTCAACTTTACCAGCCACTGCTGCTTCGTTAAGAACTTTAGTTGTTTCCTGGAACGATGCTGCAGACATGAATGACTTCGTCTGAAGAGCTGCTCTTGTAATACCTTGCAATACAGGTGTTGCTGTAGCAGGTAAAGCGTCTCTTACTTCAACTAAAGCCTGATCTTCACGTCTCAACTTAGAGTTTTCGTCTCTTAATTCTCTTGCAGTAATCATCTGACCTGGTCTGAATTCTTTGGAATCACCAGCATCTACTACTACTTTAAGACCGAATACTCTGTTGTTTTCTTCAAGGAAGTCATATTTATGTTCAAGAGCACCTTCAAGGAATTGAGTATCACCTCCGTCCACGATAGAAACTTTAGTCATCATCTGTCTTACGATGATTTCGAAGTGCTTATCGTCGATTTTTACCCCTTGCAGACGGTAAACTTCCTGAATTTCATTTACTAAGTATTCCTGAACGGCTGTTGGACCTTTAATTCTTAAGATATCTTCCGGTGTAATAGAACCGTCAGAAAGCGGAGAACCTGCTCTTACGAAGTCATTTTCCTGAACCAAGATCTGGTTGGAAAGTTTTACTAAGTAAATTTTTCTTTCACCTGTTTTAGCCTCAACAATAAGTTCACGGTTACCTCTCTTAATTTTTCCGTAAGAAACTACCCCATCGATTTCAGTAACAACCGCTGGGTTTGAAGGGTTTCTTGCTTCGAATAATTCGGTAACTCTCGGAAGACCTCCGGTGATATCCCCTGCTTTTGCAGATTTTCTCGGGATCTTGATCAAGACTTTACCAGCCTTAATTTTCTCACCATCGTTTACCATTAAGTGGGCTCCTACCGGTAAGTTGTAAGCTTTTTGCTCAACTCCTTTAGAGTCTACCACCTTCAGGGTAGGTACGGCTTTCTTATTTCTAGATTCAGAGATTACTTTCTCTTCGAATCCTGTTTGTTCGTCAATTTCAAGTTGGAATGAAATACCCTGGATGATATCCTCGTATTCTACCTTACCTGAAGTTTCAGCAATAATTACGGCGTTATACGGATCCCATCTACAGATTGTATCACCTTTTTTCACTTTATCACCTGGTTTTACAGATAATATAGATCCATAAGGTACGTTAGCTACCATTAATGGAGTTCTGAACTCATTATCAGCAACTAATCTGAATTCTGTTGAACGAGACACTACAACTTCAGCAGTATTACCGTTTTCATCTTCCGAAGTAATTGTTCTTACTTCATCCATTTCAACGATACCATCTCTTCTTGCAACGATGGATGGGTTTTCTGATACGTTTCCTGCAGTACCCCCTTGGTGGAAGGTTCTCAACGTAAGCTGAGTACCAGGTTCCCCAATTGATTGTGCTGCAATTACACCTACCGCTTCACCCATATGGATTACTTTACCTGTTGCCAGGTTTCTACCGTAACATTTCGCACAGATACCTTTCTTAGCTTCACAAGTTAACGGAGAACGTACTTCCACCGCTTCTAAACCTGCTTCTTCAATTTTCTTCGCTAATTCTTCGATGATCACCTGATCTGCATGAGCAATCAGCTCGTCAGTTTCAGGGTCATAGATATTGTGAAGAGATACTCTACCTAAGATTCTTTCAGAGATTCTTTCAACGATCTCATCATTTTTCTTAAGTGCAGTAACTTCTGTACCTCTTAAAGTTCCACAGTCGTCTTCTGTAACGATAACGTCCTGTGCAACGTCTACCAATCTTCTCGTTAAGTAACCTGCATCGGCAGTCTTAAGAGCGGTATCCGCAAGACCTTTACGTGCACCGTGGGTAGAGATAAAGTATTCTAGAATCGAAAGACCTTCTTTAAAGTTGGCAAGGATCGGGTTTTCGATGATCTCCGCTCCGGTAGAACCGGCTTTTTGCGGTTTTGCCATCAAACCTCTCATCCCTGATAACTGACGGATCTGTTCTTTAGAACCCCTCGCTCCAGAGTCAAGCATCATGTATACAGAGTTGAAACCACCTTGGTCAGTTTTCATTCTGCTCATGATCATTTCAGTTAATCCTGCGTTGGTATTTGTCCAAACGTCGATTACCTGGTTATAACGTTCTGTATCGGTAATAAGACCCATGTTATAGTTGGCTCTAATTTCGTCTACAGTTTCAATTGAACTTGCGATCATCTGCTTTTTCTCAACAGGAACTACAATATCCCCAAGTGAGAAAGAAAGACCTCCTTTGAATGCGTTTGAATACCCCAGGTCTTTCATTGCATCAAGGAACTTCACAGTAGTAGGGAAATCAGTATCAGCAAGGATCTTACCGATAACGTTTCTCAATGATTTCTTGGTAAGAAGTTCATTGATATATCCTACCTGCTTAGGTACGATCTGGTTGAATAAGATTCTACCAACAGAAGTTTCGATCAGTTTTGTTACGATTTCTCCGTTTTCTTTAACTGGTAGTCTACATCTTACTTTAGCATTTAATGATACTCTACCTTCAGCGTAAGCGATTTCTGCTTCTTCCGGAGAATAGAATGCAAGACCTTCTCCTTTTACTTTCATTGTCTCGGTAGAGCTTAATTCTTTAGTCATGAAATAAAGACCAAGAACCATGTCCTGAGATGGTACCGTAATCGGAGAACCGTTGGCAGGGTTCAAAATGTTTTGAGAACCTAACATCAATAACTGAGCTTCAAGGATCGCCTCTGGTCCTAACGGTAAGTGTACCGCCATCTGGTCACCATCGAAATCGGCGTTGAATGCTGTAGTTACTAACGGGTGTAGCTGGATTGCCTTACCTTCGATCATCTTAGGTTGGAAAGCCTGGATACCCAGTCTGTGAAGGGTAGGTGCTCTGTTCAACAGAACAGGGTGACCTTTCATCACGTTTTCAAGGATATCGTACACTACCGGCTCTTTTCTATCGATAATTCTCTTTGCAGATTTTACTGTTTTTACAATACCTCTTTCGATTAGTTTTCTAATGATGAACGGTTTGTAAAGTTCAGCTGCCATATCTTTAGGAATACCACATTCGTGAAGCTGTAGGTTTGGACCTACAACAATTACGGAACGCGCAGAGTAATCTACCCTTTTCCCTAGTAAGTTCTGACGGAAACGACCTTGCTTACCTTTCAATGAATCAGAAAGTGATTTCAATGGTCTGTTTGATTCAGATTTTACAGCAGAAGATTTTCTTGTGTTATCGAATAAAGAATCTACTGATTCCTGAAGCATACGCTTCTCGTTTCTTAAGATTACTTCAGGAGCTTTAATCTCCAATAATCTCTTTAAACGGTTATTTCTGATGATAACTCTTCTATAAAGGTCATTTAAGTCAGAAGTCGCGAAACGTCCTCCATCCAATGGAACCAATGGTCTTAGTTCTGGTGGGATCACAGGAAGTACACGCATGATCATCCACTCCGGTCTGTTGATCATTCTTGTATTAGCACCTCTCAATGCTTCTACAACGTTCAGTCTCTTAAGAGCTTCTGTTCTTCTTTGTTTAGAACCTTCGTTGTGAGCTTTATGTCTCAAGTCGAAAGATAATGCATCAAGATCGATTCTTTTTAACAGATCTTCTACAGCTTCAGCACCCATTCTGGCGATGAATTTGTTTGGATCGGAATCATCAAGATACTGGTTTTCTACAGGAAGGGTTTCCATGATATCAAGGTACTCTTCTTCTGTAAGGAACTCCATATTTTCAAAATCGGAACCGTCTAATTTCTTAGCAATACCTTGCTGGATCACTACATATCTTTCGTAGTAGATGATCATATCTAATTTCTTAGAAGGAATTCCTAAAAGGTATCCTATTTTATTTGGTAACGAACGGAAGTACCAGATGTGAGCAATAGGAACAACCAATCCAATGTGACCGATTCTTTCTCTTCTTACTTTTTTCTCAGTAACTTCTACCCCACAACGGTCGCAAACGATACCTTTATAACGAATTCTCTTATATTTACCACAAGCACATTCGTAATCCTTTACAGGACCAAAGATTTTCTCACAGAATAGCCCGTCTCTTTCAGGCTTGTGAGTTCTGTAGTTAATAGTTTCCGGTTTTAAAACCTCCCCTCTTGAGTCCTGTAAGATAGACTCCGGTGAAGCTAAACCGATGGTTATTTTATTAAATCTACTTGTTTTATTTTTATTTGACATAAAAAATGTTTTATTCTTTATTTCTAAATCTTTTATTTTAATATTTTTTCTTAGTTTCAAACGGGTCAATCATTTTGCCCGGTCTGAATACTTAACAAGCATCAAAAGATCAAACTTTAGTTGTCTATTGTCTTTTTTTAAGTTGTAGCAATATAACATTGTCATAATCCGGCTGCCATACTTTAAGAGGGTTGGCATAAGTTTTAACAAGATTAAAATCCTTTAAATCTATTGCGCTAACATTCTTTTTCAGAAAGCTGCTTCTTGCTATATAAGAAACAGTATCATTTTTATGCACAGCTTCAATTCCTATAAATGTTATCGTTCCTTTTTTCTGAAATCCTGATGGCAATACAACATATTCAATATTTTCTTCCTTCAGGAACTTTTCAAAAGGCATCGATGCCATCTTCTCAAAAAAGCTTTTATCTGCCACCAAACCATCCGCAGGGATGATTTGCAGATCTGAATAAAATGCTAATTTCCCAGGCATATCGTAGGTAAAAATCCTTGAATCTGCGGGAAGATTTTTTTTCAGATCTTCTGCAATACTTTGTACTTTATCTTTTCTGACTTCTTCAATCTCTTCATTACCTCCTGCTGCATTGTAGCCTAAACTTATATTGGTATTAGCCTTTACATAAGAAATTGAACTCAAAAAGACCGTACTTCCCAACAACAGAACTCCTGTTGCTATTTTACCTTGCTTAATACGCAACTTCAGTAAAAATACATTTACTATATCATTCAGCATTAGAGCTACAGCCAACATCTGCATGACGAAATACCACTGTCCTATCTGTGACTGAAAATACAGGTTATATAATAACTGTACTATAGCCCCGGCAACGAAGTATAATTTTAATTTTCTAAAATCAACCTTCGTAAAGGAAAGCAATAATGCATATCCCAAATTTGAAGCTAGGAAGATGGTTCCCCAAAGATTCCCAAAAACAGAACCTTCGGCATAGGGAAAACTAGATTTTATTCTCCCGCTTATCGGAACTATATTTCCAAATTCAAATTTATTATACAGTAAGTATCCACCCATAAGGGCAATACATACACCTGCAGCTTTTACCAGGTCTCCTGTTTTGGGCCTTGTATCACCGGATAAACAGTATAATCCTAAAAAAGCAAGGACTAAAGCATTGTCTAACCGGGATAAAAACACCATACTGGTTGCCAGTCCCAGAAGCCATCCGTTTACTGATCTGCCTTTTATAAGCAAGTTGAGCAGTAATGCCGTGCAAAATAAATTAAGGTGCGCCTCTGTTAAATACAAGGTACCGACTGAGAAAAAGACCAACACCAAAAATCCGACTCCTGCTATTTTCCCAATCCCTCCGTCTTTAAACAAAGGCTGCAGATATTTTATACTTAAAAAGAACAATATTACCTGTATCAGCCACAGCACATAAATCATTTCCTGTTTTGGAATTGCAATTATGAAATCTGCAATGATACATACTAACATCCACAAGGGATGAAAACCATTTGTAGTATAAATGTCATTGAATGTAAAGCCTGCTCCGTTCACAAAATTGTTGGCTATCTGAGGGTAAAAGAACCCGTCATCAGCAGGAAACTTAGCTGGACTCAACAAGAAAAACAAGGCTGGTATGGCGAAAAGCCAATATCCATATTTTTCTGTTTTGCCTAAATTCTGAAACATTATACTTTCAAAAATGATTATAATTAAAGTTTGTTCTCATTAAAAGATTTAATTTATTCCTCCAATCTTACGTCTAATCCAAGACCTTGCAACTCGTGAAGTAATACATTGAATGATTCCGGAATACCTGGTTCAGGCATAGATTCACCTTTTGCAATTGCTTCATAAGTTTTTGCTCTACCAATAACGTCATCCGACTTCACTGTTAAGATCTCTCTAAGGATATTTGATGCACCGAATGCTTCAAGTGCCCAAACCTCCATCTCTCCGAATCTCTGACCTCCGAACTGAGCTTTACCTCCTAACGGCTGCTGAGTAATCAATGAGTAAGGACCGATAGAACGTGCGTGCATTTTGTCATCAACCATGTGTCCTAGTTTCAGCATGTAAATAACACCTACTGTTGCAGCCTGCGTAAATCTTTCTCCGGTACCCCCATCATAAAGGTAAGTGTGACCGAATTTAGGTAACCCTGCTTTTTCTGTGTATTCAGTAATCTGATCTAAGCTAGCTCCGTCGAAGATCGGTGTAGCGAACTTCATTCCCAGTTTCTGACCAGCCCATCCAAGAACTGTTTCGTAGATCTGACCGATGTTCATACGAGAAGGTACCCCTAGTGGATTCAATACGATATCTACCGGTGTTCCATCTTCTAAGAACGGCATATCTTCTTCACGAACGATTCTTGATACGATACCTTTGTTACCGTGACGTCCTGCCATTTTATCTCCTACGTTCAGTTTACGTTTCTTAGCGATGTAAACTTTAGCAAGCTTCATGATACCGGCTGGAAGCTCATCTCCGATTGAAATAGCGAATTTCTCACGGTTTTTAACTCCCTGGATGTCGTTATATTTGATTTTGTAATTGTGAATCAATTGTTTGATCAATTCATTTTTGTCAGCATCCACTGTCCAGTCTGCACCGCTAACATTTACATAATCTTCTACTGAAGTCAATAATTTGTGAGTGAACTTCACGCCTTTACCGATAATTTCTTCGTCAAGGTCGTTTTGTACCCCTTGGGAAGTTTTACCGCTTACCAGGGTGTTTAATTTTTCAATTAAAGTATTTCTTAACTCATCAAATTTAGCCTTGTAAGTGTTTTCAATTTCTTCAAGTCTAAGTTTTTCTTCAGTTCTTTTCTTTTTGTCTTTGATGTTTCTTGAGAACAATTTCTTGTTGATAACAACTCCTCTTAATGAAGAATCTGCTTTTAATGATGCATCTTTTACATCACCAGCTTTATCACCGAAGATTGCTCTAAGAAGTTTTTCTTCAGGAGTCGGGTCAGATTCACCTTTTGGAGTAATTTTACCAATCATGATATCTCCAGGCTTCACTTCAGCACCGATTCTGATCATACCGTTCTCGTCAAGATCTTTGGTAGCTTCTTCAGATACGTTTGGAATATCTGCGGTAAGTTCTTCCATACCTAATTTAGTATCACGAACTTCCAGAGAGTACTCATCCACGTGGATTGAAGTAAACCAGTCTTCACGTACAACTTTTTCGTTGATTACGATGGCATCCTCGAAGTTGTATCCTTTCCAAGGCATGAACGCTACTACTAAGTTTCTACCAAGAGCCAATTCTCCTTTTTCAGTAGCATAACCGTCACAAAGCACCTGTCCTTTTTCCACTACATCACCTACTCTTACGTTTGGTCTTAGGGTAATGGTTGTACTCTGGTTAGTTTTTCTAAACTTAGTAAGGTTGTATGTTTTAGTAGCAGACTCAAATTGTACTAAATCTTCGTCTTCGCTTCTTTCGTACTTAATAACAATTCTGTCAGCATCTACGTACTCTACAGTACCTGTACCTTCAGCGTTGATTAAGATTCTTGAATCTCTTGCAACTTGTTGCTCAAGCCCTGTACCAACGATTGGAGCCTGTGGCTTCAATAGAGGAACAGCCTGACGCATCATGTTGGATCCCATCAATGCACGGTTCGCATCATCATGCTCCAGGAATGGAATTAATGAAGCGGAAATACCAGAAATCTGGTTTGGTGCAACGTCGATAAGGTTAACCTGAGCTGGCTCAACTACCGGGTAGTCACCATCCAGTCTCGCAATAATTCTGTCTGTTAAGAAGTCTCCGTTATCGCTCAACTCAACGTTTGCCTGAGCAATTACTTTGTCTTCTTCGTCTTCAGCATTAAGATAAATAGGATCGGCATTAAGATTAATCTTACCTTCTTCTACTTTTCTATATGGAGTTTCGATGAAACCAAGTCTGTTGATCTTAGCATAGATACCTAACGATGAAATCAAACCGATGTTTGGTCCTTCCGGAGTTTCAATCGGACAAATTCTTCCATAGTGAGTATGGTGAACGTCACGAACCTCGAAACCTGCTCTTTCTCTTGATAAACCACCAGGCCCTAGTGCAGAAAGTCTACGCTTGTGCGTGATTTCTGATAGCGGGTTGGTCTGGTCCATAAACTGAGATAGCTGGTTGGTACCAAAGAATGAGTTGATTACAGATGTTAAAGTCTTGGCATTAACAAGGTCAAGTGGAGTAAAGATTTCGTTATCTCTAACGTTCATTCTCTCCTTGATTGTTCTTGCAATTCTTGAAAGACCTACCCCAAACTGTCCTGCTAATTGCTCACCAACAGTTTTAATTCTTCTGTTTGATAAGTGGTCGATGTCATCCACCTCCGCTTTAGAGTTTACAAGCTCAATTAAGTGTCTTACGATCGCAATGATATCTTCTTTTGTAAGAACTTCAGTTGTAGTAGGGATATTAAGACCTAATTTTTTGTTTAGTCTGTAACGTCCAACTTCACCTAAAGAGTATCTCTGCTCAGAGAAGAATAATTTTTCAATGATTCCTCTTGCAGTTTCCTCATCTGGCGGATCTGCGTTTCTTAACTGACGATAGATGTACTCTACTGCTTCTTTTTCAGAGTTAGTAGGGTCTTTTTGTAATGTATTCTGGATGATAGAGAATTCGTTGCTGTTTTCTTTGTGGATCAGGATTGATTTCACACCAGCGTCCAGGATAAGATCTAAATGTTCTTTTTCAAGGATTGTTTCTCTATCAAGGATGATCTCGTTTCTTTCGATAGAAACTACTTCACCTGTATCTTCGTCTACGAAATCTTCGAACCATGTGTTCAATACTCTCGCAGCCAAAGTTCTCCCTTCTACCTTTTTAAGTGCTGCTTTAGAAACTTTCACTTCTTCAGCAAGGTCGAAGATCTGAAGGATATCCTTATCAGATTCGTAACCGATAGCTCTTAATAAAGTTGTTAATGGTAACTTTTTCTTACGGTCGATATACGCGTACATAACGCTGTTGATATCGGTTGTAAATTCCATCCAAGATCCTTTGAAAGGGATAATTCTTGAATAGTACAGTTTGGTTCCGTTGGCGTGGTAAGTCTGTCCGAAGAATACACCAGGTGAACGGTGAAGCTGCGTAACGATAACTCTCTCAGCACCGTTGATGATGAAAGATCCACTTGGCGTCATGTAAGGAACCGGACCTAAATATACATCCTGAACCACCGTCTGGAAATCTTCATGTTCCGGGTCAGTACAGTACAGTTTAAGTCTTGCTTTTAGAGGAACTGAATAAGTAAGTCCTCTTTCCACACACTCATCGATTGAATAACGTGGAGAATCAACCAGATAGTCTAAGAATTCTAATACGAATTGGTTTCTTGAATCCGTAATTGGGAAATTCTCCTGGAAAGTCTTGTAAAGAGCTTCTGTCTTTCTGGCTTCAGGAAGTGTATCAAGCTGGAAAAATTCTCTGAAAGACTCGATTTGGATGTCCAAAAAGTCAGGAGTAATAATTTTTCCTTTCGCTGATGAGAAATTAATTCTCGGATTTCCTTGAGTTGTTGATTTTGTTTTACTCATAAAACTTTTAAGAAAGGGTTAAAAAATATTTTGATTCATTAAAAAATATCAGGAAGCGAAAAAAGAGAAAAGAAATAAAGAGAAAAGACTTGAGATATTTGGCGCTATCAGAAATAGTCTTTATTCTTTGTTCTTTATTCTTAGAGTCTGATTCCTAACTGCAACACTGGTATATCTTTTCACAGCGTAATGCAAAATATTTTTATTACTTTTGAGGCAGAATTACCGCAATATATATAAACAGTAAATCCCTTCCATGCTTACACAATGAAAGAGTTGATTTTCAGTATATTATAAATTTACAAACAATTTTTCGCGCCAAAAGAGGGGCAAAGATACAAAAAGTTATCCACAATTGCAAATAAAATAATCTCATTTTGAGACTTTTATAGAAAGAGGGCTGTCTATTTTCGACAGCCCTTGAAACACCCAATTACCTTACAGCTATTTTACAATAACCTTATAAGAGGTAATCGTTGACTGAGTTTCTACCTTAATGATGTATACTCCTGTTGGTAACGAAGAAGTATCAATACCAAGTTTTCCTGTCAATTTACCTTTGCTGATCGGTTGACCACCAGCTGAAAACAAGCTATAAGCACCTTCTTCCTTGGTTGTAATCATTAGATGCTCTCCCGCTTTTACAGGGTTATAAATAAAAAGAAAGCCCGGGCCATTGGCCCGGGCTCTTGTATGTATCAATATAATTGAAATTATTTCAATTCTACTTCAGCACCAGCTTTTATATTTACAATATCAATTAAGCTAAAGCTTAGTAATAGACAACCCGCCTAGAGCAACAATATTACTAGTACTTGAATCGCATCTAAATCGTACTTTTAATTTGTCACCTCCGCTTAATTCCCCTGTCCAAAACAATGTATTACCATTTTCAACATCACCATATTCATTATTTGCGCTAGTATTCGATATAATTGTAGTCCAGCTATTGCCATCATCAGTACTTTTAAGCAAATCTGAGATCACAAACCAGCGGCTACCTCCTACATCATGATAGTTAGCCGTCTGTCCATTAACTACATAAATGCCTTTTTGATTATTAGGCACAGTATAGATATTGTTTCCCCATCCATTAAAAATATCAATATTCTTTATGGTGAATTCAGCAGTAACTCCGCCAGGAGTATTTCCAATATTCTGACTTCCGGAAACATTGACACTTAAAACTTGCCGTGGAATTCCCTGAGCATGCTCTAATAATTTAAGCCATGTCACACCATTAAAATAATAAAATCCTTCATTATCAACATTTATTGTTGTTCCGTTCTGTGTACCTGTTGATACATTATTAATATAGATTAGCGTTGACACTGGTATATCAATCATCGATTGCGCTCTTTGTCGATCCACTCTAGGAATCAAAAGACCATCAACCTCGGCAGAAGCTCCTACAGAATTTTTTGCCATCACCTCTAAAGTAGAATAAGGCACATCCGTATTAATCCCTATCTGGCTATTGCAAAAAACAGAAATAGCCAAAAAAATAACTGATAATAATAATCTTTCTTTCATCATTAACAAATTTTAAAATATAATTTAACAAAAAAAAGAAATTTTATTTTATAATAAAAATAATACATAAAATATTATCATTAAATTAACATTATTCAATTTTAAGTTATAAGTTTATACTTTTTTATTATAAATTAACATTTTTACGAAATTTTAGCTTGTAAATAAAATAGAATAGTAAAAAAATAATAAATGAAGTTAACAAAAGAATACCAGATATTGATAAGAGCTATTATTTACACTATTTGCAACTACGAAAAAGCCCGGGCCAATGGCCCGGGCTCTTATATGTATCAATATAATTGAAATTATTTCAATTCTACTTCAGCACCAGCTTCTTCTAATTGCTTCTTAAGAGCTTCAGCTTCGTCTTTAGATACACCTTGCTTGATTGGAGCAGGAGCACCGTCTACGATATCTTTAGCTTCTTTAAGACCAGCACCAGTTAAATCTTTTACTAATTTAACGATAGCTAATTTAGAAGCACCTGCAGACTTAAGAATTACGTCGAATTCAGTCTTTTCTTCAGCAGCTTCACCTGCACCACCTGCAGCAACAACTACAGCAGCAGCAGCCGGCTCAATTCCGTACTCATCCTTAAGGATAGTAGCTAATTCGTTTACGTCTTTTACAGTTAGGTTTACTAGCGTTTCAGCTAAATTTTTTAAATCTGACATTGTTGTAATGTTTTTGTTGATTATTTATTTAATTTTTTGAGTGTAATTATTCAGCAGCTGGCGTTTCGTCAGTGCTTTCTGCAGCAGGAGCTTCAGGAGCTTCAGCAGCAGGAGTTTCTTCTACTGCAGGAGCAGCTTCTTCAGCCTGAGCTTCTACAGTTTCAGATTTGTTTTGAAGAGCAGAAACAACTCTTTGGATTGGAGACTGAAGTAATCCGATGATTTCACCGATCATTTCTTCTCTAGACTTGATGCTTACTAGGGTATCAAGGTTGTTGTCACCAACATAGAAAGTTTCCTGTACAAAAGCAGACTTCAAAGCCGGCTTCTCTTCTTTCTTTCTGAAATCTTTGATTAATTTTGCAGGAGCATTTGCTGTATCAGCAATCATTAAAGCAGAGTTTCCTTTGAAAGTGTCAAACATTTCAGAGAAATCTACTCCATCAATTTGCTCCATTGCTTTTTGTAAAAGTGTATTTTTTACAACTTTTACTTTGATATTTTGTTTGAAAGCTTGTCTTCTGAAATCTGAAGATTTAGCAGCGTTCAAACCTTCTAGATCTGCTACGTATACTACTTTTGCATCCTGAAGCAAGTCTTTGATCTCTTGTATTGCTACAACTTTTTGGTCTTTTGTCATTGTCTTAGGATTAAATATTAGTTAACAGATTTAGTATCAATTGCAATACCTGGGCTCATAGTAGAAGACAAATAGATGCTCTTCACATAAGTTCCTTTAGCAGCAGTTGGTTTCATTTTGATCAATGTCTGGATAAGCTCCTGAGCATTTTCTTTGATCTTGGCAGCATCGAAAGATACTTTACCGATACCAGCATGGATGATCCCATACTTATCAACTTTGAAATCAATTTTACCTGCTTTCACTTCAGCTACTGCTTTACCAATTTCCATTGTTACAGTACCTGATTTAGGGTTTGGCATTAAACCTCTTGGACCTAATACTCTACCTAATGGACCTAATTTACCCATTACAGCCGGCATAGTAACGATAACGTCAACATCTGTCCAACCTTCTTTGATTTTTTGCAAGTATTCGTCAAGACCTACATAGTCAGCACCAGCAGCTTTAGCTTCTGCTTCTTTATCTGGAGTTACTAAAGCCAAAACTTTAACATCTTTACCAGTACCGTGAGGAAGAGATACTACACCTCTTACCATTTGGTTTGCTTTTCTTGGGTCTACACCTAATCTTACAGCGATATCTACAGAAGCATCAAATTTTGTAGTGTTCACTTCTTTTACAAGAGCTGAACCTTCTTCAAGATTATAGATTCTTCCTTTTTCTACTTTGCTTAAAGCTTCCTTTTGCTTTTTAGTCAATTTTGCCATTTCTAATAGTTTTAAGCGTTAAAAGTTGGTTTAGTTCCTGTTACTCTTAATCCCATAGATCTAGCAGTACCTGCAACCATAGAAACTGCAGAATCCATTGTAAAGCAGTTAAGGTCAGCCATTTTATCCTCAGCGATTTTCTTCACCTGATCCCAAGATACAGAACCTACTTTGTTTCTGTTTGGTTCACCAGAACCTCCCTTGATTTTAGCTGCATCCATTAACTGGATCGCTGCAGGTGGAGTTTTAATAACGAATTCAAAAGATTTGTCTTCGTATACTGTAATTACTACAGGTAAAACTTGCCCTGGCTTATCTTGGGTTCTTCCGTTAAATTGCTTACAAAACTCCATGATGTTCACACCTGCAGAACCCAATGCTGGACCTACTGGTGGAGAAGGGTTAGCCGCGCCACCTTTCACCTGAAGCTTTACCATTTTAAAGACTTTCTTAGCCATTGTTTGTTTTTTAAATTTGAATAATTAATGAGTTTGGAAGCATTTATTATTCAGCAGGTTATGCACTCACATAACAATAAACCTACTTTTTGGACTGCAAAAGTATAAAATATTTTTGAATCTACAAACGGATAACGCTGATTTTTAAAAAGTTTTAAAAAAAATATCAGGAATATAATCTCATATTTTTCAGCTCGATACCGTTGAAAGCGTTCTATCAAAAAGAAAGGAAAATACTTTTTTATTCTTTCTTACGTATCCTGATTTTATCATAACGATCCGTTGGTTTTTAATAAAATCCTTATCATATACTGCAACTGTAATAGTATATTCTTTTCAAATGCAATGAAATAAAAAAGGCCATTATACTTAATGGCCTTGTCCTTTTATAGTGAGAATGTGTTTTTAAAATCCGGATGGTTTATTTATTGTTTGTGCGGAACCGTCAGTTCCTCCAAGGTCAGCATTGACATCAGCGATATTATGTTTTGTGATCAGCCTTTTGTATGCCATCAGGTAAAGATCAACCGTAAAATTATTATAAACTCTGGATGGGGGGTTAGCATTGGTAGCAACCATTCTACTATCCGAAAACCTTGCTCTTATGTGCCAAGTTCCATTGCTCTTGAACGCCACAACATCCGGAGACCCCTGCTTGTTATCATTCACTCCATTATCCCCATAATCCAACATAACATTAGTAGTACCATCGTTAAGTTTAAAAGAATAATTGTGAAGAACTACCAAAAAGTTGTTTGCATCGATCTTGGTATCATAATCTGTAATACCTAGACCGGACACCCCCGTAAGAGAAAGCTTAAGATAATTAAATAACCCACTGCTTTCCAATGTAGGATCATATAATTGAATGGCATTTTCAGAGGTGGCCAGAAAACTACCACCTGTCATAGTGGGTTCACCAGGATTTCTAAGATATAACGAGTTCGTATAGGTTTTTCCGTTAACGTCAAGTGTCTCTACAGGATTAGAGGTATTGATTCCGACTTTTCCTTTCTGGGCATTCAAAAATAGCCCCAGACTCATGATCATTATGATATAAATTTTTCTTTTCATATGTTTTTTTATTGAAGCCCAAGAGGCGTATTGGTTGAAACTCCCGAATAACCCGGAGAAGCAGATGCTGAAACAGATCCGTTAAATGTACCCCAGTCTTTTACTAATGATCTTTCAAAAACATTCAATGTAAATGTCCATGTCCCATTTTGTGATGAAACTGTACCTGCTCCTTTAAAACTAAGATTGATAGCATGGTAATTTTTACCTCCACTTGCAATCTGGGTTATTTCTGTAGAATAAGAGCCGTAAGATTTAGGATTTGTTGATGTATTCGCTGCAGATACGGCAGCTGTAAACACAGCTCCGGTAATGGCTACTACATATTTACTGGTATCCAAACCTGTGTTTAAATTAACAACTTCATCCTGTTTAACATTTTTCAGAATTACATTATAAATGTTTACAGGTGCTACATTACGAAGTGAAATATCCAACAATTTCACTTTACCCACAGGAGAAGTATCTTTCGAACGTGTAATAAGAAGATAATTACCACCTGCTTTTGAATTTTCTGTATCGATCAGGTATGATTCAACTAATGTTTCTCCTACTACATCCAAAGTACCTTTAGGACTTGTAGTATTAATTCCAACCTGAGCTTTAATACCTGAAGAAGCAAAAACTATCAAGAAGATTGCAATAATATTTTTCATATAGTGTTTGTTTTATTGAATTAATGGAGCGGTGGCAGCACCGGTTGTTGAAGCTTTAAGATCCTGAGTAGAATTAAAATCTTTAGCATAAGATCTATCAAAAACTAACAAATTGAGTGTCCATACTCCGGTGGGAAGAGATGCATCGGGTGAAAAGCCTTGGTAATCGGCCTTTAGCTTCCAGGTACCAGCGGTAGGATAAGCAAAGATCTGAGGAACCGGGGTCACCCAATCTGCAGAATATGTTCTGGTAGACTGTGTAAATCCGAAGGAAGAAATGACTACAAGAAATTTATTAGAATTGATTTTTGTATCAAATTGATTCACCCAATCTTTATCCGAAGGATCACACGTAATCTTAAACTGAATAAGATTAATCGGTGCAGGTGAATTGGGAACAAAAGAGTCATTATAAGCTGTAATCTTATTTTCAGGTGCGGGAGATTTAATGATAAATGTATAATTTTCATTAGCTCCCAATTTTTCCATAGGTGTTTTCAACACTATTCCGGATGTTTTCATGGTACCATTAACAGTCAATTCCTTTTCAGGTTTTGTTGTATTAATACCAACCTGTGCCTTAGCCCATACTGTAGCCAGTAATAAGACTATCGAAATAATTTTTGTCATGAGGTTATGTGTTTATATAAAGTTTGTGTTTTTTAATATCCATTATAATTTTTCACATTGGGATTTTTACGCTAAAATATAAGCATCCGACACTGCTAAAAGCAGTGCATTAAATAAGAAAAATATAAAGTTTTTTGGATTATAGGATTGATAGGTTACAATAAGCATGCCATAAAAAGTGAAATACTTATGAAAACCTATTTATTGACAGGCAATACCACCGGTTATCCCAAAGAGGTGAAATATGATGTAAATCAAAGTGCCATATCGAAGCATTAAACAAAGATTTTATATTTTATTTACAATTTTAAGGAATAAACAAACTTAAAAAGACTTAATCAAAAGAGAAAGAAAAAATCATCATTACTTAAACAGACGTTTGGTATTATGAATAAGTTATGATTGTTTATAATTAAAAAATAATCTACGGACTATAATATATCATCCAAGCCTGATCTCTGAATATATATTATATTCCAATTTTAAGGCAAAAAAAAGACTGCAAATAGCAGTCTTTTTATTTATATATAAGTATGTATTATACTTTTTCTACTTGCATGTAGCTTAGTTCCATTGGAGTTTTTCTACCGAAGATCAATACAGAAACTTCAATTTTCTTTTTATCTTCAAGAATTTTCTCAACTGTACCATTGAATCCGTTGAAAGGTCCATCTATTACTTTAACGTTTTCACCTACTACATAAGGAATTTCAACATCGCTTGCAAATTCTGAAAGTTCATCCATTCTTCCCAACATTCTGTTAACCTCAGATTTTCTCATAGGAACAGGATCTCCACCTTTTGTTAAGCTCAAGAAAGATATCACTCCAGGAATGTTTTTAATAACGTGAGGAATTTCCCCCATCAGATCAGCTTCGATCATCAAGTAACCAGGATAGTAAGGTCTCTCTTTAGGAACTTTTTTTCCGTTTCTAATCTGAATTACCTTTTCCATAGGAATAACCACTTGAGTAACGTACTGCTCAAACCCTAAACGCTTGATTTCTGTCTCAATATAGTTTTTCACTTTATTTTCCTGTCCGCTGATTGCTTTCAGCACATACCATTTCAATTCGCTCATTATGGGAAAATACTTTTAATTAATTGAACAAGTTGATTAGCATTCCTATTATGTTGCTGATTGCTTTTGAAAACAATTCATCAACTCCAAAGGTAAATAATGCCAGAATCACTGTCGCAATAGTCACTACAATAGTAGATGACTGAAGGTCAGCCCACTTTGGCCATTCAACTTTATGTCTGAATTCGTTATAAGAACCTTTTAAAAAATCGACAAATGAACTCATAATTTATATTTGCACGGGCACAAGGATTCGAACCCTGATCAACGGTTTTGGAGACCGGTATCCTACCATTGGACGATGCCCGTAGATAAAAGCTTCCGAGAGTTTCCTTTCGGAAGCTAATTTATTTTAAGATGATTAGTCTAAGATTTCAGTAACCTGACCTGAACCAACTGTTCTACCTCCTTCTCTGATCGCAAATCTAAGACCTACGTTAAGAGCGATTGGCTGTAACAATTCTACAGTGATCTCTAAGTTATCTCCTGGCATTACCATTTCAACACCTTCTGGTAAGAAGATTTCACCTGTAACGTCAGTAGTTCTTACGTAGAACTGAGGACGGTATTTGTTGTGGAATGGAGTGTGACGTCCACCTTCTTCTTTAGAAAGGATATAAACAGAAGCTTTGAATTTTTTGTGTGGCTTAACTGAATCTTTCTTAGCGATAACCATACCTCTCTTGATGTCAGTTTTTTCAATACCTCTCAACAATAGACCTACGTTATCTCCAGCTTCACCTCTATCTAGGATTTTTCTGAACATCTCAACTCCTGTAATAGTAGAAGTTAATTTCTCATCACCCATACCTACGATATCAACTGGATCTCCAGTGTTGATAACACCAGCCTCGATTCTACCAGTTGCTACAGTACCTCTACCTGTAATAGAGAATACATCTTCGATTGGCATCAAGAATGGCTTTTCAGTATCTCTTGGTGGTTGCTCGATCCAAGTATCAACAGCATTCATCAATTCTTCAACGCTCTTGAACCACTTATCTTCAGTGTTAGCAGGAGATGCAGTAGCTGCAGTAAGAGCTCCTAATGCAGAACCTTGAATTACTGGAGAGTTATCTCCGTCAAATTCGTAAGTAGACAATAAGTCTCTAAGTTCCATTTCAACAAGCTCTAACAATTCTGGATCATCCACCATGTCAACTTTGTTCATGAAAACAACGATTCTTGGTACGTTTACCTGACGGCAAAGTAGGATATGTTCTCTAGTCTGAGGCATTGGACCGTCAGTAGCAGCACATACAACGATAGCTCCATCCATCTGAGCAGCACCAGTTACCATGTTCTTAACATAGTCGGCGTGACCTGGACAGTCAACGTGAGCGTAGTGTCTTTTTTCAGTTTCGTATTCGATGTGAGCTGTATTGATAGTAATACCTCTTTCTTTTTCTTCTGGAGCAGAGTCAATTGCAGAGAAGTCTTTTTTCTCAGCAAGACCTTTGCTAGCTAATACAGCAGAAATAGCAGCTGTAAGAGTAGTTTTACCATGGTCAACGTGACCAATAGTACCAATGTTCAAGTGTGGTTTGTTACGATTAAACGTTTCCTTTGCCATGATTTAAAATTATTTATTTATTGTTTTTCAAATTTTCGGTGTGCAAATATAATGAATTTTTAAATACCAAAAACTTTTTATTAAAAAAACTTTCAATATTCTCTTCCAGTGAAGGACAAACCTTATATTTCAACGTATTGAGACTGCAAATTTACATAATTTTCCTGATTGAAAAAAACTTTCTGAAACCTTTTACGAAAAAGCCTGAAATACAGAATATTCCAGGCTCAGTCAATATATAAAATGAAAGATAATCAGGCTTGACGAAGCTTTTTGGTCCTATTGAATATCCAGAAAATTATGGGAAAAATAAGCAATGTAAGGATGGTTGCCGTGATCAGTCCCCCGATAATGACAATGGCAAGTGGTTTTTGAGATTCCGAACCGATGCCCGTAGACAAAGCAGCCGGCATCAGCCCTATGGATGCCATCAATGCAGTCATAATCACAGGTCTGGTTCTGGATTTCACCCCGTTCAATATAGCCGTATCCAGGTCTAACCCGTTTCTGACGTTCTGATGAAATTCTGTGATAAGAATTACCCCGTTCTGAATACAGATCCCGAGGAGGGCGATCATTCCTACTCCGGCCGAAATCCCAAAGTTGATTCCGGTAACATGCAGGGCGATAATTCCCCCGATCAATGCAAAAGGAACGTTGGCCAGTACCAGAAGGGAATCCTTCATATTTCCGAAGAGCACAAACAACAGGAAAAATATCATCAGGATACTCACCGGCACCACCTGCGCCAGTCTGTGGGAAGCACGCTGTTGGTTTTCAAACTGCCCCGTCCATCCAATGGAGTAACCGTCAGGAAGCTCAATAGCTGCAACTTTCTTTTGTGCGTCTGCAATAGTACCGCCCAAATCACGGTCACGGATGGAAAATTTCACTCCGATATATCTTTTAATATTGTCACGGTAAATGAATGCAGCACCATTATCTTTCACGATCGTACTGATCTCTTTCAAAGGAATTTTAGCACCATCCTGGGTAGGCACCATCAGAGATGCAATATCATTTTCATCTGTTCTGTATTCCTGGGAATAACGAAGCCTGATCGGAAACTTTCTTTCTCCGTCAAACATTTCAGAAGCCGTTTTCCCTCCGAATGCCATTTCCAGTACAGCCTGCGCATCAGCAGGCATGACGCCATAAGCAGCCATTTTATCTCTATCCAAAACCACGCTGACTTCCGGCTGCCCGATATTTTTAATGATTCCCGGATCTTTTACTCCTTCCACATCTTTAATTTTTGTAATCACTTCATGGGCAAGTTTATCAAGTGTTTCCAGGTTATCCCCATAAATTTTAATTCCGTTTTCAGCTTTAAATCCTGCCACAGCTTCTGCTACGTTATCTGAAATCGGCTGAGAATAATTAAAGGTTATTCCCTGATAGCTTCTGAGTTTTTTGTCAATTTCATTGATCAATTCCTCGTAAGAGATCTTTCGCTTCCATTCATCCCTGGGTTTAAGGTTCACTGCAAATTGTACAAATCCAAATCCGTTAGGATCGGTCCCGTCATTACTTCTTCCGGTCTGTGCCAGTACATCTGTAACTTCCGAGAAACTCATAATATCTTTTTTCAGAAGGTTGGCTGTTTTGAGGGATTCTTTTAAAGATGAGCTCATTGGCATTTCAGCAGTGATCCAAAGAGAACCCTCGTTAAGCTGCGGCAGGAACTCTGTTCCTAAAAATTTTCCTGAAAACAGGGTTATTGCAAGAAACGAAATAGCCACAATCATGCTGGTTCTTTTATGCTTAAATGTCATATTAAAACCCTTTAATACAATTCTATCCCAAAAATTCACAAAAGGATTATTTTTTTCTTTTACATTTTTATTTAAAAGAATATGAGACAATACCGGTACCAGGGTAAGGGTAAAAATAAGAGCACCTATTAAAGCAAATCCTAAAGTAAAGGCCAACGGAGAGAACATCTTTCCTTCCACTTTCTGAAAAGAAAAAATCGGAATAAGAGAAGTGATGATGATTAATTTTGAGAAGAAAATAGCTTTACCCAATCCGGTTCCGGTTTGTTTGATCCATCCTCCTTTCGCCAACTTGTTAAATTTCTCGGTGCCATATTTGTGGGCTTTATGGTCCAGCATTACAAAGAGGCCTTCCACCATGACGACAGCTCCGTCTATGATAATCCCGAAGTCTACCGCTCCCAGTGAAAGTAAATTGGCACTCATTCCTGCGAGTTTTAAGCATAAAAACGCAAATAACAGTGATAACGGAATGATAATGGAAACGATCAGTGTCGTTCTCCAGTCTGCCATGAAGATTAAAACGATTACGGTCACCAGTACAATTCCCTCAATCAGGTTGTGCATTACGGTTTTCGTGGTAAAGTCCATCAGGTTGTCACGGTCGTAGAACGTCACCATTTTTACATCTTTAGGCAGGATCTTTTCATTCAGCTCTTTAATTTTAGCTTTTACTCCTACCAAAACTTCTCTTGGGTTCTCGCCTTTTCTCATTACGACAATTCCTTCTACGGTATCATCGTGATTATTCAGGGCAGCCTGCCCTACCCTAGGCATAGAACTCTCATGAACTTCTGCTACATTTTTTACCAGAACAGGATTTCCACTGTCATTCTGAATGGTAATATTTCCTATATCAGTTACGGTCTTTACTAAACCAATTCCTCTTACCACATAAGCTTGTCCGTTTTTTTCAATGACATCTCCTCCGACATTCAGATTACTTTTGGTAACGGCATCATACACCTGAAGCGGTGTCAGATTGTATTTATCCAGGGCTCTGGGATCAATACTTAACTCAAATACTTTATCCTGGCCTCCGAAAACGTTAATATCTGCTACACCGGGAACACCTCTAAGAGCACGGTCAATAACCCATGTCTGCAAAGTAAGCAGCTTACGGGAATCTTTGGTTTTACTTTCCAGGGTATATCTGAAAATTTCACCTGTGGGCCCATAGGGTGGCTGTACTTCCGGATCAACATCATCAGGCAGGCTAATGGTTCGTAATTGGTTATTGACCTGATTTCTTGCGAAAGTATCATCCACCCCATCATCGAACAGAATTTTAACAATAGAGAGTCCAAACATTGTGGTACTTCTCACGCTTGTTTTTTTCTGAACCGGGCTCATGGCCAATTCGATCGGTGTTGTGACAAAACGTTCTACTTCTTCTGCACTACGCCCATTCCATTGGGTAATGATGACTATCTGGGTGTTGGTTACATCCGGAAAAGCTTCAATCGGCATGTTTTTGAAACTTATAAAACCGGCTATCGCTAAAATAGCGACCCAGATAAAAGTAAATGCTTTATTCTTTAATGAAAAAGCGATTATATTTTTAATGAATTTATTCATGACAGATACATTGATGACCTAAAAAAGTCGTTGAAAGAATTGTTTTAAATCACTACTAGCTATTCAGAGAACGGTATATCAGCAGTTGATTATTGGTAATGACTTCTTCACCTTCTTTAAGACCATCGGTTATATAAGTAATGTCTCCCACCTGCTTCAACACTTTTACTTCTCTTATTTTCACATCTGTTCTTGATTTGAAAATAACGACAAAACTTTTGTTATCATCAAAAATGACGGCCTTTGAAGGAACGGTCAGCATTGTATTATTTTCAGAATTGAAAACCTTTATTGTCGCTTTACTGTCCGGAATTAATAATCCGTTGGCATTATCAAGAACTACTCTTGCCTGCATGGCATTGGTTTGCGGATCGATAATTTTGAATATTTTGTCAATTTTTCCGTCAAAAACTTTATCCGGATAGGAAAGAGTGGAAACCTGAGCTCTCATGCCCAGATTTATTTTATCAATATCTGATTCGTTAACGTTCATAATAGCCCATACGTTGGTAGTATTGGCAACATCAAAGATATTCTCGCTCCGGTCGCTTCTCAGCTGCATGTCTTTATTGATATTCTTCTGAACGATATATCCACTGATTGGTGCCACCACACTATAGATGTTTCCGGTCTTCACATTGTAGACTGTACTTACGGCTGTAGCTCTCTGTAACTGGTCCTCTGCTTTCTGCAACTGACTTTTTGCTTCCAGAACATCTCTTTCGGTATTCAGTTTTCCTTCATACAATTCCTTGGAAACACGTAAATTATTCTTAGCTACCACCAAATCTGTTTTGGCATCGCTTACATCTTTTTGGATTTCTGCAAGTTCTGTACTTCGGATGGTTGCCAGGACCTGACCTTTTTTCACATAATCCCCCAACTCCACATTGACGCTCATTACATTACCACCTACGAGGGGATAAACATCAATATAACTGTTTTTATCGGCTGAAATCTTCCCATAAAAACTGTATTCATTTTCGATATTCTTTGCCTCAACCTTAGCCAGGGAAATAGAATTCAACATGGTGTTACTCAATTCGAAGCCTTTTTTAGACTGGCTTGCTTTTTCTTCCTCTTTTTTAGAACAGGCTATTAGCGAAAGGCCTACCAATACCGGGATAATATATTTTTTCATTATTTTAATAGAAGATTTTCGTTTGTACTAGTTGATTAAGTTGTTCTGCAGAAAGCATAATCTGTTTTTTCATATCATAAATATGCAAGACGCTCTGCTTATAGCTTTCCATAAAGTCTGTAAAATCAATGAGACTTACATTTCCTCTCTGGAAGTTGGTCACGATTCCGTCGAATACCAGATCCATATTTTTAAAATCATGGGGTTGCAAAGTATAATACTGCTTATACTGATTATCCCAGATTTTATAAGAGGTATTCACCTGCGACAGAAGTTCTTCTTTTTGTCTTTCCTCATCTTTTTTACTTTCTTCTATCTGGTAGGCAGCTTTCATCTCATTTCCTTTATTTTTTTCCACAAAGGAAGAGGGATTCCAAAAGAAACGGCCACCTGATTATCAAAAGCGGCTCCTCTTTGTGTATAGCGGGCTCCCACCGTCAGGTCAGGGATATTAAGAGATTGTTGCCATTTCAGATTAAGCTGGCTGCTTTCTGTTATTTTAATGAAGGTCAGGTAATTGGTGTTATTTTCCAACGCCTTTTGTTGTAATTCCTGCAGATTGATTAAAGGTTGCCTGTTGAACAGCTGATCCAGCTCTTCCTCAGAAATCACCGGTTCGATATCCGTCTGGCTTCCGGTAAGCAGCTTCAGAGTCTGTTTTTGCTGGATGATATTATTGGTAATTTCAGTCTTATCATTTTGTAGTCCTATGACAAGTGACTGAAGTCTTACCACATCCTTCAGAGAAACATTTCCTTTTTTATTCTGGTTTTCGTAGGCGTTGAGGAGATTGGTAATGTATTTAAGCTGAAGATCTACGTTCTGTTCTTTCTTTTCGTCAAAAATAATACTGTAGAAAGTATTTCTCAACTGTGATCTTAAATCTATTACAAGTCCTTTGAATTGTAATTCTGCTATTTCTTTATTGGATTTTGCAAAAGCAACTTCATTTTTTCTTTTTCCACCTAATACAAAAAGCTGATCAACACCAAATTCTTTAGCTCCTGTACTGCCGATATGAAAGACTTTATTATTTTCAGGATCTATAGCATTGAGCTCCACAGACAAGTTAGGCTGATCCCATATTTTTGCCTGAATGATGTCTGCTTCTGCTTCGCTGATATTATATCGGGCAGCAAGCAACTGAAGGTTGTTCTTCTGGAAAGCTTCTTCGCACTCCAAAAGAGACATTTGCTGTTGTGCCGCCGAGAATGAGGAAATGGCCAGGCACAGCATTGCAATTCTGTTCATTATTTTTCTTTTTAAATTACAAAATTGCTTTCATGTGATTAAAAGAAACTTAAATGAGCCTTAAAAAAAAATTAAAATGTCCTTAAATAGGGCATTCTAATTAGTATCCTGAATTTCATAAAGAATTGATATTTTTCTCTATTGTTTGAATTTTAATGTAAATCCAATCGTAAGTTTAACAAAAAAACCATATGATTTCATAAAAACAATATTAATGGATTGTTTTTTTAAAGACAATTGTAAACGTATTGACCTGCTCAGCTGGAGAAGAATATATAATGTCTGCACCATGATATTCTAAGATTCGCTTAACAATCCTGAGCCCAAGACCGGAACCTGCTATATTCTGGGTGTTATTCCCTCTCATAAAGGCTTCAAACAGCTTCGACTGATCTTCTTTCGAAATAGTTTCTCCATGAGAAATCACTTCTACATCGAGATTATCGTTAGTCTCCGTGATTAACACTTTTACTTCCGCACTATCTGAATATATGGCTGCGTTTTTAAAAAGATTAATAAAGACAATAACCAGTAACGACTGTATTCCATCAATGGTCAGAAATGCATTTTCTGAGGTTTCTTCAGTAATTAAAAAATCCATTTTCAGATCCGGATAACTTTTCTCTACAGCTTCAAAAGCTTCAAAGATCACTTCATCAATTCTTACTTCTTCATAAATAGTCTGGATATTTTCTTTATCAAATTTGGTAAGCAGCAACAACGAGTTTGTCAAATCAGACAACTGATACACATCACGCTGAATTTGTTGCAGGGAAGAAAGGGTTTCCGGGGAATGTTCTTCAAATTTTATCAGATTCTCAAGCTGGAAAGCCATTCTAGTAATGGGTGTCCTGATTTCATGGGAGGCACTTGCTGTAAAATCTTTTTGTGACTGGAAGACATCGTTCAGCCTTGCGATCATCGTATTGAACGACTTGGCAAGAACACTGATTTCATCATTGGACTGCTGAACGGGAATCTGCTTTGTCAGTTGATGGGCAGTAACTTCAGAAATTTCCTTATTGAGGTCTTCAAGAGGGTGAAGGAATTTCTCCACAAAATAATAGCTGAAAAAGCCAATAAGAAGGGTACTCATCACATAGGCGGTCACCAAAAGATATTTAAGATATCCCAGTTTGGATTTACCGTTGGTGTCAAAAGCACTGGTAAGAATGTAATAATTTTCACCGTTGATATTTCTTAAAGCCGCATAAATCTCAGGAACGGTCTTTTCTGTATAAATAATTTTCTTTCGATCCAGTTCCTTAAGCATCGTTGTATCCCAGGTGACATTTCTGTCTTTGATCGTACTGTAAATTAATTCCTTTTTTTGATTGAAAATTAAAATAGTCTCGTTCAAAAGAATATTGTCGGAATTTTCGTTGAAAAAAACCGGGGCTTCTTCTTCAAAGTCTTTGGATTTCGAAATAAAGTGAGTCGTAAACTCCAGTCTCTGCCTGAATCTTTCTTTAAATTCGTCTCTTCTGAAATCGTTAAAAGATAAATAAATAACCGCCATCACCATTCCAAAAAGCAGTGAAAAGGCAATACTGATCGTTAACGCTATCTTTCTTTTTAAAGACATTTATAATGGACTTAGGTAATATCCGAACCCTGAACGGGTGTGGATGAGTTTTATTTTAAAATCTTTATCTATTTTTTTTCGTAGAAAATTAATATAGACTTCAACGGTATTGGTATTCGTATTAAAATTATGTTCCCATACATGTTCTGTAATCTGCTGCTTGGAAACTGTTCTTCCCTGAGCTTCCGCAAGGTATACCAGCAGCTGGAATTCCTTCAATGTAAGTGTTATTTCATTACCTCCACGATAGACTTTCTGCTCTGTCTTATTAATAATCAGATCATCAATCCTGAGGATATCCTGGTCTGAACTATCTGAAGTAGATTTCCTTCTGAGCAGAGAGTTGATTCTCAGCAACAGTTCCTCAAATTGGAAAGGCTTTACAAGATAATCGTCTGCAAGCCTGGTGAAGGCGTCTTTTTATCTGAAATATCGCCATAAGCCGAAATAATGATGATAGGAGTACTTTTATCAAAAGAACGGATGGTCTGGCAGACATCAAGCCCGTTTACCTTTGGTACATTGATATCCAGCAGATACAGATTATAGGTGTTATTTTTAATCTGGCGAAGAAAAGTTTCCCCGTCATAGATTTTATCACAGGTAAAATTATGGGATTCTAAAAATCTGCAAAGTTCTGCCGAAAGAATGAGATCATCTTCCAATAAAAGAATATTCATCAAAAATTTATTTTACACGAATTTAAAGAAATTTTTATGATTCCGATTCTAAAGATAAAAATTAAACTTCAAAGTATTTAATAATAGAGGATCAGTTTCAAAAAATGGAAGTATACTGTTTACTTTTATGGATTTTAAAATGCCATACCAATTGTTCAGTGTTTCATTATACATTTCGATGATGAAAAGTTGGATCAACGTCATGAAGTCTTCAACGCACGGGTACCTCCATAAAAAGTCATCCGCTGGTCTGTTCGCTCTTAGTCTTCATCAATAAAGAATAGTATTCTGTTTTTATGTTTTGTCAAACTTCAGTATGAGTTTGAGGATAAGATATTTTATTCTTAATGAGATTCAATTTTTTGTCTGCTTCCAACTCTTCTATTTGATTCTGTTTTTCTTTTGTGATGCTTGAGTTTTGGGCAAAAAAAATCCCGAAATAAATTCGGGAAAATCGAGAGCCAACTACGGGACTTGAACCCGTGACCTCTTCCTTACCAAGGAAGCACTCTACCGCTGAGCTAAGTCGGCATCAACTAAAAAAATCACACTGAAAGCGTGTTTTTTTGAGCGGAAGACGGGGGTCGAACCCGCGACATTCAGCTTGGAAGGCTGACGCTCTACCAACTGAGCTACTTCCGCAATTTTGTTTCCAAAACTATTGGTAAACGCTGTGCAAAACTAAAAAAATTAATTTAATTCTGCAAGTTTTTTTCTAATATAAAATGTGGGGAGAGCAGGATTCGAACCTACGAAGCCGAAGCAACTGAGTTACAGTCAGTCCCATTTAGCCACTCTGGAATCTCCCCAGATATTTTATATTAAATAGAGCCTCCAGAGGGATTCGAACCCACGACCCCGAGATTACAAATCACGTGCTCTGGCCAACTGAGCTATGGAGGCATTTAATATATATGACTGAAAGTGATTGAGAAACTCTACTCATTACATTTCAGTGTTAAAAAAAATCACAAATTACAGTGATTTTTTTGAGCGGAAGACGGGGGTCGAACCCGCGACATTCAGCTTGGAAGGCTGACGCTCTACCAACTGAGCTACTTCCGCAATTTTGTTTCCAAAACCATTGGTAAACGCTGTGCAAAACTAAGAAAATTAATTTAATTCTGCAAGTTTTTTTCTAATATAAAATGTGGGGAGAGCAGGATTCGAACCTACGAAGCCGAAGCAACTGAGTTACAGTCAGTCCCATTTAGCCACTCTGGAATCTCCCCAGATATTTTATATTAATGAGCCTCCAGAGGGATTCGAACCCACGACCCCGAGATTACAAATCACGTGCTCTGGCCAACTGAGCTATGGAGGCAAATTAAAAAGAATTCAAAAGATCGCTGTTCCTTTTTTGCGAGTGCAAATATAGAACGGATTTTTTGAATTCTCAAATTTTTTATAAACTTTTTTTAACTTTTTTCTTTAAGCCATTTCTTTTTTCTTGATTAGTAGCTTTTTAGCAGTATCAACGCAAAGGTCCAAACTTTCTTCAAAACTTGTAGATGTCTTTTTTACTACGATATCGTCTCCCGGAACCGCCAGAATAATCTCGGCTGTTTTATTCGCTTTATCCGAATTATTTTCTACTTTCAAAAAGATTTTGCAATCCTGGATTTTGTCGTAGAAGGTGTCTAGTTTGCTTACTTTTTTTTCGATGTGTGATTCTAGTGGTTCGTGTGGAGTTAAACCAATTGATTGTACTGAAATCTTCATAATTCTTCTTTTTTTGTTGCTCGAGGGTGAGCCTGATTAAACACTTTTTTCAATTGTTCAATATTGGCATTCGTATAGACTTGAGTACTGGCAAGACTGGAATGCCCTAATATTTTTTTTACTTTGGAGATCTCCGCCCCATTATCCAACACGTGAGTAGCAAAGCTATGGCGAAGGATGTGAGGACTTCTTTTTTCCTTTGTTGTTATAAGACTAAGGTACTTATTAACTACCACATAAACAAATTTTTCATTGAGTTTTTTCCCTTTCTTATTTACAAAAAAATATGAGATATATTCTGTCTGCGGTTTTCTGATTTCAAGATAACTCCTGAGAAGCTCAGACAGTTCTTTGGAAACAGGAATTACCCTTTCTTTATTTCCTTTTCCAATGACTTTTAATTCATTCTCATTTAAATCAATATTTTCAAATATCAGGCCACAAAGCTCTGCTTTCCTCATTCCGGTCTGATATAATACTTCTACAATACATTTTTCCAGGATGTCGTGGGTCTGCTCAAAAACCCTGTCATGAAGATCGTTCATTTCTTCTTTAGACATAGGAATCTGTTTTTCAGCATAAAACTTCAGGGATGAGATACCTTCTACGGGAGAAATTTTAATTTCACCTATTTTAAGAAGGGAAAGAAAAAAACTTCGGAGCGAAGATAGTTTTCTGTTGATACTTCTCTTGGAAATATTATTTTCACTGAGATCTACAATAAAGTTTCGGATTACTTTTTTATCGGCTTTGGAAATATCTTCTGATGATTCTGTTTTGAGATAAAAACAGGAGAAGTCACCAAGATCTTTTTTGTAACTTGTAATGGTATGGGGAGAATACCTCTTTTCGAATTGTAAATATTCTAAAAATTTATCCAACATCGCCTATAGGTATAAAAATAAAAATTCACTCCTCAAATATAAGAATTTAAGAAGTGAATTAATATGTGATTTAAGAAAATTCTTAAGCCTGCTCTTCTTTACTAAGTGCTCTTTGCTTATAAGCTGCTTTTAGCCTAGCTTGTCTCAAAGTTACAGAAGGCTTGATAAACGCTTGTCTAGATCTTAATTGACGAACTGTACCTGTTTTATCAAATTTTCTTTTGTATTTTTTTAAAGCTCTGTCGATGGATTCACCATCTTTTACTGGAATTATTAACATATTTTACATCTCATTTTGGATTGCAAAACTAGACAATTTTTATGAGAACACAAAATATATTGTAATAAACAATCAATACTCCACCCTATGACTGTTAAAAAAGTCCGTATTAAAGCCCATTACCAAGCAATAATATTTTATCCACAATGACTGGATATTCAATTCTTAATAACTTCAGGTTACTCATTTTGTTTCCTAATTTCTATTAAAACCATCTACATTAATGAAATGTAAACAAAAAGCATTATCTTTGCATTCACTTTATTCATGGGGTTGACTGGTTTCGACAGCAAGACTAATGGGTAAGTAAGCATGCAGAGAACCGTAGCGCGATCTCTATAATCCCTTGCTACAAAATTTTAACTGGCAACGAAGAGTTCGCTCTTGCAGCTTAATATCGAAGTATAGTAGATTCAAGCGTTTTCCCGAAGATTTCAGTAGGGAAGCAAGATATTCCACAAATGCTCTGTTCTGCGGCGTTTGATCCTGGGATATAGGAATGCGGAAATAAGGTTGTAGAAGCTTCGGCTATAACACGAAAACTTTAGAAGATAAGCTGGAAGTTGGGTGTCTGCTCTCTGCTTCCCGTCGAAAATTAATAGTAGAATAAGCATGTAGAAAGCTTATGTATTGCTTGTTTGGACGAGGGTTCGAATCCCTCCAACTCCACAGAAAATACAAAAACCACTGATTTTTCTCAGTGGTTTTTTATTTTTATAATAATCAACTATTCTTTTTAAACCATTCAATGTAGGCATCTACAGCCTTTTGAAGAAAATCTATGGTATCCTCGTCTTTCAAGCTTCCATTTTCGTCCCATACTTTATCTATATGAGGAAGGTACACTTCCGGCTGCTGCATCGCAGGAATATTAAGGAAAACGAGACTTTGTCTCAGGTGATGATTGGCACCGAAGGCAGACAAATTTCCTGGTGAACTGCTAAATACGGCCCCAGGTTTTCCATCCCAGGCGTTTTTACCTGCAGGCCTTGAAGCGACGTCGATAGCATTTTTCAATGCAGCCGGTACAGATCGGTTGTGCTCAGGAGTAATGAAAATGACTCCATTGAGGCTTTTAATAACCTGTCTGAATTTCACATACGATTCAGGCACATTGTTATGATCATCAAAATCCTGGTTATAAATGGGCAAATCTTCGATTGAGACTATAGTAAATTCAAATCCCGGAGGTGCCATAGAAACCAGGGCTCTGGCAATTTTTTTGGAAAAGGATTCTTTTCGTAAACTGCCTGCGACAAGTCCGATTACATTATTCATAATAATAGTATTTAAGTGATTATACTATTAAATAAAGCAAAAACAGTGCGAAAGGTCAGCGGAACACAACAGGTGATTCTTAGGAGACCATACTTGGTGATAAGCCGAATTGTTTTTTAAAAGCAAATGAAAAATGGGAAAGATCTTCAAACCCCAGATCCAAATAGATTTCAGAAGCTGTTTTTCTTTCTTCTGCAATTAAATAATAAGCCTCCTGCAATCTTTTTTGAATCAACCATTTTCCGGGGGTAGTTCCGAAAATCTTTTCAAAATCACGTTTAAAAGTTGCCAAACTTCTTCCTGTAAGATAAGCAAAGCGATCCAGGTGGACGTTAAAATGAAAATTCTTATTCATAAAAGCTTCGATATCTATCTTACCCGGTTCCGTAAAATCAAATAAAATATTTTTCACCTCCGGTATTTCCTCCAATAACAGGAATAGTGCTTCCTTTATTTTTAAATCTACCAATCTTTGATCGGAAAGTTTGCCCAGATCATGGTACAATAAAAGTGAATTCATGTAATTCCGAATTTCAGGGCTCTCATGTAAAAAACATACGGGCTTGTTGTATTCTCTTTTTTCTGCAATCATATGATATTCAAGGCTGAAATCTCTGAGAATTTGCTGATTTAAATAAATGGATAAAGATTTAAAGTCTCCATCCGGCGGAGGTTGCTTTATAAATTTCAACAGCTGATTTCTTCTCAGAAAACGAACTGAGCCGTCTTTTGCCGAATAATTGTGCAAGCCGTCATTTAAAATTAAATCACCGGAAATCTGGTAGCTCAAGACATGATCAGACACAAAATGCTCACCCTGCCGGCTCAGCTCAGTGTAGCAGGAGTATACAATATTGCCAACATCTTCTTTTTTAGATTTCATGATATGACAAAGGTATAAAATGAGTTTTCAAAAAAATAAAGGCTGGGTTATTATTCTAACGAAATTCCTTTATGCGCTAAATATTGTTTTCCGTATTCCGTCTCAAAGATATTTACAGCATCGTCATGATCGGTTGAAACCGTTACATCTAGCCATTTTTCAAATTCCTCTTTTCTTCTTTCATCCGTTGCTTTTAAAATTGCAGCAGCTTCACTTCCCAAAACCAGATGTAATGGTGGATTTTCATTTTCCACGATATCAATCATTACTTTTGCGGCTTTTGCCGGATCACCCATAGGAAGAAACTTTCCTGAAGTCAAATGTTCTTTCACTCCTCCAACAGTGGTTTCATATCCTTCAATATCTTTTGCGAAACTCATCGAAGATCCCGCCCACTCGGTACGGAAACCGCCGGGCTGAATACAGGTTAGTCTGATCCCCAAAGGAGCAATTTCTTTGCTTAAAGATTCCGAAAAACCTACAAGGCCAAATTTAGCAGCCTGATACATAGAAAGTCCTGCATTTCCTACCCGACCTCCAATTGAACTGATTTGCAGAATATGCCCTGACCGTTCTTTTCTCATATGAGGCAAAACAGCTCTCGTTATTTCAATAGGTGCATATAGATTCACCTCCAGTTGATTTCTGACCTGTTCGTAAGTAAAAGCTTCTGCTGCCCCTGTAATTCCGAATCCTGCATTGTTTACCAGGACATCTATTTTACCAAAATGTTTCACAGCTTTATCTACTGCAAAATAAATCTGTTCTTTATTCTGAACATCCAGTTCTATCGTCAGCAGCTGTTTGGGATACTGTTCTGCTAAATCATTTAATTGCTGAGGATTTCTTGCGGTTGCCACAACATCATCTCCTTTTAATAATACTGCTTCTACAAGGCTTTTTCCTAAGCCTTTTGAGCTTCCTGTGATAAACCAAACTTTTTTCATTGTCTTATTGATTTTTGTTTGATACAAATTTCTGTCAATAACAACCACAACTAATTTGTTGAAAAGTTCAATTTCACTTTGTTAAAAAGCTCATTCCATAACCCTCATCTATTCCATCCCTGAAATCTTCAACTTTTAAAAAGAAAAGAGCCCCTAAATTGGGACTTTTCAATTATTTTATTTTTTTATAAAATTTATACAGGGTATCAATGTCCGCTGAACAAAGTATAGGAATGGCTTCCTGAAGAATATCTTCACTCCACTCCCACCACTTCATTTCAAGAAGGAGTTGGATATGATGATCGGTAAATCTTTTTTAATAGGTCTGGCAGGATTTCCACCAACAATTGTATAGGGCTCCACATCTTTAGTCACTAATGCACGGCTTCCTATTACCGCACCGTCTCCTATTTTGATTCCGGGCATAATCATTGCTTCACCTCCGATCCAGACATCATTTCCAATAATAGTATCTCCTGCAGGCTGAAAAGCATCTTTACTACTTTGGAAGCAATCTACTTCAGACATATAAAAAAACGGAAAACTGGAAATCCAGTCATGACGATGCCCCTGATTTCCGCACATGATGAAACTGGCTCCGGTTCCTATAGAACAATAAGATCCGATAATCAGCTTATCTACATCATTTCTGTCAGGAAGAAGATAACGGGCACAGTCGTCAAAAGAATGCCGATGATAATATCCTGAATAATAGGAATATTTACCGGCTATAATATTGGGATTCTGGATATGGTCTTTTATGATTTTGCCTTTAAAAGGACTTTCAAAGAAATTTTTCATTTTTTAGCTTTTAAATATAACAATAGAAATAAAGGAACAGTTCAAAACTGTTCTTTCAAAATATGATCTGTTTATTCAAAAAAGCTAACGAATTAATTTCATAACACACAAATATAGGTAAAAAGCATAGATCCCAGATTCATTTTCGTCCTGAAAAAGATAAAACCCGCCTGTTTTTAAACTATTTACTCATAAAATAATCAAGTTTATCACAAAATAAAAATTAAGCCTCTCTGATCCAACAAAATATAAACAACTGAAAACTAAAACACTAAACTATCCGGATTCGAAATGAAAGCTTCCTGTCCACAAAAAAGACTAAAAAAATGTTTTATCGTAAAGAATTTTATATATTTGCACCATCTAACAATTAAAAAAATAATTTACTATGTCAGACATTGCATCAAGAGTAAAAGCTATCATCGCTGATAAGCTTGACGTTGAAGAAACAGAAGTAACTCCTGAAGCTAGCTTCACTAACGATTTAGGAGCTGACTCACTAGATACAGTTGAGTTAATCATGGAATTTGAAAAAGAATTTAACATTCAAATCCCTGATGATCAAGCTGAAAAAAATTACTACTGTAGGACACGCTATCGCTTACATCGAGGAAGTAGTAAATAAATAATATTCTTCAACAAAAAAGAAATTAAAAAAAGTTTATGGAATTAAAAAGAGTAGTTGTAACCGGGTTTGGAGCAATAACACCGATTGGAAATAATGCAAAAGAATACTGGGAAAATCTTGTGAAAGGTGAGAGCGGTGCCGCTCCGATTACTCTTTTTGATGCCACAAACTTTAAAACCAAGTTCGCCTGTGAAGTAAAAAACTTCGATCCGTTACAGCATTTCGATAAGAAAGAGTCTAAAAAAATGGATCGAAATACTCAACTGGGACTTGTGGCTGCCAGAGAGGCAGTAGTACATTCAGGCATTATTGAAGATAATGTAGATAAAAACAGAGTGGGTGTAATTTGGGGCTCCGGTATCGGAGGTCTGGAAACATTTGAAACGGAAGTTCTGGGATGGGCCAATACGGAAATCCCTAGATTCAATCCTTTCTTCATACCTAAAATGATTGCTGATATGACTCCTGGTCAGATCTCCATCGAGTATGGTTTCCATGGACCGAATTATACAACGGTATCTGCATGTGCATCTTCAGCTAATGCTATTATTGATTCCAAGATGCTGATCCAGCTAGGAAAAGCAGACGTGATTGTGTGTGGAGGCTCAGAAGCAGCCGTTACAGCAAGTGGTGTCGGTGGATTCAATGCAATGATGGCACTTTCTACAAGAAATGATGATCCAAAAACGGCTTCCAGACCTTTTGACAAAGACAGAGATGGCTTTGTGCTGGGTGAAGGAGCAGGATGTATCATTCTTGAGGAATACGAGCACGCGGTAAAACGTGGGGCTACCATTTATGCAGAATTATTGGGTGGTGGTATGAGTGCAGATGCATATCATATGACTGCTCCTCATCCTGAAGGCCTTGGCGCTTATCTGGTAATGAAAAACTGTTTGGATGATGCAGGCTTAACTGCTGATGAAGTAGACCATATCAACATGCATGGTACGTCTACTCCATTAGGAGATATTGCAGAATCTAATGCAATTTCGAAATTATTAGGCGAGCACGCTTATGACATTCAGATTAATTCTACAAAATCAATGACAGGTCACCTTTTAGGAGCAGCCGGTGTCATTGAAGCTATCGCTGCGTTGGGAACAATTATTCATGGTGTTGTTCCTCCTACCATAAACCATTTTACTGATGATGAAAAGATTGACAGCAGGCTGAACTTTACGTTTAACGATGCTGTGAAGAAAGATGTAAAAGTAGCCATGAGTAATACTTTTGGATTTGGCGGGCATAACGCTTGTGTTCTATTTAAGAAAATCTAAATTCACTGAATGGAGTTACAGAAATACTTTTCTAAATTCCTTCTCAAAAAAAGAAAAAGACAGCTAACGGAAAGAGATTATTTTCTCAGTACCGAACTCAACAAGGTTCTGGGTACGGAGGTTCAGAATATTGCTCTTTACCGCGAAGCTTTTTCTTTAAAAAATTCTTCTAAAAATCAAGACAGCAATTACGAAAGACTTGAATTTTTGGGAGATTCTGTTTTGGGTACAATTATTTCTTGTCATTTGTTCCAGACTTATCCTCAGGCTAATGAAGGATATCTCACGCAAATGAAGTCTAAGATTGTTAATAGGAAAAACCTTAATAAATTAGGAGAAGATCTCAAACTTACCAACCTTTTGCAAAAGCAAAACAGTTCTTCAGCTTTGGGTGAAAATATCTCCGGAAACTTATTTGAAGCCTTAATTGGTGCCGTTTACCTGGACTTCCACTATGATACTTGCCGAAAGATCATTATGGAAAAATTGCTGACGCCTTCTGAAATTAATAAGCTTGAAAATAAAATTGTCAGCTATAAAGGTCTCCTACTGGAATGGAGCCAGAAGAAGAAGGTTACTATAAAGTACGAAACCTGCGAAGAGATACAGGTCAACAAATCGGTCGTTTTCAGGTGCCATGTATGGCTGGGTGATGAAAAAATTGCCAATGCAACAGAAACATCCAAGAAGAAGGCAGAGGAAAAGGCAGCACAAAGGGCATTTTATATTTTAAATAAAAAGGAGAATATACTTGGAAATTCAAAAACTTTATGATCTGGATGATATAGAATTTGAAGATATTGCCATAGGATTGGTAAGATTAGCAAAAGATATACCCGCTCATGAGTTTTTTTTCAAAATCAATCAAATCAACAACCTCAGTTTCTCAAGAAAGAAAGACCTTGTCTTCCATGGGGATTATTATGATTATTTTTTTCCAAGATTTGAGGCCTACCACAAGTTTTCAAAGACCTGTTTCACTTTTATTTCAAACAAATCTTCTGAAAGTAAGCAAAAAAAAGTTCAGACCGAGCTCTTTACAGGAGAAGAAAACATTAAATTTTTATTAAATAATCAGGTAGATGTGGAATATATTCTGCATAGTTCGGAACAGTTTCCTGATTTTTCCGTAATTTTGCTCCCTGAAAATCTTGTGTTTCCAATTCAAGATTATACACTGAGTTCTGAAGAGGAACTTTATCAAATTATCCAGTATTATGAATAAGTATTTAAAGAAGACAAAAATTATCGCAACACTAGGGCCTGCTTCATCGTCGAAGGAGGTAATGTTAGATTTAATGAAAGCGGGTGTTGATATTTTCAGAATAAATTTTTCACATGCAGATTACGACTTAGTTCGAAAAAATATTGAAATAATTAGAGAGCTAAACAGCGAGTATGGTTATTCAGTGGGTATTCTGGGAGACCTGCAGGGTCCGAAGCTAAGAGTGGGGGTGGTAAAGGAAGGTTCTTACCTAAACCCCGGAGATATTCTTACCTTCACGAATGAAAAGATGGAAGGAGATTCTACCAAAGTGTATATGACCTACCAACAGTTTCCTCAGGACGTAAAAGTTGGGGAAAGAATCCTTATCGATGATGGTAAGCTGGTATTGGAAGTTACTGAAACGAATGAAAAGGATACGGTAAAGGCTAAAACAATCCAAGGGGGACCTCTAAGTTCTAAAAAAGGGGTTAATCTTCCCAATACTCAGGTATCTCTTCCTGCATTAACGGAAAAGGACATTCAGGATGCAAACTTCATGCTTGACATGGAAGTAGACTGGATCGCTCTTTCTTTCGTACGTCATGCGCAGGATATTATCGATCTGAAGGAACTGATCGCTAAACATCCGAACGGTAAATTCAAAACGCCTATTATTGCCAAGATTGAAAAGCCTGAAGGAGTTAAAAATATTGAAGAAATTTTAGTAGAATGTGACGGATTAATGGTTGCCCGTGGTGACTTGGGAGTAGAAGTTCCGATGGAGGAAGTTCCTGCTATCCAGAAAAACCTTGTGGAGAAAGCTAGATTCTATTCAAAACCGGTAATCATTGCTACCCAGATGATGGAAACGATGATCAACAGCTTAACGCCAACAAGAGCGGAAGTAAATGACGTGGCCAACTCCGTATTGGATGGTGCTGATGCGGTAATGCTTTCCGGAGAAACTTCTGTAGGAAGATATCCTGTACAGGTTGTGGAAAACATGGCGAAAATTGTAAAAAACATCGAAACAACTCACTTCTACCAACATAAAAATGAGCCGATTGAGAAAGATTACAACTGTATCGATGAAAGATTCATCACAAACAGGGTGTGCCTTGCAGCGGTTAGAATTGCTAAAACAACCAATGTTTCTGCGATTGTAACGCTTACCCATTCGGGATATACCGCTTTCCAGCTTGCAGCTCACAGACCAAACTCTCACATTATTGTGTATAGTGGCAACAGAAGAGTAATCACGATGCTGAACCTTCTTTGGGGAGTACACGCTTATTATTATGACATGAAAAAGTCTACTGATGAAACGATCATCCAGGTGAATATGTTAACGCATAACTACGGATATATTGAAACAGGAGATTTCGTGATCAATATCAATGCTACTCCTTCATATGAAGGTGGTAAGACCAATACGTTGAGATTGACAACAGTATAGACAACAGGCAAAATCAAATTTTTGTCAAAGCATAAAAAAACTCCCGGAAAGTAATTTCCGGGAGTTTTTTTATGTTGTGGTATGTAAGTAAGGATAACCTGTCATTGGCTCCGTCGAACCTTCGATTTCTGAGCGAAGTGGAGCGAAAAACACCTGAGATTCCTCTGTTCCTCGGAATGACATTACAAAGATTTTAATTACCTACAATGGTTCTTGCCGTCACAAACTCTTTTAAAGCCAGCAAAGACAGCTCCGTACCATAGCCTGAAGCCTTAGAGCCACCAAATGGAAAGCGCGGGTCAGAACTGGTCATTCTGTTAATATTTACAGTACCTGATTCAAGGTTTTCAATAAAGAATAACTGACGGGCTTTATCCTGGGTCCAGACTGCATTTGAAAGTCCGAAAGGAATATCATTGGCCATTTGCAATGCTTCTTCATCCGTTTTAGCAATCATTATCATTCCAAGAGGACCGAAAAGTTCTTCTTTTAAAATTGGGTTTCCTTCCTGAACCCTGATTAAACCGGGTTTAAACTGATTTTCTGAAATTCTTTCCAAAGGAATAATGATTTCCGCACCATTTTCCAGCGCCCTGTTGAATTGTGCTTCCAATTCATCAGCAAGGTCCGGTCTTGCCATTCCTGCCAATTTGGTTTCTTTGTTTAAAGGATCTCCTATTTCATATTTTTTATATTCTTCGATGAAAATAGGTAAGAATTTTTCTTCAACTTTTTCATCAATGATAAATCTTTTTGCTGCCGTACAGGTTTGTCCGCAGTTTTGAAGTCTTGATTTTGCACCCGCTTGGGCTGCTGCCTCCAGATCAGCATCTTCGAAAATGATGAAAGCATCGCTTCCCCCAATTCAAGCAAAGATTTTTTGATATTTAATCCGGCTATAGAGGCTACCTCTCCTCCTGCTTTTCCGCTTCCTGTAAGACTAACTCCTTTCACGGCATCGTGTTCAAGAATTTCTTTTACCGCTTTATGCCCCACTTCCAAATTCTGGAATATACCTTCCGGGAAACCGGCTTCCAAAAGAACTTCTTCAATGGCATTTCCACTTCCAAAACAAATAGAAGCATGCTTTAAAACGACTGTATTTCCTGCCAGAATTGCCGGTGTAGCGAATCTTAATACCTGCCAGAAAGGAAAGTTCCAGGGCATTACTCCTAATATAACTCCTTTCGGGACGTAATGAACTTCAGAATAGGCAAATTCGGATTGAATTTTTTCGGCTTTTAAAATATTTTCCGCATCAGCGTAATAATTCATCATCAAGGCACATTTTTCCACCTCAGCAATTGATTCTGAGATGGGTTTATTCATTTCAGTAGTAATGATCCTGCCAAATTTTTCTGAATTATTTTTTAAAATTTCTGCTGCTTTTGCAATTAACTTCTGCCTTTCCTCAAACGGCACTTTTCTCCATACTGAAAACGCTTTATCTGCTTTAATAAGCTTGCTTTCAATTGATTGTTCCATAATATAATCTCTGTTTTAAATTCAGTTAATGAATTTATGAGCGCTTTCATTTTAAAAGCACGGATAAAATCAGCAAATTCTGTTCCTTAAGAATACATAAAATAGTGATTTTCTCTATCGGAAGAATATAATTTTACCTTACATCATTAACCATTCATTCACAAGACATGCTGCCAGTCTCGCCGTCCTGTCCTGAATATCAAAAGACGGGTTTACCTCAGCCACATCGAGTGCAACCAGTTTTTTGTTCTTTAAAATATGTCTGTAGAAATGCATAAAGGTTGCATCTGCAAAGATACCATTATATGCGGAAGCGGAAACCCCCGGAGCGATAGATGCATTAAAAACATCCATACAAATGGTAAGATAGACAAAGTCGACACTGTTTAACAGGTCATCTATACGCTGATAGATTGAGGGAAGGTTTTCAAAAAAGAGTTCATCAGCAAGGATATATTTCATTCCATATTGGTGAGCTGTGTCAAAAAGTTTTAGGGTATTTGAGTTTTTCTGAATACCGATATGCAGAGAATTAATAGGGCCTTCCTGGGCAATCTGCCAGAATCCAGTTCCTGAACTCGGGCCTACTCCTTTTTCGGGTTGTCTGTTATCAAAATGAGCATCGATATTGATGATTCCGATTTTTTGTTCCGGAAAGGCTGTTTTTACTCCCAGATAATGTGCGTAGGTCACCTCATGGCCTCCACTCAGAACAAGAGATTTCCCGCCCTTTAAAAGTAACTTTGACACATTTTTGGCAAGATTGTTCTGAGAGTTTTCCAAGTTACCATCTTCACAAGTAATATTTCCAAAATCAAGCAATGAAAAATCCGGAAGAACCACCGGAAAATTAGACATATTTTTCCTGATCACATCCGGGGCATCTTTAGCTCCCTGACGGCCTTTGTTTCTCCTGACTCCTTCATCTACGGCAAAGCCATGCAAAACGAAATCATCCGTTGAAATATTGTCGTAATTGTGTTCTTCTTTTACTCTCTGAAATAGCCTGTGGAAAAGGAGCTCTTCTCCATCCAATCTACCCTGCCAAATATTTTGAAACATAATTCTGTAAAATTCAATTTTAGTTGCATCATTATATCCAGTAAAGCTAGCTAATATTGTTTAGATATAAAAGTGGCTTTCACAGATTATGCAAAGAATTCATTATAAAGAAAATATAATGTGTTTTATTCCATATTCCTGTTAGCATTACTGCTGACAAACATCTCATTTCTTTCTTCGGAAATAATCTTCAGGAATCTTTCATAATGTTTTAAGACATCGGAAATAAGCTCATTTTTGGTAAAATACTGTACATCATAACCTTCCCTGCCATCGCCAAAATAGGACCTTGGGTAATGGGTTTTATTATCATCGAGATCGGGCAGATTCTCTTCATTAATGATATAATCAGAAACTGTCTTTACCTGATTCCTGATTCCATATACAAAGTTATTAACGACTCCCTGATGAATTTCTATCTCAATCCTGACCGGATTTTCAAAATGATTTATTTTAGCATCAATGCCATTCATAGCAAACTCAGCCTGTAAATCTGTAAAGGCTTCTTTTGCTTTTACCTGAATAAAATGGTCAACTGAAGAATTATCTTTAAAAGAAACAATATTTTTTAAACGTTCCTTCCAGAACTCACCTGACCATGGCACTGTAGACTCCGAAAAGTTTCTGTCATAATATTTCTGATCGATGCTGAGACCTTTCATCAAACTGACAATAAACATGATCACAATGATAGAAAAAGGCAATGCTGTAATCAGGGTCATACTTTGGAGCGCCTTCAATCCGCCTACATTAAGCAACAGGAGTGATAAAACGGCCAGTAAGACTCCCCAGAATACAATTTGCCATTTGGGTGATTTTGTGGAATTTTTCGTGGCAATACTGTTCATTACAAATATCCCTGAATCTGCTGAAGTCACAAAAAAGATAATAATGATGAGAATGACAAAGAAGCCTGTAAGAGATGAGAATGGCATATATTCCAGAAATCTGAACATAAGGGCATCAGGATCTGTTGCCAGTTTACTTAATTGCCCGCCAGCAATATTCAGATCGAACCATATGGCACTGTTTCCGAACACTGACATCCAGATAAAATTGAACAAAGTAGGCAATATCAAAACAGCCAGGATAAACTCTCTGATTGTTCTTCCCTTGGATATTCTTGCAATAAACAATCCTACATAAGGAGACCATGAAATCCACCACGCCCAATACAGAATTGTCCAGTCATAGAACCATGGGAGAGCATTTTTTTCATAGACGTGCGTATTGAAGGTAAGGTTAAAAAAATTATTGATATAATTTCCCAATCCATCTGTAAAACTTCCGATCAGATACACCGTTGGTCCCAATGCCAGTACAAATAATAAAAGAGCAATAACACTTACAATATTGATATTACTCAGTAACTTCACTCCTTTTCCCACTCCGGAAATTGCAGAAATAACGGAAAGAGTGATGAGGCAAACCACAATAATTACCTGATATATAAAGCTGTTCTCAGGAGTAATATGAAGGACATTCAGTCCTGAGCTGATCTGTACAACTCCAAATCCCAGCGTTGTGGTAATCCCGAAAAAGGTACAGCAAAGCGCAAAAACATCAATGGCATTCCCCCACTTTCCATTAATTTTATTTTTTAGAAGCGGATAAAAACAGCTTCGTAGCGAAAGTGGTAATCTGTAGCGATAGGCAAAGTAGGATAATGAAAGCCCTACCACCCCATAGATTGCCCATGCATGGATTCCCCAGTGGAAAAAGGTATATAGCTGTGCCTGTTTGGCTCTGCTTACATAATGATTGTCAGCGAAAACTTCTGAAGAATAGTGTTGCATGGGTTCAGCGACACTGAAATAGATCAACCCGATTCCCATACCTGCAGCAAAAAGCATTGAAATCCATGAGAAAAAGAATACTCCGGCTTACTATCGTTGGCACCGAGTTTTATATTGGCATATTTACTAAAGAGCAGATACACTAAAAATATGACAAACAGAGTGACCGACCATACATATACCCAGTTTAAATTGACAAATATGAATTGTTTAATTTCATTCAGAATACTCTCTGTCTTTATGGGATAGAGTGCGGAAAGAAAACAGGTTCCTATAATAAAGATTAAACTTGGAACGGTAACTCCTTTGTTAAAAGTAGATTTAACATTTTTAAAATTCATCATTTTTATTTTCGCGTTTATTGTGTAGACAAGTTCACCTGGTAAAGTGTATAGCTGTACTGAAAGCACTGAAAATGGAGAAAATATCCAGGTTTTCCCCTATCTGAAGCGTACTTAAGAACTATAGAGCATCGTCATTTTTGAAAAAATCAACGGCAATCGAAGCACAATATAAGGAAACTTCCATAAATATAAAAAAGGCAGGAGACTTTTATGGTTTCCACCTGTTGCCTCCTGCCTTTTAGTATTAATTGTTGAATAAATACCTATTTACTGCAAAACATGCTTTTAGTGACCGGTATAATATTTAAAATACTGCCAGTACTTATCTTTAAAAATTCTGACAGAGACTTTGTACTCAGGATTATTCAGTTGGATGGCGTTGAAGACTTTTGAAATTTTTCTAAAATCCTTGCCTGCAAAATAACTTTCTTTAACATTATCTGCAGTCTCGCGTCCGATATACAAGTATCCGTATCCTTTTAATTCTTCAATGGCCTGATCTTCTATAGCACCAAGTTTTTCAAAATCCCCTTTATCAGGAAGCCCGTCATTGAGCTCTCCGTTGAAATGAAAAGTAAGCACTGAGATCCATGGATATGATGCTTTTGCGTCATATTCCAACAGATGCATATTCATACAGGCAATGAGAGGTCTCCCGTTTTCGAGATCAGCCCTGAGAATGGAGAATTCGTCTTCGGCATCATCCTTTTTTACACTTTTATACTTTTCTATGAATTCCCTTTCTCTCCATAACAAAAAGTCCTGTAATTTTTCAATGGGAACAAGTTCTTTCTGTGCCTGATCTATTCCTATGACTGTAAAAGTATCAATCTGTGTGGCGAAGTTTAATTCTCCCAAAAAGTTATCTAAGAATATACAAACTCCTGTAGTAACAGCATCTTTATTCTCAACTTTATCATGATATACGAAAACAAGATCAATCTCATCCCGGAAATCTTCCAGTTCATTGGAATAAAAAGAAATATTATCTTTTGAGAACTCATAATCGCCCATATTGACCCTCACCTTTTGTATATCCATTGAAGGTTTCAAAGCGGTAAATTTCCAATGATCAAGCTTAGGAGCGAGCTCAACAAGCTCTTCCGCAAAGACAATATTCGTAATTTCCCCATCAACAGTGATAATCAGTTCTGCAGTATGCTCATCGGCCATTCCGGTCAGGAAATAATATCCGTCTTTTATCTGGTTAAGCACAGAAGTCATAACGTCAAAAAAATCTTTTTCGATAGAATCCTGTCCGCCTTTTTTAACAACGTTATAAAATTTCTTTTCCATTGTTAAAAACCAGTCCCAGAAATCTCTATACTGCTTTTCCTCTGTTCTCTGCATTTAGTAGTTTTAATTAATCTACAATATTTCCGTCAATGTAAACATGTTCAGCTTTGAGGCTCCCTTGATTATAAAGTACATTTTGAAAATTATTGGTTTTAAAAGTCACAAAATCTGCTTTTTTACCAGCCTCTAATATTCCTCTGTCTTCGAGATTAAGGGCATAAGCAGCCCGGAAAGTGATTCCTGCTAAAACCTCAGCAGTCGTAACTTTTTGAAAAGTAGCCAAAACAGAAGCCTGTGTAATTAAATTGCCCATTGGAGCTGACCCGGGATTCCAGTCACTTGCAATGGCCAGAATTGCTCCTGCATCTAATAATTTTCTTGCAGGAGTAAATTTTTCTCCCAGTCCTAAACTCGCTCCGGGAAGTGCGGTAGCCACAGTATCTGATTGTGCTAAAAATTCGATATCCTCATCAATGGTTGCTTCCAAATGATCTGCAGATTTTGCTCCGACTTCTACTGCAATCCTTGAGCTTCCCGGCGTAAACTGATCGGCATGAACGGTAATTTCAAAACCTAAATCTTTAGTTTTAAGAAGAAACTCCTTACTTTCTTCCGGCTGGAACGCTGATTTCTCAATAAATATATCCACACGATTCGCAAGGTTTTCTTCTTTTACTTTTGGTAAAATCTGAGTAAGGATATACTCCAAATACTCAGGATTGCTTCCTTCAAAATCTTTTGGTTTCAAATGGGCAGAAAGGCATGTAGGAACTAATGTCGCTTTGGTGGATCCTTGTGCTTTTTTAATAATTCTAAGCATTTTAAGCTCATTTTCCACATCTAAGCCATAACCGCTTTTTACTTCAATAGTGGTAATTCCCAAACCAACAAGGAAATTAATTCTCTCGAGTAACGTTTTTAATAATTCCTCTTCTGAAGCATTTCTTGTATGTTGTACCGAACTCCATATTCCGCCTCCGCTTTCAGCAATTTCAAGGTATGTCTTTCCGGCATTACGCATTGCAAAATCATTAGCACGGTTTCCTCCAAAACAAATATGGGTGTGGGCATCTACAAATGCAGGAAGAACGATCTGTTCACCTTGTACCTGTTCGATTTCTATTGCCGGATTTTCTGTTTTTAAGGTTTCAAAAATTCCGATTTTTTGGATCATATTGTTATCAACTACAATTCCTCCGTCAACAATAATTTCAAGTTGCTCATCGGTTAATTTTCCTCTCAGTGGTAAATTGGCAAGTGTCACGACCTGCTTAAATGGTCCTATTAATTTCATGTATTTAGGCTAAGGGTTAGAAGATGAACTGTTTTTATAATGTATGACATCCGGTTATACAGAATATCTGTTATTCTGAGGCATAATACATTCATTGTTCAAACTTTGATTTTCCTCTCAAAAATACTTAAAATATCTCAATTGATTCATCTTCTCCCCGTTATTCTCAGCTTTAGCATAAACCTAAACCTTAAATTAACCTTTTCACAATCCTCCCTGAAATCTTAGTCTAAATTTCCTATCTTTGAGGTAAATGAAATGAATTAATGCCAGATTTTTTACATCCAGATAAGGAAAACTACTCAGATGAGGAATTGATGCAGGAAGAGCAAATCCGTCCCCAGAGCTTTAAAGATTTTGCGGGACAGAGAAAAACGCTGGAAAACCTTGAAGTTTTTGTATCCGCTGCCAAAAGGCGTGGCGGAGCACTTGATCATGTACTATTGCATGGTCCTCCGGGTCTGGGAAAAACAACCCTGGCCAATATTATTGCCAATGAGCTGGGAGTCAATTGTAAAATCACTTCAGGGCCTGTTTTGGATAAACCGGGAAGTTTAGCGGGATTATTAACAAACCTGGAAGAAAATGATGTACTCTTCATTGATGAGATTCACCGTCTTTCTCCAGTGGTGGAAGAATATCTGTATTCTGCCATGGAAGACTATAAAATCGATATTATGCTGGAGACCGGTCCAAATGCACGAAGTGTTCAGATCGGGCTTAATCCTTTTACGCTGGTAGGGGCCACTACAAGAAGTGGTATGCTGACTAAACCCATGCTTGCAAGATTTGGTATTCAAAGCAGGCTTGAATATTATTCCATCGAGCTTTTATCTATGATTATTCAAAGAAGTGCAAGAGTTTTGGGGGTTACTATTTATGAAGATGCCGCTATAGAAATTGCCAGAAGAAGCCGTGGAACTCCAAGAATCGCCAACGCCCTGTTAAGAAGGGTCCGCGACTTCGCTGAAATTAAAGGAAATGGAGAGATCGAGATCAATATTTCCCAATATGCTTTAAATTCTCTTAACGTAGATGAATTCGGCTTGGATGAAATGGATAATAAGATCATGCGGGTCATGATTGAAAATTTCAGAGGCAAACCCGTAGGGATTTCTGCACTGGCGACTTCTATCGGAGAAAATCCTGAAACCCTGGAGGAAGTGTATGAGCCATTTCTGATTCAGGAAGGTTTTATCATCAGAACTCCAAGAGGAAGAGAAGTGACTGAAAAAGCTTATCAGCATCTGAATATCGCAAGACCTAAAAATCCGGGAGAGCTTTTCTGATGAATGATTAGTATGTTCAATTAATGACCAAGAAAACATGTTTGTACCCAAATTATACAAAAGCGAAGATGTACATGTGATGAGAGAAATTATCAGTGAAAATTCATTTGCTTTACTGATTTCTTCTGTTGATAAAATCCGTGCGACACATTCTATGATGATGATGAATGAAAATGATCCGGAAAATGTTTATATTGAAACCCATATTTCGAGAGCTAATCCACAGGCGAAAATCCTGAAAAACGGAGATGAAGTGCTTTGTGATTTTTTAGGGGCACACACCTATATTTCGAGCAGCTGGTATGATCATATCAACGTTTCGACTTGGAATTATGAAGCGGTGCAAATCTATGGCAAGGTGGAGCTTATGACTCATGAAGACCTTTATATTCATTTAGAAAAATTAACCTCGAAGTATGAAAACTTTCAGCAGTGCCCGATGATGGTGAAAGATATGGGAAAGGAATTTGTGGAAAAGGAGATGAAGGGAGCTTTCGGAATTAAAATTATTCCAACCGAGATATTCATCAAGCAAAAGCTTTCTCAGAACAGGAAGGAAAATGATTTTCAAAATATCATTTCACAACTTGAACATTCGGATGACAATGCCCGGAAAATTGCTGAGAAAATGAAATTAATAAAAAAATAATCAAAATATACATATGAAGTTATATCCAATACAATGTGGAAAATTTAAACTGGACGGCGGTGCTATGTTCGGCGTCGTCCCAAAGAGTCTGTGGGAAAAAACTAATCCGGCAGACGAAAAAAACCTGATCGAGCTGGGAACCCGTTCCCTGCTTATTGAAGACGGCAAGAAACTGATTCTGGTTGACTGCGGTCTTGGAAATAAACAAGATGATAAATTCTTTGGCCACTACTCTCTTTGGGGAGATGATAACCTGGATAAAAATTTAAAAAAATATGGTTTTGTAAAGGAAGATATTACTGATGTCTTTCTTACTCACCTTCACTTTGACCACTGTGGTGGTGCCATTGAATGGAACGACGACAGAACCGGATACAGACCTGCTTTTAAAAACGCACAATTCTGGACCAATGAAAATCACTGGCAATGGGCAACAGAGCCTAACGCGCGCGAGAAAGCAAGCTTCCTGAAAGAAAATATCCTTCCGATGCAGGAAAGCGGACAACTGAGTTTTTTACCGCTGCCAACAACAGGAAATTACGGATTTGCCCCTGATCTTAAGATGGATGTTATTTTCGTAGACGGTCATACAGAAAAGCAAATGCTTCCGGTTATTCAATATCAGGAGAAAACAGTTGTTTTTGCTGCAGACCTTATCCCTACTGCCGGGCATATTAATCCGGTCTACGTAATGGGGTATGATACCAGACCTCTTTTAACCATGGAAGAAAAAGGAAAATTTCTTAAACAGTGCATCGATAACGAATATTTATTGTTCTTTGAACATGATGCCCATCATGAGCTGGCAAGCCTTAAAATGACAGAAAAAGGAGTGAGATTGGACGAGACGTTTAGTTTTAATGATGTTTTTGGATATTAATTTTTAAGTATGGAAGAATTACGTTCAGAAGCACAACAACCGGAACCGGAACCAGCGCCCAAGATCATCGGATTAACAGGAGGAATCGGGTCCGGAAAAACTACCGTAGCCCGTTTTATTGAAGAATTTGGATTTCCTGTTTATTATTCTGATGACAGAGCAAAAACCATTGTCAATGACGATGAAGAGTTGAAAGTAAAAATTAAAGAATTACTAGGCAATCAATCTTATGACGAAAACGGATTTTATGACAGAAAATTTGTTGCCGATAAAGTTTTCAACAACAGAGATCTTCTCCAGCAATTAAATGAAATTATTCATCCTGCTGTACGTATTGATTTTGAAAACTGGGTGAAAAAACAAAGTAAATATCTTGTTTTTAAGGAGACCGCATTACTTTTTGAGCTTAGACTCAACAGACAATGTTATAAGTCTCTTTTGGTGACTGCAGAAGATAACATCAGGATCAAAAGGGTAATGGACAGAGACGGTAAAACATATCGTGAGGTAGAGGCAGTTATGGAAAAACAAATGCCCGAAAGAGATAAAATAAAAATGGCAGATTGTATTATCTATAACAATACCAATTTGGAAGAATTAAAAGAACAGACTGAAAAGGTAGTTTTTACTATTGAATAAACCTGTTACTGCATAAAAAATAAGCCCTCATATCAGAGGGCTTATTTTTTTATGATTAATTGTATTGTTGTGCTGTCAATTTTGAGAATACAGTCTTCTCTTATATCATTTTTTCAGCGTTCAGAAATTGTTTCATTCCTTGATAAATTTCTTTTGTGCGGTTTTACCGTTATCATCAATATCAAGCACATAAACTCCGCTAACCAGTTTACTCACATTGATCTGATTATTTAAGAGAATACCATCTGCTATTATCTGCCCGGCTGCATTATAAATTTTATACTTCGCTTTCTTACTGATGTTCTTCACATACAGTACTGAGCTTACCGGATTAGGATAAATCAATATATCAGTCTGATTAATTGGGTTAGGCCCCAGATTCCTGGATATTCTTACCGCGTAATCTTCCACTTCTCCGTTAGCGAAATTAAGGCAATTCACAGGAATATCTCCTCTTTGCATTGCTACTCTCATCGTGACATATTTATAGTCTGTCATACTTACAAAAGCATCAGTCGGCACACTGAATTTCCCGGAAACAGGGGTTGTTGTATTCGGTGGGGAAGCAAGGACCCTTTCATTGATATCAAATGCACCATCTCTGTTAAAATCAATCCATACTGCAATCCCTTCGTTGTAGGTAGCTCCTGTCCATCTTTTCTCAATGATAATTTCATTATCCGTAGATCCTTGTATAAGTTCTATTATTTTTTTAGAGTCTCCTGAATAATTTGTGTACGTAGAAGCACCTGAAGCATTTTCCATAAGAGGTTTACCATTCGGCTTAACCGTTACCTTTGATATATGTTCAACTGTAGCACTTCCCGAAGACATGGTACAATATGTTACCGTAGGCGTTGTGAAATAATAAGGAGGAGTGAAAGCGCCCGGTGTTCCGTTACAAACATTAGCGACCTGCATTTCATATTTTGTCAACTCCATTAAGCCGGTTAATATATAGTGATTTGTATTCACCGGAACATGAGTCCAGCTCGGAATCCCCACTTTTCTATATTTTAAAATATAAGTGGTCCCAGGGAAAGGATCCCATTTTATTTCTGCCGATGTAGGCAGCAACTGAGTAATGGTTAATCCCGGAGGAGGAAGTTCACATGTTCTCTCAGTCGTGAAGACCATCGGATTTGAATAAGGATTCCATGAATTTTCATTAGCACACTTATTGGCAATCTGTACTTCATATGTGGTATATGGATCTAAACCGCCAAGCGTATAAGTATTGGCTGGTGCAGCTGGTAAAGGAATATCAGGGTTCGGCCATCCCGCAGTCCCTACTTTTCTCCATCGCATTTTATATGATACACCGGCTATAGTCGGATTCCATGTAATCAAGGCAGAATTGGTTGTAATAGTACTTACTGTAATGCCCGGAGGAGTAGGATCACATCTTGTTGTGAATGTTTCCACAGGAGTAAATGTTCCTGTTGTAGCCCCACAGTTGGCTGCGACCTGAACTTCATATGCAGTGGACGGAATCAGATTATTTAGCGTATACGGAATACTTGACACATATACATTTGTCCATGCCGTTGTTCCTGCTACTCTGTACTGTAAAAGGTAAGTCAGGTTATCTGTCGCACCTGTCCAGTTGACAATGGCAGAGGTATGGGTTATGGTATTAAATGATAATCCGGTAGGCGTAGCAGTACTACACGGTTTTAATTTTACAACATAATCTTCCACTTCACCATTGACTGCGTTTTGACACATTGTCGGAGAACTTGAACGTTGTAATACCACTCTCATGGTTGTCGTTAACGGTCCCGAATAGGCTCCAGCCGGAACTGAGAATAAACTGGTAACCGGAGTGGTGGTACTTGCTGCAGAATTAATAATCCTCTCCGAATTACTAAATTGCCCATCTCTGTTAAAATCGATCCATGCTGCAACAGCTACGTTACCTGTCGCACCTGTCCAGCCTTTTCCTACCGAAATTTTGTTATCTACCGAACCAATCTCCAATGTGATCAGTGTTGCAGGTGTAGTATAGCTGATGTAATTGGTTTGTACAGAATTATTACTCATTACCGGCAATGCAGGATTCACAGAAGTAACCGTCACATTTGTAATATGATCATTGGTCCCTGTTCCCGTCATCGGGCAGTATGATAATGCAGGTGTTGTAAACTGCTGCATTGTTGAATATGTTCCGGGTGTACCTCCGTTACATCTGGTTGCGATCTGAAATTGGTACTGAGTCTGTTCTACCAAACCTGAGATGGTGTAATTATTCCCGACAGGCGGCACAGGATCAATTATTGTCCATGCTGCAGCACCTACACTTCTCCATCTCAAAACATATACTGCTCCGGCAGTTGCCGACCATGATATATTCGCCGAGTTCGGAGTAATATTGGTAACTGTAATATTAGATGGTGCAGCATTGGTACATTGTGGCATATCAATAAGTTTTACCGCATAATCTTCTACTTCACCGTTCGTAAATGTACCACATTGATTAGGATTATTGGTATCTCTTAAAACTACCCGCATACGGGTGGTAAGAGGTCCGCTATAAGCTGTTGCCGGAACCTGGAATGTACCCGTTACCGGAGTAGTCGTATTATTTGAGTTGTTTAAAATCCTTTCTGAGGTATCAAAAGTACCGTTTTTGTCAAAATCAATCCAGACGCTTACTGCCTTACTACTAGTGGAAGCTGGCCACGACTTGGAAACAGATATACTGTTATTAGATGTTCCCCTGACCAGAGTGATGAGTTTTGCAGCATCTGCCGAATAATCAGTATAATTATTCGCTGCTGAAGTATTGCTCATCGTATATGAATTGGTAGCAACGACCGTTACATTGGAAATATATCCGTTGTTGGTATTGGTAGATGTGGCTGTACAATAAGGCGTCATGAAAACTGTAATTGCCGAAAAACTACCTTGCACTCCCGAGCATATATTTGCGATCTGAACCTCATAATATGTACCTGCCGTAAGACCTGTAAGTGTTACCGTGTTTGTAGTAGGTGCAGGAGTCACTGTTGTCCATGCTGTAGTTCCTGCGACACGATATTGTACGACATAGGTTGCATTGAATGAAGCATTCCAGGTGATGGTGGCATTATTCTGGGTAGTTGCTGTAACCTGAACACCACCCGGCGGATTTGAAGTACATATGGGTAAGGTCTCTATCGGCGCATTTCCAATAGCATAAAAGACGTTATTGATAGCACTTACCCTTATTTTTGCCGTTCCTCCTACCGTAAGTGGAAAACCGCTGAAATCCAGAACCTCAGTTCCATCGTTTGGTGTGGAAGCAGATACTACATTCCAGGTGGCTCCGTTATTGGTTGTAAAATCTATTTTAACATTCGCGGCATTATACGGCGCGGCATTGGTATTTACCACATTCCAGGTCACTGTTGTCGGGCCGTTATTATAAATAGTTGCCGGATTGACTATAAAAGGGCCGTTATTACCTACTATTATGGTTTGAACTGCGGTTTGTGTTTGCTGTTGGCTCGGGTTCGGATTATTGTCCCGTACAGTAATCCCAAATCTTGATGTTCTGGCAACCGTAGATACCGCTTCCCACAGATTGTTTGAATTATTTAAAACTCCCGCCAGTACAGAAGACAGCCTTGGAAAATAGCGGCTGGGACTTGTGGTTGGCATCAAAGATCTAAAGGAGGGACCTTCTGCGGTTGTCCCCAGATTAACTGCATTAATCTGCCCTGTCATCAGATCTGCTTCTTCCCAGGCATATGTCATAGGATCATTTTCTGCATCTGTAGCTGAAGCAGTCAGGACGAAAGCAGTTCCCTTCGGAATAGTATACGTAGGAAGAGGCCCAATTACCGGCGGATTATTGGTTACATTGGTTTCTATATCACACGTTCTTTGTGCCAGTATAGCCTGAATATCATCAATGCTTTTCTTAAAAAAGTAAGCATCACTGTTTAGCTGTACATTGAAAGTCGTTCCTGCCGGAGGGGTGACACCCTGGCTATCCGCAACACCGGCGTACGCCATAATTGTAGATCCGGAACCGGGCTCCATTTGTGCAGAATTTCCTTGATTTTGATAGGTAAATGTATGATATCCTCCTAATTGATGCCCCATTTCATGGGCTACAAAATCAATATCAAAAGTATCTCCCTGCGGACTTCCGTTAGATGGTGAGGTATAAGCCGATCCTTTACCCTGGCCGGTAGAAGGATTAGAACTGCCCGGGTCCAGACAGATACACCCTATGCATCCTGCATTTCCGCCACCCCCTGAAGCTCCGAATAAATGCCCTATGTCGTAATTGGCATTTCCTACATTCGCTGTCAATGTATTTTGTAATTCCAAATTCCAATTATTCATTTGGCTTGATGGAGAATATGGATCTGTAGTAGGATTGGTGTAAATTACATTAGGATAATTTTGTACAATCAAGTGAAGAGCCAAATCTTTTTCAAAAACTCCATTTACTCTCGTAAGGGTCGCATTAATTGCTGTCAGAGCACCAGCCACAGTACCACCATGAAATTGGGTATATTCTCCTGTCACAGACATTGCCAATCGTAAAGTCCTGTATTTTCGGTCAGAGGACCTGGCAAAATTTGTAGGCTGATTCTGAAATGCTTGTCCCTGCTGAAAGAGTTCCTCTATTTCCTTTTTTTCGCTGTCTCTCTCTTCGGTAGAACAGACAAATCCATTTTTACTACCCTGAGTTTTGGGATGAACTTCATAAATTGTTTTATCAGAATTGGCGGGCTCAATAAATTCATACCCTTCGTTGGTAAAAATCATCGACTGGAAATCGTTGGGAGCCAAACTGAACCTTACATATTTGGAAGGATCATCCAACCCCACCCCTACATAAGATCCCAGCTGATACTGATCTGCCAGTTCCTTTACTACAACCGGCAGGCTAAAGACTGCAAACCTTTCAATTTTACCCCCTAAAGTTGGTAAAGAGATGGTAACTGGTTTTGCATTTTTTCCTGCTTCCTGTGCTTTTTCAAGCTGAGATTTTAGCGATGAAATATTTAAAGAATAATAACTCTTAGCCTTTGAGTCATTGTTAGTTTCTTTTCCACTGAATGTTGTGGGCATCCATTGTGCGTGCACTACTACAAACAAACATAGGAAAAAAAGAGAAGTAAAGATTTTCTTCATAATTTTCTCTTAATTTTATATTAATCTCACAAATCAAATTATTTATTTGACATAAAACAAAGATAAATAACCAATCAATGAAATATCATTAACAAAAAGGTAGTGATATTAAAAATTTAAATATTTAATTGCGTTTAAATGAAAAAATTCAACAAATAATGAATTATTGATTAAAAACAATAAAAAATTCTTACAATACCAAAAAAATAGGCCTCCATTTCTGGAGGCCTATTCTATGTGAAGGTTACTTTATTATTCTTTAATAAATTTCTTCTGAGCTGTATTTCCGTTATCATCAATATCCAAAACATACACTCCATTAATCAATCTGCTCACATTGATCTGATTGTTTAACAGAATACCGTCTGCTATTACCTGTCCTGCAGCATTGTAAATTTTATACTTCGCTTTTTTGCTGATATTTTTCACAAACAATACTGAGCTCACAGGATTAGGATAAATCATGATTTCGGTCTGATCTAATGGGTTTGGAACTCCTTTTTTAGAGATTCTCACCGTGTAATCCTCTACTTCACCATTGTTAAAGTTGGTACAGCTTACAGGAATACCATCTCTTGACATTGCCACTCTCATTACCACATATTTATAGTCTGTCATACTTACAAAAGCATCAACAGGTACATCAAACTTCCCTGAAACAGGAGATGTAGTATTTGGAGATGAGGTAAATACTCTTTCATTGATATCAAATTCTCCATTTCTGTTGAAATCGATCCAGACTGCAATTCCTTCATTATAGGTATTACCTGTCCATTTTTTCTCAATGATAATTTCGTTATCGGTAGATCCCTGAATAAGTTCAATAAACGTTTTAGGAACTCCTGTGTAATCCGTGTACGTAGATGCTCCGGAAGCGTTAGCCATTGAAGGTTTACCATTAGGATTAACCGTTACCTTAGAAATATGCTCACCTGTAGCACTGCCTGATCCCATTTTACAATAAATTACTGTTGGTGTTGTAAAATAGTAAGGAGGTGTATAATTTCCAGGTGTACCATTACAGATATTTACTACCTGCATTTCATATTTTGTAAGCTCTACAAGACCATTTAATACTATATTATTAACCGCTGTAGGTACTTCTGTCCAGCTTGGAATACCTACTTTTCTATATCTCAGAACATATGTGGCTCCAGGGAAAGGATCCCATTTAACCTCTGCAGATGTTGGTAATAACTGTGTAATTGTTAATCCCGGCGGAGGAATTTCACATATTCTTTCGGTTGTAAATACTTTTGGATTTGAATATGGATTTAAAGTAGTTTCTCCGTTACACATATTAGCAATCTGAACCTCATAAGTCGTAAACGGCTCCAAAGGAATAACACTACCTAATACATAAGTATTTGCAGGAGCAGCAGGCAGAGAAATATCGGCATTTGGCCATCCTGTAGTTCCTACTTTTCTCCATCTCATTGTATAGCTGGAACTCGCAGCAAGAGGAGCCCAGGTTACAAGAGCAGTGGTTGGAGTAATATTACCAATAGTAACAGTTGGAGGCGTAGGATCACATCTCGTCGTGAATGTCTTAATAGCCGTAGCTGTTCCAATAGTAGTTCCGCAGATTGCTGCAATCTCAACCTCATATGTTGTCGCCGGTGTAAGTCCGGTAACGGTAAGAGGCATATTTCCTAATAATGTAGAGGCAAATACTTCCGTCCAGGTTGTAGTTCCCTGCACTCTGTATCTTACTACGTAACTTACATTACTTGCTGCTCCCGTCCATGTAATAACCGCAGAGTTATGAGTAGGTGCAGGCGTAGTAAATGTAGGTGCATTTGGAGTAGTTGTACTACATGGTCTGATCATAACTTTATAATCTTCCACTTCCCCGTTCACAGCATTCTGACACATTGTAGGAGAACTGGTACGTTTCAGCACGACTCTCATCGTAGTACCCAATGCTCCTGTATAAGCAGTAGCAGGAACATTAAACAAAGCAGTAACAGGTGTAGTAGTACTTGCTGCTGAATTCATAATTCGTTCAGTAGTTTCAAACTGACCATTTCTGTTGAAATCAATCCAAACTGAAACGGCATCATTACCTGTAGAACCCGTCCATCCTTTTCCTACCGAAATTTTATTATTCACAGAATTTACATCCAGAGTAATTAAAGTTGCCGGTGTTGTATAGCTGATATAGTTAGTCTGAACAGAGTTATTACTCATAGGAAGTACTCCCAGGTTAGCAGATGAAACAGTTACATTAGCAATGTGGTCGTTGTCTCCGCTACCTATCATCTGACAGTACTGTATTGGCAACGTTGTAAATTGTGTAGATGCAGAGAATGCTCCGAAAGCACCGGTTCCGCATTTTGTAGCCACCTGCACTTCATATAAAGTCTCTTCCGTCAAAGGAGTTGTAGGGTCTACAGTGTACACGTTACCAGGAGCCGGCACCGGATTAACTGTCGTCCATGCTGTCGTTCCCACTTTTCTATATCTCAATTGATATGTGGCATTTGCTACAGCTATCCATGAGAAGGTAGCACTGATATCAGTAAGATTGGAAACAGTGATATTGGTAATAGGAGTTGAAGAACATACCGGCTGATCAATAAGTTTCACTGCATAATCTTCCACCTCACCTGTATCAAATGTTCCAAATGTTCCACAGGCACCAGGCACTGAATATGATTTCATAGCCACACGCATACGGGTAACAAGCGGACCTGAATAAATCGCAGGGTTTGGAGGAAGTGCAATTGTGAAGTTATTATTTGAAACAGGAGTCGTTGTACTGCTTGAAGAATTAAGTACCTGTTCACTTGCTTCAAAAACACCATTCCTGTTAAAGTCTATCCATACAGAAATACCATAGCTGGAGGTCGCACCCGGCCAAAATTTACTAATGCTTATTTTGTTATTCGTTGTGCCACGTACCAAGGTAACCAATCTTGTTGGATCTGCTGAATAATCTTTATATCCGTCATATCCGGAATTACTTACCATCAATGGTCCATTCGTTGGGGTAACAGTCACTTTGTTGATGTAACCATCTGAAGTAGTAGCAGTAGGAACATTCGGGCAGTACGTAAGAGCAGGCGTTGTAAAGGTTCCGATAGGAGAATAAGTTCCCTGAGTTCCGTTACACTTAGTTGCTATTTGATATTCATACTGAGTTCCGTCTACTAAATTATAAAGAGTCACACTTCCTGTCAGTGCTGTATTAATATTTATTGTCTGCCAACCTGTAGCTCCTGATCCGAATACCCTGTACTGTACAACATATGTTGCTCCTACTGCGGGCATCCAGCTAAGGTTTGCGGAACTTGGGGTAATATTACTCACCGCAATATTGGTAGGAGGTGCTGTTGAACATGGTTGTAAATCAACTCCTGTAAGCATCAGTCTCGGGATATCAGAATATCTGCTTGATGCAGTTGGAGGAGAAGCCGGATCCGGATTTGTAGAATCATTGTAATATAATATTCCTTTGTTTGATCCTGCATTATATGATCCCCATGAAGCAGCACTTGTGCTGTATCCTGGTGAATTTTCATCTACTGCAACAACAAGGTTACTGACACCATCCCATACAAACGGTGTTGATAAAGGAATTGTAACCCACGTACCTGCTGTCATCGTAGGAAGTGTTCCTGCATAAACCTGAGTCATGGCAGCTGATGGCACCCAGTCTGTAGTATTTGCAAAGTTCGTTTTGGTGGTATTTCCTAAATAAACTACCCAGTCATTATATGAAGTCTGAGGAGTTTGAGGAGTTGCCACATAAAACTTTACAGCGGTAATCAAAAGAGAAGTTCCTAATACAGCCCCTACTTCTGCAGCTGTATAAAGCTGTTGAGAATAGTTATATCCATAATAAGAATATACCGGCAGATTACTGGTTGTTCCTGTTCCGTTACCGATTTGTCCCGGAGTGAATGAAGCCCCGGCAACCCATGGCGTTTTATCAGTAGCTGAACATACTGCTCTTACCCACCAGTAATACGTAGTTCCTGAAGTTAAAGGAGATAAAGTAGTGGAAGTTCCTGAAGTAACAGGTGTTCCCACTGTAGCTGCTGTCGGAGCAGTATTGGTAGTACTGTAATATACTTCATATCCTCCGGCGGGTGCAGGAGAAGGTGCAGTCCAATTAACCACAGCACTTGTTAAAGTTACGGTACCTACTGATAATGCAGCGCCACCAGCCATTGGTATACAAGTAGGCGGTGTTGTAAATGAGATAGGTCCACTCCATGGACTTTGATCTGCTGCACTACATCTTGCTCTTACCCATACATAATAAGTAGAGTTGGGAGTCAGCGGAGATAAATTAGCTGTAAGACCTGCCACACCTGATTGAGAAGGCACTGTAGCAGCTGTAGGTGCTGTATTGGTAGTACTATAATATATATCATAGCCTCCTGCCGGCACAGGGCTATAAGCAGTCCAGTTGAGTACTGCGCTTGTTGCCGTTATCGTACCTGTAGATATCGATCCTCCTGGAGGCATTGGCAGACATGTCGGGGCTGTACCGAATGTTAACTGAACATTGGGTCTGTTAGCATTTACAGTACCATTTCCTGTAGGAGCAGTGGTATCAGTCTCAAAATACATGTGGCTTGCAGTAGCCGTAGAGTATTTAAAACCGGCGCCATTCGTTCCGGAACCTCCTCCGGAGCCTCCGTAATTGGTTTCAACCAAAACCATAAGATTATCCGTTCCATTATAATTATAAGGAAGCTGGAGTTGGAAAGTATTCCATCCCACAGCTAAACTGCTTATGCTTCCACTGTACACCAGAGTAGCTCCGGTGGTGGTTGCATTCCAGTTTTGTTGTGTAATAGCTGTGGTAGAAGCCGGTACGGATTTCAAATAAATTTTAACCGGAAAGGTAATGCTCATCGTTGATGTAGCTTCCCATCCGACAGATAAGATAGTACCCCCGGCGGGAGTATTTACTTCTGCTGCAGTATACAATGATGCAGACCTTTGAAATCCATAATATGGTGTCAAAGGGTATCTTTGAGTACTTGTCCCGTTACCGATAGTAACAATTTGTGCCTGCATGAGCAGTCCGAAGACCATACAGAACAATGTTATGAGCCCCCGTATAGGTCGGCCCATTTTACAGAGTAAAAGTCCACTCATATTTTAAAAAATTTAATAATGATAACAATAAGTAATTCTAAGTGTTCAAATTTTGTTGTCACGGCGATTCTTGAAATACCGCCTTTTACAGATAAACTGTAATAAAAAGAATAATTCTATACCATACGCGAATATTTTTACATTTACACAAATCTAATGATTTTTTCATTGTGAACTATTTACTTAACGTAATTTTTTTGAAAAAATTTCACGATAATCACATAAATGATCAAAATAAAAAATCCCCGAATAACTCCGGGGATTTAACATTATTTACGATTATGTTATTTTTTGATAAATTTAGATTTGAACAGCTCCTGTCCTTTTTCATCAATGGTAATAATATATCCGCCTTTAATTAAAGATGAAATATTGATCTTTCCATTGTTAATATTTCCGCTATTGATCAACTGACCTGTAGCTCCGAAAATCTTATAGGTAGCTTTATCTGAAACCTTAGTTATATTAAGAACATCAGTAGCCGGGTTTGGATATAACTGAATTCCTCCATTTTTAAGATTCGTTTCAGAAGTAGCCAGGTTACTTGTAATATATACGTTATAATCTTCAACCTCTCCATAACCAATATTAACTCCACATAAGAAGTCTGGAGGTAATGATAATCCTACATAAGTGTTATTAGGACCAGCTCCCATCCAGCCACCTAGAACTCTCATTCTTAAAGCCTCTCCTTCTACTGCATTAGCCGGGATATTAAATGTTCCGCTAACGACAGTTCCGGGTTGGGTTAATGCAATAGGATAATCCAACACTCTTTCCGTCTCAGAGAAAACTCCGTCTTTGTTAAAGTCAATAAATGCCACTACAGTATCATAATCAGCAACTCCAGCATTACCTAATGTAACAGAAATAGGCTGAGGTGTTCCTTTTGTTAAGTTAATATGAAGTGCCGTATTTGTAGTATAGTTTGTATATGTGCTGTTTGCGGAAGTATTGTTTATATTTCCAATGGTCACATTTTGAATATACTCATAATCCTGATCATCTGTAGCAGTAGTGCAATAACGTAATGCCGGTGTTGTAAAGTTTACAGATGCGGAGTAAGTACCTACTGTTCCTCCACATACTAAAGCCACCTGAACCTCATACGTTGTATCATCTATCAAACCAGCTATATTAATAGAAGGAATAGTACTATCTACATCTATCCAGTTTGATGCACCTACTTTTCTATAGCGTGCTTTGTACGTTGCTCCTGTATAAGACATCCATGATGCACTTGCTGTAGTCATAGTAATATTGCTTATCACTACATTTGTTGGTGCAGCAGAACTACATGCAGCCAAAGGTGCTATGGTAACAGATCCTAACGCATAGAAAACATTTCCGATTGCAGAAATTCTCACTTTAATAGTCTGTCCGTTCAGTGTAGAAGGGAAAGTAAAGTTCTCAGATCCGTCATTAGGAGTTGACGCTGACAATACTGTCCAGTTAGTTCCATTATCAGTAGTATAGTCAATCTTTACATTGGCAACATTATAAGGAGCAGTATTCGTATTGGCCACCACCCATTGAACTGGAGTCGGGGTATTGACATCAGCATATTGATTAGCTACTCTGAAAGGTCCGCTTTCACCTACAATAATCGTCTGAGTTTTAACAGAAGACTGTTGTTGCTGTACATTGCTATTATTATCTCTTACCGTTACGGCAAATTTACTTGTTCTCCCTACCGTTGATACAGATTCCCAGGTATTATTTGAGTTAGTTAATGCGCCAGTCAATACACTTTGCCATTTCGGAAAGTATCTTGTTGGGCTAGCCGATGGAGAAACGGATCTGAACGAAGCTCCGGTAGTGGTAAGTCCTAAATTAAATCGATCAATAGGTAATTCAGCATCGTCAAGTTCCTCCCAAGAATATGTCATTGGATCATTTTCAGGATCAGTTGCGGTAGCTGTTAGTACGAAAGCAGTTCCTTTAGGAATACTAAATGTTGGTAAATCGGCAATTACCGGTGGATTATTATTGATCGTAGTCTCTACGTCACAAGTCTTATCAATTAAATTAGCCTGAATCTGCCCAATACTTGCCGCATGGAAGTAAGGATTGGAGTTCACCTGAACGTCTGTATCAGGACCTGTAATTCCGGCATATCCCATGATGGTAGACCCAGATCCTGGTTCCACATTCACACCGCTTCCTTCAAGATTATGAGAGAAAGTATGATTACCTCCTAACTGATGTCCCATTTCATGAGCAACATAATCTATATCGAAAGCATCTCCTTGCGGCACGCCATTAGCCGGAGAAGTAAATCCTGAACCTTTTCCTTTAGCAACAGCCGGCGTAGGATCCACACATACACACCCGATACATCCTGCATTACCTCCACCTCCGGATCTACCGAATAAATGGCCGATATCATAGTTGGCATCTCCTACATTATTTATATTAGACAATGTATTCTGCAATTCAGTATTCCAAGCTCCCTTAACTCCTACTGAAGCAGCTGAATATGGGTCTGTGGCAGAATTTATATAAATTACGTTTGGATAATTCTGCAAATTCAAATGCAATGCAAAATCTTTTTCAAAAACTCCGTTTACACGGCTTAAAGTAGCATTAATTGCAGCTAGTGCAGGCGCTCTTTTTCATCATCAGTGGCAGTGGCAGGTACTCCTGCCTGGGTCATAAAATACTGAGTATATTCTCCTGTAACAGAAACTACCAATCTCATGGTTCTGAATTTTTTATCAGAACTTTTCGCAAAAGTTGTCGTCTGATTAGAGAAAGACTGACCTTTCTTCAACAGATCATTTATCTGCTTTTTAGCAGCAGGAGATTCTTCTGTAGAACATAAGAAGGAGTCACGATTCTTTCTTGTCTTTGGATGAATCGCATAGACTGTTTTATCAGCTGAAGCAGGTTCGATAAATTCATAATTATCTCCATCAATCACCATAGACTGGAAATCATTTGGAGCTAAACTAAATCTCAGGTACTTTGTAGGATCATCAACACTTGCTCCCACATAAGATCCTAAATTATACTTATCTGCCAGTTCTTTTACAACAACCGGAAAACTGTACACATTAAATCTTTCAATCTTCCCATTCATTGTAGGAAGAGAGATCACAACAGGAACGGAATTAGCTCCCATTTCCTGAGCATTCTTCAGCTGCGATCTTAGCAAGTCCAGGTCTAATTTGTAGTACCCGTTACTTCTTACACTAGATCCATCTACTTTAAATCCTGTACTTCTTTTATTACTGTCACCTTTAAAGGTAGTTGGCGTCCATTGACCGAACGCTGCCCCTCCCACAAAAGTAAACAATAAGGCAGTAAATAGTCTTTTCATAAATTAAAACATAATTATAATTCCGCCAAATATAATTATTTTATGAATAAAATTATCAAAACAATAGGGTTATTTTTGATAACATACATAAAAATATAATATTTATTAAAAAAATACAAACTTTAAAATATTTTAAAGTTTGTATTTTATATGACTTAAAGGCTAAATCGTTGCTTTTTTTTAAAATTTATAAGCAATATTCCATGCAAATCCCATATTGAATTTTGAAGAACTGCGTCCAAAGCCGGGAACAATCATGGGAGAAATATCATCCTGCTTTGACGTATACACCATATATCTTGGCTGAAGATTCACATCAATATAAAAATTTGAATCAAACAACTGCACTCTGCCTCCTAAAGTACCCTCGAGCCAAAAAGAAGTCTGTGATGATGACGGAAATGCTACAGAAGAAGAACTTCCTCCAAATCCACGGACCGGGATCGCCATATACTCCTGATTGTAGAACGAGCCTCCTACTTTTCCTCCAGCATAAAATCCGTTAAATTCATTTTCTGCATCCTTTGCCAGCATATAGAATGCCCCCAATTTCACGAAGGGACCATTCGCTTTAGCATCATACCCGTTCTTCTGATATACATTTTTTCAAAACCCGCTTCTGCTATGACGTGAACATTCCCGTTCAGTTTAGAAGAAACAAATCCCTGATATACTTTTCTGTCAGAGAAAAAAGAAATTCCTGCATTAAGGGCATCAAAACCAACCATAAAATTGGGTTCATATTTCCAGTGCTCCTTTTTCTCTTTTTTCACTTCTTTTTTTCCTGTGACCAGACCAGTAGACTTATGATGCTAAAAAAAAGGAATAGATTAGTCTTGTTTTCATTCTCTATTTGGTTTAAACCGTTTTCCAGTTTTGTTACCGGAGTAGGAGTTAATAATTCTGAACTCACATTTTCGTAAGTTTTTTTAATACCACATCCGGGTGAAACATAGGCAGATTTTGTCGTATAACTCACCCTTACCTTTGATTGTGGCCCTTTAATTCTGGTTTTAAAGTAAAGATCTGTATAGGGTGATTCATCAACACGCAGCGGAATCAGCCTAAAGTTATTATTTGCTGTTTTACCAAGGTCTACAAGAGCTCCTGTACCATAATCTGCAGTTACATATAATGAGTCTACGGTCATTTCTTTACCGTCAGCATTTTTAAAAGCAATCCTAAGTCTGGGAGTACCTTCGCCGCTTTCACAGATATCATCATCTCCACCACAGGAAGAAAGAGTTCCCAAAAAGCAGATCAGCAGGAAAAATTTAAAATACTTCATCTGTATATTTTTATTTTTTATTTGTCAGATGGAACTGGCGTTTCGCAAATTCAAATTTAATTAAATTTATTTTTTAACCAACAAGGCAATGTTCTCAACATGGTGTGTTTGCGGAAACATATCTACGGGTAATATTTTCACTAAAGTATAATCGTCTTTCATCAGAGCAAGATCTCGTGCCTGGGTTGCAGAATTACAGCTTACGTAAACTACTTTTTCCGGAGCCAGTTTCAATATTTGTTCAACGACTTTCTGGTGCATTCCGTCCCTTGGCGGATCAGTAATCAATACATCTGCTTTTGGATGGTTTTCCATGAATTCATCGTTAAAGACATTTTTCATATCTCCACAATAAAAAGTTGTATTGGTAAGACCGTTCAATTCGGCATGTTCAATTGCTGCATCAATTGCTTCCTGCACAGATTCAATACCAATTACCTGTTTTGCATTTCTTGCCACATATTGGGCAATAGTTCCGGTTCCCGTATACAGATCATACACTACTTCATCTCCTTTCAGATCAGCAAACTCCAATGTTTTTCTGTATAATTCCAATGCCTGTTTGTAGTTGGTTTGAAAGAATGATTTGGGACCTATTTTGAACTTCAGTCCATCCATTTCCTCCATCAGGTATCCGTCACCAAAATATACATTGATATCCAAGTCATAGATTGAGTCATTCGCTTTTGGATTAATGGCATACACCAGAGTTTTTATCTGAGGAAATTTCTCTAATAAGAATTGGAAAAGCTTTTCCCTGTTTTCTTTTTCTTCCCTGAAAAGCTGGAAAAGAACCATCCACTCACCTTTAGAATTCTGTCTCATCATTAAGGTTCTTAAAAATCCTTCATGATTTCTTACATCAAAAAAGTCCAGCCCATTGTCAACAGCATATTCTTTTACGGCAAGTCTTATGGCATTGGAAGGATCTTCCTGAAGAAAACATTCTTTAAGGTCAAGAATCTTACTCCACATTCCCGGAATATGGAATCCTAAGGCATCTTTACTTCCAAAATTTTCTTCAGAGCTGATTTCATATTGAGTCAGCCATCTGGCATTAGAGAAAGAAAACTCCATTTTATTTCTATAAAAATACTGTTCTTCAGATCCCAGAATAGATACGGTTTCAAAATCTTCAATCCCCCCGATTCTCTTAATATTGTTATAAACTTCTTCCTGTTTAAAATCAAGCTGCTTCTCGTAGGTCATGTTTTGCCATTTGCATCCTCCACAAGTTCCAAAGTGTATGCACTTAGGTTCTGTTCTGTAAGGAGATTTTTCCAATACATCGGTTGCTTCACCTTCATAATATTTGGATTTCGCTTTTTTGACTCTGACATTTACCAAATCTCCGGGAATGGCACCCGAAACCAATACTGTTTTCCCCTCCTCTGTTCTACCAATAGCAACTCCTTTTGCACCGGCAGCTACCAGTCTGATATTTTCAAGAATAATATTTTTCTTCTTTCTCATTCTACAAATTCTATTTTTTCTGTATACAAAAACCTTCCGGTTTCATTTTGCAAAAATACAATAAAAAAAACCTTATCCACGGATAAGGTTTTCAAGTATATAAAAGTTTATTATTTCGTCTGAGCCGGGTGCGGGTTTGCAGGCTGTGGAGCCCCCGGTTGTGCAGAAGGATCAATCTGCAGCTGCGGCTGCATTTGTGCATTCGGATCTACTCTCGGGGCAGCAAGACCTGTCAGTTTATCCAAAATAGTTACAAGTTCCTGCTCACCCAGGTTCACGAAAGATCTGCTGGCAATCTTTCCGTCCTTATCAATGATTACATAGCAAGGTAATTTAAATCCGTAAACACCGTATTTTTTAGCGATTTCAGATTCCATTCCTTTTTCACCATATACATTTACTCCCTGAATTCCTTTCAGTAAAGAGTTGCTCGTTTTTACAAACTGATCTTTTGTATCATCTACGTTCACAAATACAAAGTTCATTTTAGACTTGTAAAAGTTGACCACCTCTTTCAGAACCGGTACTGTAGCTTCAGCAATATAAGGGTTCCATGAAGCATAGAAAAATAGCATATACGGTTTTCCTTTGTTTTCAGAAAGGTTATAAGATTTACCGTCCTGCTTTACCAATGGAGCTTCAGGTGCAGCTTCACCGATTTTAAGTCCTGTGATAGCCACCTGCATTTTTAACAGGTTACTTTTGATGGTAGCATCTTTAATATCTGTATCGATCAGCTTTTTAATTTTGTCGATATTTTTAGCAGGAGAAGTAGGATGAATATCAGCCTGAGCCATTACAAATGCCAAAAGATAGTCTTTTGCAGTCTGAGAAATGTCTTTTTTAGTTTTCAGGTATTGAGCAAACATTTCAGAAGTTGTAATATCAGTTTTTCCTTTGCTGTTTGCTTCAGCATACTTCTGGAAATCAGGAGTCATTTTCACCAATAGATACTGTCTGTAAAGCGGAATGGTCTTCACCATAGCTTCTTTATCATTATCTAATGCCGTTTCATAGTCTTTGAATGCTTTAGAAGCTTTGTATGAAGGATTTCCGGACATTGGACCGTGAGACATCTCGTAGTTGGCAAGAAGGTTAAGAATCGTTACTTTAACATCATTTTTCTTCCATTCTAAAAGTCCTTTGCTAGGATTGTTCTTTTTTGCAAGCTCATCAACATTTTTATTGATGTCTGCTTCTACTTTGTGCATTCCTTTCAAAAAGGCAGCTTCGTCACCACCCATTAATGCTCCTAAGTTAACTTTACCTGCATAGGTGGCCAAAAATTTCTGGCTGGCGGAAAGAAAGTCATTATTTTTTTTAGCGTCACCTGTAATAACGTATTCATTAGGGAAAGTAGCTCCATTCCCTGAGATCGTAACACTTTGTCCTTTTTCAAGGTAAATCAGATTTTGTCTGGTCGCATAGTTGATTACATACATTCCATCTTTAGGAGCTTCAAAGCTTCCGGAAAAATTCCCATCTTTATCAAGACCTATATTAACCAAAGGAAGGGTCCCTACTCCTGAAGCTTCCACAAATTCAATTCTGTCTAATGGTGAGCCTCCGGTGATTTTTCCTTTTACTTCTACTTTTTTTGAACAAGACATCACGAAAACCGCGATGATAAACAATAAAAGATATTTTTTTCATTTCAATTTTTAATATTACACAAAAATACGCTTTTTAGGGCTTCTTACTTAACACTGGTTATTTTTTTTGAAAATTTTATTATAGTCGATTATCAGGTATTCTGAAACACTTTATTATTCAATTTTTTAGAAATAAAAAAACTTTAAAATGTATTTTAAAATGCCGCTCAACTACCCTTCAAATATATACTTATTAAATAAAGAATACCTAAAGTACATCAATAAGTTAACAAACTTTAACAGGAAATTACAGCATATAAAAAAATCGCCTCCAAAATGGAGGCGATTTTCACATATTTGAATCAATTCTATCCTTGATCTACTAAAGCAGCCATGTATTCTCTGTTCATTCTTGCGATATTCTCAAGAGAAATACCTTTAGGACACTCAATCTCACAAGCTCCTGTGTTGGAACAGTTTCCGAATCCTTCTTCGTCCATCGCTTTCACCATGTTCAGAACTCTTCTCTTCGCTTCTACTCTACCTTGTGGTAATAAAGCAAACTGAGAAACTTTAGCTCCAACGAATAGCATAGCAGAACCGTTTTTACATGTAGCTACACAAGCACCACATCCGATACAAGCAGCAGCATCCATTGCTCTGTCTGCATCTTCTTTAGGAACAGGAATTGCGTTAGCATCCAATGTGTTTCCTGAAGTGTTTACAGAAATAAAACCACCTGCAGCCATTACTCTGTCGAATGCGCTTCTGTCTACCATTAAGTCTTTAATAACAGGGAAAGCAGCACTTCTCCATGGCTCAATAACGATTGTTTCACCATCTTTGAACATTCTCATGTGAAGCTGGCAAGTTGTGATACCTGTATCCGGACCGTGTGCTCTACCGTTGATGTATAGAGAACACATTCCACAGATTCCTTCACGACAGTCGTGGTCAAAAGCGATTGGTTCCTTTCCTTCGTTAATTAAATTTTCGTTCAGGATGTCCAGCATCTCCAGGAATGAAGAGTCTGTAGAAACATCTGATATTTTATAGGTCTCAAACTGACCTTTAGTTTTACTATTTTTTTGTCTCCAAATTTTCAGCGTAAGATGTAAGCCTTTTTTGCACTCATAATGTTATATTTATAGGTTGGAGATTATTTATAACTTCTAGTTTTAACCTCGATGTTGTCATATATCAGTTCTTCTTTATGCAACACTTCCGCGTTGATATCTGCTCCCTGATATTCCCAAGCTCCGACGTATTTGTAGTTTACGTCATCTCTTTCCGCTTCACCATCCGGAGTGGAGTGATCTTCACGGAAATGTCCACCACAAGATTCATTTCTGTGTAGTGCATCGATAGCCATTAATTGACCTAGTTCAAGGAAGTCTGCTACTCTGAATGCTTTTTCAAGCTCAGTGTTCATTCCTTCTCCTTCTCCAGGAACTTTTACATTTTTCCAGAAGTTGTTTCTTACTTCTTCTATTTCTTTGATCGCTTCTCTTAATCCTTCAGGAGTTCTTCCCATACCTACTTTATTCCACATGATGTGTCCTAATTGTTTATGGAAGTGGTCTACTGAATGTGTTCCTTTATTATTCAGGAAGAAATTAATTTTTTCTTTAATTCCTTTCTCAGCCTCGTCAAATGCTCCTGAATTGGTAGGAATAGCTCCTGTTCTGATATCTGCCGAAAGGTAATCTGCGATAGTATAAGGAAGTACGAAATATCCGTCTGCAAGACCCTGCATCAATGCAGATGCTCCCAATCTGTTGGCACCGTGGTCAGAGAAGTTAGCTTCACCGATTACGAAACATCCAGGGATTGTAGACTGAAGGTTATAATCAACCCATACACCACCCATTGTATAGTGTACCGCAGGATAAATCTTCATTGGAGTTTTGTAAGGATCATCAGCAGTAATTTTTTCGTACATTACGAATAGGTTACCGTATTTCTCCTCAACCCAGCTCTTACCTAAATCATAAATCTGCTGATCTGTTGGGTTATGAATATGTTTTTCGATAGCGGCTTCTCTACCTTTTTTCATGATCTCTGTTGAGAAATCAAGGTAAACACCTTCCTGCGTATCATTATTTTCAATACCGAATCCGGCATCACATCTTTCCTTAGCAGCTCTAGATGCAACGTCTCTAGGTACAAGGTTACCGAATGCAGGATATCTTCTTTCCAGATAATAATCTCTATCTTCTTCTTTAATGTTTTCAGGTCTTAATTTACCTTCTCTGATCGCTACTGAATCTTCAATCTTTTTAGGAACCCAGATTCTTCCTGAGTTTCTTAATGATTCAGACATCAAAGTCAGTTTAGACTGCTGAGTTCCGTGAACAGGAATACAAGTCGGGTGAATCTGTACGTAGCAAGGGTTTGCGAAGTAAGCTCCTTTCTTATGAATTTTCCATGCTGCAGAAACGTTTGATCCCATTGCGTTGGTAGAAAGGAAATATACGTTTCCGTATCCTCCGGATGCAATAACTACTGCGTGAGCAGAATGTCTTTCGATTTCACCTGTCACCAGGTTTCTAGCGATGATTCCTCTTGCTTTTCCGTCAACAATAACAAGGTCAAGCATCTCATGACGGTTATACATTTTGATTCTTCCTTTACCGATCTGACGGCTCATTGCAGAGTATGCACCTAATAATAACTGCTGTCCTGTCTGTCCTTTTGCATAGAAAGTTCTTTTTACCTGAACCCCACCAAATGAACGGTTATCCAGCTGACCTCCGTAGTCTCTACCAAAAGGAACACCCTGAGAAACACACTGGTCAATAATATTTGCTGAAACTTCAGCTAATCTGTAAACGTTAGCCTCTCTTGCTCTATAGTCACCACCTTTGATGGTATCATAGAACAGTCTGTACGTAGAGTCACCGTCACCCTGATAGTTTTTAGCTGCGTTGATCCCTCCTTGGGCTGCAATAGAGTGCGCTCTTCTTGGAGAATCCTGGTAGCAGAATGCTTTTACGTTATATCCCTGCTCAGCTAAAGTTGCTGCTGCAGAACCTCCTGCCAAACCTGTACCTACAACAATAATATCAATCTTATCTCTGTTGTTTGGTGCAACAAGGTTCATATGGTCTTTATGATTTTTCCACTTGTCTTTTAGAGGACCCGCCGGAATTTTTGAATCTAATTTACTCATACTAGTATATTGATATTATTGAGTTATAAAATGAAAAACTGCAACGATGATAAATCCTGCAGGGATTAGGATCGAATACCATTTCCCGAAAGCTTTGATCACCGGCGTATATTTTGGATGTCTTGCTCCGATAGACTGGAATGAAGACTGGAATCCGTGAGCTAAGTGTAAACCTAATAGAACAAAAGAAATCACATATAAAGCTACTCTCCAAAGATCGGCAAACTTCTCATGAAGCTCCGGCCAGAAACGTTCTGCATCAGGAGCGATTCCTTCCACATATTTGTAATTGATTTCATGCAACCAGAAATCATACAAGTGAAGCGCCAGAAAAGCTAAAACAACAGCTCCGGAAATAATCATATTTCTGGACATCCATGAAGAATTCATAGAAGCATTGTTTGATTCATACTTTACCGGACGCGCTTTGTTATTCTTAATTTCCAGTACAAATCCCATTACAAAATGGAAAATTACTGCAAAACCAAGAATCGGCTGCATTAAGAACTGCACAAAAGGATTATAGCCCATAAAGTCAGATGCTGTATTAAAAGCATCTTTGTTCAGGACTGATAACAAATTGGTTGTCAAATGCAGTATAAGAAAAACCAGCAAAAACATAGCTGATAATGCCATAGCGTATTTTCTACCTATCGTAGAACTCGTTAAACCTGCCATATAAGTTTAAATTTGAATTTCCACAAAATTAAGAAATGTTAACAATATCGAAAAGTGAGAAATCTCACAATTAGGCAGTTTGTAATGTTTCTAAATAAGAATTTACATGTTATAAATACAGGAAAACAGAATGAGAAAAACGGCTATTTCAACTCATATATTTTATCCTTAAAAACTACTTTTTGAGCGGAAGAAGGAAACGTTTTTATGTCAAAATGCCTGATTCTCCTGGAAGAACAATATGGGCTGATAACAAACTTCACAACCTTTTCAGAAGCTTTTATATCCGAAATCCAAAAGCGCGCTTTATCTCCCTTCTTCATCAAAAATACCTTAGTTTTCCCCAGGTTGAGAAATAATATTTCATTCTTTTTATTTTCATAAATCTGATACCCGGTCTTTATCATTAAAAAAATAAAAAAACACATAACAAATCTCACACTGCTTTTTAAGTTGGGCCTGACAATGACAAATCTGAGCATATATACGATCACCAGTATAGCGAAAACCTCGGTAAGGCTCATGGGTATATGTTCTATGAACAGGACATCTGCTTCAGCAAACCAATGAATAACCTTCAGCAAAACTCTGATAACAAAATCATATACATTGCTGATCATATAAAAATCAATTCTCAACGCAATAAAAATGGTCATGACGAGTGAAAACACAATGATTACTTCTGAAAAGGGTACAATCAGAAAATTAGCAATAATTGAAACCCATGAAAACTGATGAAAATAATATAAAACCAAGGGCAGTGTCGCCAACTGTGCTGACAGAGAGATGGTAATCGTGTTAAACATCAGCTTCTTAAAATAATTATCCTGATTAGGAAAATATTTCAAAAGAGGCTGATTGAGCCAAAAAATCCCTAAAACGGCCAGGTAACTAAGCTGAAATCCCACATCAAAAAACTGTTGCGTATCCGGAATGAGAATAACAAATGCGGATAATGCGAGTGAGTGAAGCAGATCAGGCTTGCGCTGTAACAATACAAATGTAAAATACACGCTCAGCATAATGCAGGCCCTCAAAACAGAATTTCCAAAACCAATAAAAGCGGCAAACAACCAAATAAAAACAAGACTTAGTATAACCACATATCTCCTGAACCTTAAGGGAATAAACCGTCCTGCCAAAAAGTAAAATATTCCGAAAATAACTACGATATGGGTTCCTGAAATAGCCAATAAATGAACCAGTCCTGATTTATTAAAGTCCTCTACGGTACCGGGATCTATTTCTGTTCTGTCTGCCAGAATAATTCCTTTCAGAAATTCCCTGGTCCTGGCCGACATTCCGGATTGATTTATTTTTTGCAAAACTTCAAGCCTGCGCTGCCTGATCCTGTCTGTAAGGCCTATATCTTTTCTTTCAACAGATGATATCTCTTTTGAAATAAAAACCTGATAGTCAATATCCTTGCGCTTCAGATACCGGGCATAATCGAACTGAAAATCATATTGCGGAGATTGTGGCTGGATAATAAATGCTTCAGCCTTGTAGTAATGGGTAAAATCAAGCTCCGGATTATTCCTTGGGATATAAAGAATCGATTGAAAATTTTCATTACCGGCTTTTATAATACCAGTATATTTCTTATATTTTTCTATTGAGTTTAATTTCTGAGAGATTCTGAAAACAATAGTTTCCTTACCCTTGATGACAGTTTCTTTTCCGGATAATGACGTATTACAAAAATGAAGTATCATTCCTGTTCCAAAAAATAACAATCCCAGAAAAACGCTCCGGGCTTTATGTAAAAAATAAGACTGAAAAAATAATACAATTAAAATTCCAAAAGCAACTGCAGCTATAGGGTAACACCAGGTAATATCAAGCAGCATCAAGTCCTGGAAGATAATTCCCAGAATAAAACATATGACCAGGATGAGAAGCGGCTGTTTATTCAATTTCAGTCAATTACCTCAACAAATTAGGAAAATTACCCCATCGATTGTACTTCTGTAATTACTGAATAAGGAAATTACACCGCTTTAAAAATGTCAACAAAGCGCTTAAATTTTTGCTATAAAAACAAACAGAGAATTAAACTTTTAAAATAACATCGGCGGCATGGTCACTGGCTCCTTTACCACCCAGTTTTTCTCTTAACAACTTATAATCATGCAGTACCTGCTCTCTTTTATCTCCGGCAAGGACCTTATTAAGTTCTTCTATAAGATTATTTGTATTTAAATCGTTCTGGATCAGCTCTTTTACCACCTCCCTGTCCATGATCAGATTAACAAGGGAGATATAATTGATATTTTTAACAAGTCTTTTGGCTATAGCATAGGAAATTTTGCTGCCACGGTAGCATACTACTTCAGGAATATTCAGCAATGCGGTTTCCAGGGTAGCAGTTCCCGATGTAACAAGAGCTGCTTTTGAGCATCTCAATAAATCATAGGTTTTATTGGACACAAAATGCACGTTATCATCTACATATTTCTGATAAAATTCTTTTGGAAGGCTCGGTGCACCGGCGATTACAAACTGGTAGTTTTTAAAATGAGGGCGTACGGAAAGCATTATCTCCAGCATTTTTTCAACCTCCTGTTTTCTGGAGCCCGGTAAAAGAGCGATAATCTCTTTTTCGTTCAATCCGTTCTCCTTTTTGAAATTCCCGATATTGATTTCCTGAAGATCAGAAATGGCATCCAGTAAAGGATGTCCTACAAAATGGGAATGGACCCCGTGTTTTCTGTAAAAATCTTCTTCAAAAGGAAGAATGACCATCATTTCATCTACATATTTTTTGATAATCTCTACCCTTCCTTCTTTCCAGGCCCAAAGCTGCGGAGAAATATAGTAAACAACCTTGATTCCCAATTCTTTGGCAAACCTTGCAATTCTGAGATTAAATCCCGGATAATCTACCAGAACTAAAACATCAGGTTTATTGTTCTGAATATCTTCCTTACATAATTTTATATTATTTAAAATGGTCCGGAGGTTCATCACTACTTCCAAAAAAACCCATAAAAGCAAGATCCCGGTAATGTTTCACCAACGTTCCTCCCTGAGCTTTCATCAGGTCTCCACCCCAAAATCTAAATTCCGCTTCAGGGTCTTTGTGCTTTAAGGCTTTCATCAGGTTACTTCCATGCAAATCACCGGAAGCTTCACCCGCAATAATGTAATATTTCATGTCTATTGTAAGGATAGAGAACAAATTAAAATATATCCGATCTTAATTTGTAAATTTGCTCAAAGATAATGATAAAAAATGTCAGAAGAATTTGAAATCCGGAATAAAGTTGCTGAAAGCGGCCTTATCAATTTTGACCTTACCACTTTACTTCCAAAAGGGGAGCGAAAAGGCATTGACCTTAAAGATTTTCTTTTTCAGGAAATGATTCTTAAGGAAAAGGATTTCCGCGAAAAAGTAGAGGCCATCAATATCGAAGAATATAAAGACACTTATATTTACATCTACAATTCCGTGGATACAATCATCCCGTTATGGGCTTATTTTGTTTTAACGGCAAAGCTTACCGAAGTAGCCAGGAAAATTGTTTTTGGCAGTCGTGAAGATCTGGAGGTTATCCTCATGCATAATGCAATCCAGACCTATGATTTTGAAGAGATGAGAGGGAAACGGGTTTTGGTAAAAGGATGTTCTGATAAAGAGATTCCTGAAAATGCTTACATCGAATTGGTTGAACAGCTGAAGCCTATGGTAAAGTCCCTGATGTTTGGAGAGGCTTGTTCCAATGTACCCATTATAAAAAACTAAAAAGAGGACTTAAAAAATTTAACAATAATTATGAAGTCTTAGTATTTTGTGAGGCATATTTTTTGATAACTTTGATTCACTTAATACAAACAAACACAAACAATGAGTTTAATTGACCTACTTACAGGGAATACCAGCAACCAGGTTGCAGAACAAGCTGAAAACAAATTCGGAATCAGCAAAAATCAGGTAATTGCCCTATTGGCAGTAGCTACACCTCTTATCATTTCTTATCTTAGAAATAAATCTCAGGATGCAAAAGAAGCAGAGGCCTTAAATAATGCTTTAGATAAAGATCATAATGGAAGTATTCTGAATGATCCGTCACAAATCGAAGCAAGACAAGCTGAAGGAGGTTCAATTCTTGACCATGTTTTTGGCGGACAAAAAAGTAATGTTGAAAACCAGCTGTCACAAAATACAGGAATTTCAATTGATAAGATTGGCCCTGTTCTGGCGATGCTGGCGCCTTTAGTAATGGGCTATATCGGTCAGCAAAAACAACAGAGCAATGTTGGTGCCGGTGGTCTGGGAGATCTATTAGGAGGAATCCTTGGAAATGCTTCTAATCAGGCTCAATCACAACAGTCTAATCCTTTAAATGACATTTTAGGAAGTGTCTTGGGAGGCGGTGCAGGACAATCTCAGTCTTCAGGAAATCCTTTGAATGATATCTTAGGAAGCGTACTGGGCGGAGGCGGAAACCAACAGCAGCAAGGAGGTGGCTTAGGCGGCATTCTTGGAAATATTTTTGGAAAATAATTAGTTTAATTTGTTATAAAAAAAGACCTGGGAAATTTCTCAGGTCTTTTTATTTCTTTTACTTTTTAGATTTTTCTTCGGATACAGCAAACGATTTTGAAGATTTTCTAGGTCTTCTTTTTCCGTAGCTTCCGGCATTGATTTTTCCTCTTCTTGATTTTTTATCTCCTTTTCCCATAGTAATATGTATTTTGTTGTTCTTACGAATTTAAAAAATATGCTTTTAAAATCCAAAAAATGAAGCTGTTAAAATTTTATAAATTGAGGAGGAAGATGGAAGTTCCGTCAGTCGTTAATTGTATATTGTTTAATAAAGCTCTTGCAATAAAAATGCTTATCCTTTATTTCACCCTTATTTTCCCACGCTGCCATTTTCCTGTTCCCTTTTTCTTTTACACTTTAATCGTCTTCCATTTTCCTTTTTTAAACAAAATAAAAGCTATTATAGTGATTAATGTCTCCGCAGCAGGTATAGAGATAAATACCCCTTTTGGCCCCATCCCCAAATATTTAGAAAGGAAATAAGCCAATGGAATCTGAAACAACCAGAATCCAAAGAGGTTCACCCATGTCGGGGTCCACGTATCTCCGGCTCCGTTGAATGCATTGATCATAACCATTCCTATTCCATAGAAAATAAATCCCGTACTCATAATGTAAAGAGCACTTTTGGCAAAATCCTTGATCTCCGCTTCCTGAGTAAAGAAACTTACTAAAAAGTTACCCATAAAAATAAATATCAAGCTGACAATCAACATAAAAATCACGTTATACTTTACTGTTTTCATTACAGACTGCTCTGCACGAAACATTTCATTAGCTCCCATATTTTGGCCTACCAGCGTAGACGCAGCATTACTTAGCCCCCATGCAGGTAGCATAAAGAACATCATCAACCGTAAAGCCGTTTGGTAGCCGGCAGAAGCATTTTCTCCTCCGGTAGTAGCCACCAGTTCTGCAAGAAAGATCCAGCTGCATGACGCTATCACAAACTGAAAAATTCCCGGAGTGGCAATCTTTACAATAGATTTTATTAAGCTGAAATAAGGCTTAAAATAATCAGGTTTCATACGAATCTGTGTATCCGCTATCAGGAGATGATACAGTTGATAGATCACTCCTACACTTCTTCCTATTGTAGTAGCCAATGCAGCTCCCGTAAGTCCCAGAGCCGGAACCGGGCCAAGTCCTTTGATCAGAACCGGACACAGAATGATATTGGCTATATTGGCAATCCATAAGCTCTTCATTGCAATCATGGCATTTCCTGCTCCTCTGAAAATCCCGTTAATTAAAAACAAAAGCATAATAATCGTGCTGCTTCCCATCATAATTCTCGTAAAGTTCTTTCCATAAGCAGCCGCTTCCGGTCTTGATCCCATGAGAATCAAAATTTCTTCTGCATACAATACGCCCAGTAAACTCAATATAAAAGTGATAGCAAACGAGACCAATAACACCTGGGCAGCACTCCGGGAAGCCTGTTCCGGATTTTTCTCACCAATTCTCCGGGCAACCAAAGCGGTAGCTGCCATACTCATCCCAATGGCGATTGAATACATAATAGAAAGAACAGATTCTGTAAGCCCAACGGTCTGAATAGCAAAACCGCTCTCTTTTAAATGCCCTACAAAATACAGGTCTACCAATGCAAATACCGACTCCATTGCCATTTCCAGCATCATAGGAATAGCTAAAAGAAGAACTGCACTTCTGATATTTACTTTCGTAAAATCAGTTTCTTCCCCACTAAATGCTTTTTTAAAAAAATCAATATATTTTGACATTCTTTTCTCAATAATTTATATAATCCCAAAAATACAAATCCAATTATTATAAAAACTTAGCAATTGATAATAAAATTTAATTTAGATTTGTATATTCTTAAAAGTAATTCTTATGAAAAAAATAATCTCTACAATTTTTCTATTTGGAATTTTAGCATCTGCCAACATGCTTTCTGCTCAGAAACTGACTCAGGAAAAGTTGAAGGCTATTGCCACTGATAATATCGCAACATTTAAAAAGCATTTTGCACCCGGCGATTACAACAAATGTTTTAGTCTCGGATATGAATCGTTCACTCCGCTTGCCTACAGTGCTTTAAACGGAAAAAAGACGATTGTCAATTTTTTACTGAATAGCAAAGTCGACATTAATAAAAAATGTCAGACGGATACCGCACTCAAAATCGCAGAGGATTCAAAAAGAGTTGAAATAGCTCAATTACTTATTGAAAAAGGCGCTAAAAGAGATTAAAAACTCACAAAATACAATTTATCAACTTCCGAAAGGAAGTTTTTTTGTTTATAAAACCTCTAAAAATCTTATCTTTGCCAACGAAAAAATAAAGGCTTGAAGCAGAGCCTTAAATATTGAATTTTAAACAAATAATTATGTTTCGATCACACACCAACGGAGAATTATCTCTAAAGAATCTGAATGAAGAAGTTACACTATCAGGATGGGTACAGACTATCCGTGATAAAGGATTTATGATTTGGGTAGATCTTCGAGATCGTTACGGAATTACCCAACTGGTGTTTGACCAGGACCGTTCTTCTGCTCAGTTGATGGAAGAAGCAAAGAAATTAGGCCGTGAGTTTGTGATTCAGGCTACCGGAAAAGTCATTGAAAGAGTAAGCAAGAATCCCAATATTCCAACGGGAGAAATTGAGCTTTTAGTAGAAAAATTAACGGTTCTGAATGAGTCACAATTGCCTCCTTTCACTATTGAAGATGAAACAGATGGTGGTGAAGAATTAAGAATGAAGTACCGTTATCTGGATATCAGAAGAAATCCGGTAAAAGATAAACTGATTTTCCGTCACAAAATGGCACAGAAAGTAAGAAATTACTTATCTGAAGAAGGATTTATTGAAGTGGAAACTCCTGTCCTGATCAAATCTACTCCGGAAGGGGCAAGGGACTTTGTGGTTCCAAGCAGAATGAACCCGGGACAGTTTTATGCACTGCCACAATCTCCACAAACCTTCAAACAGCTCTTGATGGTAGGCGGTATGGATAAGTATTTCCAGATTGTAAAATGTTTCCGTGATGAAGATTTAAGAGCCGACAGACAGCCGGAATTTACACAGATCGACTGTGAAATGGCTTTTGTAGAGCAGGAAGATATCATGAACGTTTTTGAAGGAATGACCCAAACTCTTTTAAAGGATATTACAGGTCAGGAATTCGGTGCTTTCCCAAGAATGACTTTCGCAGATGCGATGAGGAAATACGGAAACGACAAACCGGATATCCGTTTCGGAATGGAGTTTGTGGAACTTAATGAACTGGTTAAAGGAAAAGATTTCAAAATATTTGATGATGCAGAATTAGTAGTGGGAATCAATGTGGAAGGATGTGCAGACTATACGAGAAAGCAGATTGACGAACTTGTAGACTGGGTAAAACGTCCACAGGTTGGTGCTTCAGGATTGATTTGGGCAAAATTCCAGAATGATGGAGTGAAAACCTCATCAGTAAACAAATTCTACAACGAGGAGGATCTGGCAAAAATCATCGAAAAATTTGGGGCCAAAGAAGGCGACTTAATGTTGATTCTTTCCGGAAATGAAAATAAAGTAAGAGCTCAGCTTTCTGCGTTAAGAATGGAGCTTGGAAACCGTTTAGGATTGAGAAAAGGAAATGAATTTGCACCACTTTGGGTCATTGACTTCCCTCTATTGGAATGGGATGAAGATACTGAAAGATACCATGCAATGCACCATCCTTTCACCTCTCCAAAACCGGAAGATATCCATTTATTGGAAACTGATCCGGGTAAAGTAAGAGCCAACGCTTACGATATGGTTCTTAACGGAAACGAAATCGGGGGCGGATCGATCAGAATTTTTGACAAAGACCTTCAGTCTAAAATGTTTGACCTGTTAGGATTCTCAAAAGAAGAAGCGGAAGCTCAGTTTGGATTCTTAATGAATGCCTTTAAGTACGGAGCACCTCCACATGGTGGTTTAGCATTCGGATTTGACCGTCTGGTAGCGATTCTGGATGGCAATGAAGTAATCAGAGACTATATCGCATTCCCTAAGAACAATTCCGGACGTGATGTCATGATTGATGCACCTGCTTCCATTGCTGATACACAGCTTGATGAGCTGGAATTAAAATTAGATTTAAAAGCATAAATATAAAGCGGGGCCAACACCCCGCTTTTTTATATTATGAAAACCTTCATTCAGCTTCTTTCTTTCATTAGCTACGCATCAGCTTTGGGAATTGCTGCATACGTACTACGGGAACTATTAAAAAAAGTACTATACTATCCTCCTAACACAATAAATAGCGCTAAAGAAAAACTTTCAAAACACCAATCCATACTTGGACTATGTTTTCCATTAAGTATTGCTTGTATTATAGGCAGCAAAGCACTTATAAAACATGATTTCCAAAAAATGCTGAAAGAAAACAAGATTATTCTGGTAGAAGTCAACGGATTTCCCTTCGCTCAGGAAGATGGTGCCGACCTTTTCACAAAATTTGAAGAAGATCCCGGACGTTTTCATTGTGAATCGTATTCCGGAAATATTACTTTTGAAAATAATGAGTCAATTCCTATTGAAGTTATTCAACATTGTTATGAGGAAAATAAATACATTATTGTTTCAAAGAAGTATTCAACCGATGCTACCATTGGAATTATTACAACTTCAAAATTCCAGTATATAAAAAATAAAATTCCATCTGAAGATCAGTGATAATCCTCAGCAGATCATTTCATTTTCAACATCTGCTCTCTTCCCGGGCCTGTGGACAAATACGATACAGGAATACCCAGCTCAGCTTCCAGGAAAGATAAAAACTCAGTGAGTTCAACCGGCAGTTCCGAAGAATTCTTCATATTAGAAAAATCGGCTTCCCATCCATTCATCCACTTCAGCACAGGGCGGGTATTTTCAGAAAGAGTACCGGAAACCGTTTCAAGTGTTCCGTCCTCCGATTCGTAATGAGTGCAGACAGCAACAGATTTTAAACCACTTAACACATCAGCTTTTGTTAAAACCAGTTGAGTTACACCATTAATCATTATAGCATATTTTAACGCCGGTAAATCTAACCAGCCTGTCCTTCTCGGCCGGCCGGTATTGGAACCGAATTCATTTCCTTTCGTTCTGATCTCATCTCCTAACTCGTCAAAAAGTTCAGTTGGGAATGCTCCGTTTCCTACTCTAGTACAATATGCTTTTGCTATCCCATAGATTTCTCCCATTTTTTTCGGCGAAATCCCCAGTCCGCTGCAAGCACCAGCTGCTGTGGTAGAAGAAGAGGTTACATAAGGATAAGTCCCGTGATCGATATCCAGCATAGCGGCCTGTGAACCTTCGGCTAATATTGTTTTTCCTTCTGATAAAGCATTATTCAGATAGATTTCCGTTTCCGTACACCTGAATCTTTTCAGGAAATCTACTGCATCCAGAAATTCCTCTGTAATTTCTTCCAATATTGGTAAAGTCATCTTTCCGGCAGCCAGCATCTTATAATCTCTTTCGATGATGTACCGGGCCCTGCTTTTAAAATCGGGAGCATACATATCCCCTATTCTCAGGTTCTGTCTTAAAATTTTATTGGAATACGCCTGTGCGATTCCATTTTTTGTAGTTCCTATAGTAGTAAAATCGGGATTTTCCTCCATGAAAACATCAAGAAGCTTGTGTGTTGGCAATACAAAATGTGCCTTTCTGGAAATAATGATATTGTTTTCCGGTTGTAGGGAGGCATCAAATAATTGAAGGTTGAGTATTTCCTTTTTAAAGCTTACAGGATCCAGAACAGTTCCCGTACCGATCACATTCTGTACTCTGTTCATAAAAATCCCGGAAGGGATCATTTTAAGGGTAATTCTCTTTCCGTTTCGTTCTATGCTGTGCCCTGCATTCGATCCTCCGTTGAAACGGGCTGTAATGTCATAGTTTTCACTGATCAGGTCAATAAATTTCCCTTTTCCTTCATCACCCCACTGCAATCCTAATACGATATCCATATTTTAAATTTTATGAGACAAAGCTATGACTCTTTGAAACGAAGGCCATTGTCAATTGACAAAAACGTATTGCTAAAAATGTATCATACAGATATTAATCAGATATTAATCAATCTAAAGCCAATTTTCACCCTAGAGACATTGTTTTAAGTTTTAAAAAGCAGAACGGTCTAAAGCCCGTTCCTATTGCATTTTTTTTATTTATATAGATCTATTTTTTACTGCGCCTCTTGGCTCTTGACTCTTGACTCTTGACTCTTGACTCTTGCCTCTTGGCTCATGACTCTTGGCTCTTGCCTCTTGCCTCTTGGCTCATGACTCTTGGCTCTTGCCTCTTGCCTCTTTATTCTACTCATTAATATTTCTTCTGATCCTGCTCAGTGATGAAGGTGTCACTCCAAGATAGGAAGCCAGCATCGATTGCGGAACTCTGTTTGCCAATCCTGGGTAATGATTTAAAAAGTGAATATACCGTGCTTTTGCATCCTGATTGAGCATAATGCTCGCTACCTTGAGTTTATTCTCTGCGACAAACGCATGAATTCTCGCAAAAAGTACCGGCCATACACTAATTTTTTCTTCCAAAACTTTGAAATGTTTAAGATCAATTACGAGTAAAACAGCATCGGTAATCGCCTCTATATCCTCATGAGCCGGCAGCTGATCGGTAAACCCCTGAAAATCCCCGATAAAGCGACCTTCATAGATAAAATAGCGGGTAAAGTCATCTCCCTGCTTGTTATAATACAGTGAACGGAATACTCCATCTTTTACAAAAGCAATCCTTTGGCTGGGCTTTCCGGCTTCTACAAAAGTCTCGCCCTTCCGTATTTTGATTTCCTGAATTCCTGCTGCAATCAGGAGCTGATCACTTTCATTCAGTAATCCGAATTTTTTGATGTAACTAAAAAGTTCTTCCATATTATTTTACCCGTGAATCCGATATATAAAGGTATAAAACTCGCTGACAAAAACAATTGTCATTTGACAACAAAGCCTGCTAAAGATACCACAAAAACCTGTCACGGCATATTAATTGATTGATTTTTAAAAACGTAAGACAATGAAAGCAATATGGAATGGCGCCATTGGCTTCGGTTTAGTAAACATTCCCGTGAAGATTTACTCTGCTACTGAAACCACAAAACTGGACCTAGACATGCTTGATAAATCCGATTTTTCCAATATCCGGTTCAAGCGTGTAAACGAGAATACGGGAAAAGAAGTAAAATGGGAAAATATTGTCAAAGGTTTTCTTATGGATGATAAATATATTGTCCTTGATGAAGAGGATTATGCAGCTGCAAGCCCTGAAAAAACAAAAATACTTTCTATCGATCAGTTTGTAAAAGAATCGGAAGTAGACAGCGTTTATTTTGAAACACCTTATTATCTGGAACCTCAGAAAAATGGGGAAAACGCTTACAGGCTCCTGTTAAAAGCTCTTGAAGAAACCCAAATGGTAGGAATCGGAACTTTTGTACTCCGGGAAACGGAAACCATCGGTATGATTCGACCATATAAAGATAATATCCTGGTTCTGAATCGTCTCAGATTTGATCAGGAAATCAGAGATTACACAGATTTAAAGCTACCCGCACAGAAAGCACCTAAACCGGCAGAGCTCAAAATGGCAGTCAGTCTTATCAAACAACTTTCTCAGGAATTTGATCCTGCCCTATATAAAGATACTTATTCTGATGAACTGATGAAAATCATTAAACAGAAAGCGAAAGGTAAAAATGTAAAAGCTAAAAAAGCAGAGCCTGCAAAAGAGGGTAAAGTAATTGACCTGATGGCGCAACTGAAGGCCAGCTTAAGCAGTTCCAAATCTAAATCCGCATCATAATGGCTCTGAAAGATTATCAACAGAAACGGAAGTTCGATGAAACTTCTGAACCTAAAGGAAAAACAAAGAAGAGCAAAAATAAACTGATTTTTGTGATTCAAAGGCATGCTGCTACCCGACTTCATTATGATTTCAGACTGGAAATGGAAGGAGTACTGAAAAGCTGGGCGGTTCCCAAAGGCCCATCATTAGATCCAAACGATAAACGTCTTGCCATGATGGTAGAAGATCATCCTTATGATTATAAAGATTTTGAAGGAAATATTCCCGAAGGAAACTATGGTGCCGGCCAGGTAGAAGTATGGGATAGCGGAACTTACGAACCTTTAGATGAAAATTCTAAACTCTCTGATGAAAAAGAGCTGTTGAAAGAATTGCATGCGGGATCTTTAAAGTTTGTTCTCCATGGCAAAAAGCTCAAAGGTGAATTTGCTCTGGTTAAAATGAAAAACAGTGAAAATAATGCCTGGCTGCTTATCAAACATAAGGATGAGTTTGCAGAAAGTCCGTATGATGCAGAAGAAAACACTTCACCAAAATCATTGGTCACAAAATTTCTGGAGGAAAAAAAAAGCCTAAAAACAAGCAAAAAAAAGAAGTTGTAGTATCTGAGAAAAAATTCAGGAAATTCAATGATTTAGGCAGTGAAAAAAAAGTAGCAAACTATATTCAGCCTATGCTGGCTAAACTTTCCGGCGAAGCCTTTAATGATAAAGACTGGGTTTTCGAAATAAAATGGGATGGTTACCGTGCCATTGCAGACTTAAGCCACAAACAACCACTCTTCTACTCCCGCAACGGCATTTCGTTTTTATCAAAATTTAAAATCATTACCACTGATTTTGACCGACAGAAATATCAAATGATCCTTGATGGTGAGGTGGTGGCCTATGATCATGAAGGGCGACCAAATTTCCAGCTTTTACAGCAAATTGGGGATAATCCCGGCCTGGCACTTGTTTACCAGGTTTTTGATATTTTATGGCTAAACGGCCATTCTACGGAAGAACTTCCTTTACTTCAACGTAAAGAATTATTGAAAGAAGCACTGGTGGAAACCGATGTTATCAAATATTGTGATCATATTCCTGAAAAAGGGATTGACTTCTTTGAACAAATGAAAAAAATGCAACTGGAAGGAATGATTGCCAAGCGTGCAGACAGCCTGTATGTAGAAAACCATAGAACCAGTGACTGGCTTAAAATTAAATTTACCAATACGGAGGAAGCCATTATTTGTGGATTTACCGAGCCACGAGGTTCAAGAAAAAGCTTTGGTGCGTTGATCCTGGGGAATTATATTGATGGCAGACTGACCTATTGCGGACATACCGGAACAGGATTCAACAACAATTCGCTTCAGGAACTTTATGAGAGGCTTCATCCACTCATCATGAAAACTTCACCTTTTGAAACCATTCCGAAAACCAATATGCCTGTTACGTGGATTAAACCGGAACTGGTTTGCGAAATAAAATACTCTGAAATTACAAAAGACGGTATCTACAGACATCCTGTTTTTATAGCGATACGAGAGGACAAAGAACCGGAGGATATTGTAAATACTGTACATGAACACACCGAAAAATTTAAAAATATGAAAGCTAAAACTTCTTCAAAAAAAGCAGAAACTCATGAAAAAGAGAAGGAAATCACTTTAAACAAACATATCGTCAAACTGACCAATCAGGATAAAGTTTATTTCCCAAAAGACGGTATTACAAAAGGAGATGTAATTGCCTATTATCAATCGGTTGCTACCTATATTTTACCACATTTGAAAAACAGACCACTTTCTCTCAATCGTTTTCCTAATGGAATTGAAGAACAAAGCTTTTATCAAAAAGATGCGGGTGAGCATATTCCTGACTGGATCAAAACGACTCAGGTGTATTCCGAATCGAATGACAAATACATTGATTATATATATTGTAATGATAAGGCTACTTTGGCCTATCTGAATAACCTTGGATGTATTGATCTTAACCCCTGGAACAGCTCGTTGCCTGATCTGGAGCACCCTGATTATCTCGTTTTAGATTTGGATCCGTCGAAAAAAAACACATTTGATGATGTGATTGAAACAGCTCTCCAGGTCAACGAAGTATTAAATTCTATAAAAATAAAGGGATACTGCAAAACTTCCGGAAGCACAGGAATTCACATCTATATCCCGATGGGAGGGAATTATGACTTTGACCAGGTAAAAGATTTTGCACACATTCTCATGAAACAAGTGAATGAAAGACTTCCGAAAATTACAACACTTGAAAGGAGTTTACAGAAAAGAGATTCCAATAAAATATACCTTGACTACCTCCAAAACAGAACAGGACAGACATTAGCCAGTGCTTACAGTCTAAGACCCAAAGAAGGGGCTTCGGTTTCCATGCCTTTAGATTGGGAAGAACTTAAGCCGGGTATCAGACCTGCAGACTATAATATTCATAACAGTCTGGAAAGGATTAAAGAGAAAGGAGATTTATTCAAACCTGTGCTGGGAAAGGGGATTGATATGATGAAAGCATTGGAACTGCTTCAGAACATTGATTAACGTTCAGTACTATCAAAGCATTAATAATCTATGCAATAAGTAATAAAAAAACCCTGCATGATCTCAATGCAGGATTTTTATGATCATATTAAAATACCGTTACTGGTTGTAAACGTGCACATCTCTTTGTGGAAAAGGAATTCCGATTCCGGCCTGATCAAGGGCTTCTTTACAACTGATAATCAGTTCTTCATTCATTGTCCAGAAATCAGCAGCTGTAGCACTTACTCTTATTGATAAATTTACGGCACTGTCCCCAAGCTCAGTCACTACTACCTGCGGTGCCGGTGTAGCAAGGGCATATTGATTATTTTTTATAACATCCAATAAAAGGTCCTTTGTTTTTCTAAGGTCTGCATCGTAAGCAACCCCTATATCAAGTGCTGTTCTTCGTATTCCCAGTTGTGTAAAGTTGGTAATGCTGTTATTTGAAACGACTCCATTAGGAATAACAATTAAATGATTCTGGGGAGTAATCAGTTTGGTATGGAAGATATCAATTGCCTGTACCGTTCCTGATACTCCGGAATTAGTAGAAATAAAATCTCCGATCTTAAATGGTTTTAGTAAAAGAATAAGTATTCCCCCTGCAAAATTTGTCAGTGATCCCTGTAAAGCAAGACCTACGGCCAGACCGGCAGCACCAATCATCGCTACGAATGCTGAAGTCTGTACTCCCAATTGCGTAACTACCACGATGAAAAGCAGAATATTAAGTCCCCAGTTGATAATATTTAAAAGGAAAAGCTGTAAAGAAGCTTCCATATTACGCTTTTTAAAAGCTTTTTCAACAAGTTTTTTAATCATTCTGATCATCCACGAACCTATCAGGTAAATCAATACCGCAGAAACTACTGCCGTAAAAATTCGTGGAGCCCATGAAATGGCAGAAGCGATTAAAGTGTCCCAATGTTGCTGAATGTTGTTCAATTCCAGATTGTCCATTTGTATTGTACTATTTAAGTGTTTTTAATTTGAATTTCAGACTCTTCACCATGTATGAATTCCCAATGAAATTGTGTAAAATAATCTATACCCAAAAGAAACGATGCCTTACCTGCCCGGAGGTAAAGTAAAATGTTTTAAAAACACAGAAATAGATTGATTGCTAAACAGAAGGGTTCAACATTACTCAATGATCATTCGGAATTACATCTTACATAAAGAAATAATTTCGGTTCTGACTATTACAAAAAAGGTACCGAACTTTCGTTTTATCGGAACTTATACACATAAAAGTGATAATTAACCAGATGTGTTCAAAATATTTTTTACAAAAGTATTTAATTAGGGTACAAACTATGGGAGTTTTGCGACCAGACTTTCAGGTAAAAGCCTTAAAATATGGTAAATGATCTTCCATTTAAAATTTGGAACAATGGTAAAAGAATTTCCCGCATTGACGATAAATTTTGCCACGTAATCAGGTTCCATAATCAGGGACTCGTTCAGTTGCAGTCCGTCATTAATTTTTGTTCTGATATACCCAATTACCAGAGCATTGACAATTATTTTCCGGGCTGAAAGTTCCTGTCTCAATCCGGCAAGATATTGTGTAAAAGCGGCCTTTGTGCTTCCATACACAAAATTACTTTTCCTTCCTCTTACTCCGGATAATGAAGAGAGCCCTACAATCCTTTCGAGATTTTTATTGCTTTCATCCATGGCAATAATATTCAGGACAGATACTGCGCCCATATAATTGACTTCCATCATTTGTTTTGCTCCTCGGAAATCGGTTAATGCACTGTGATTATCTACTAAAAAACCTGCTGCATAGACAACAATATGAGGTTTTACAGGAAGATCAGCATACAATTTCCGATGTGAATCAAAATCCGCAGCATCAAAATATAAAACCGTTACTTTATCCTGATTCAGATTATCTGACACCATAAAATCCTCGAGTGATGTTGTATTTCTGGAAGCAGCGATCACAGAAAAGCCCTTTTCAAGGTATTGGATGATACATTGTTTTGCTACGTCTGAATTAGCTCCTAAAATGAGAACCGTTTTGCCTGTGTTTTGATTCATACGGCAAAGATAATTTTTATTACCGCTAATTTCACTAATGTTTTCTCAAATAAGCACAAATGATTTCGAGCACTACCCAATCAGGAATTGATAGGTTATCCGTATTTTTATTAATTATGGAGCAAAGCATATAAAAAGGTTGCGGCGGGTGAACTTCGTTCACCCGCCGCAACTCAATATTTTCAAACCGAATTATTTTTTTTCTTCAGTTTCTGTTTCTTTTTATCAGCAGCTTTTGTTTTATCTCCAAAACGCGATTCTGTCATTTCTCTTGAAACCGCTGCTTTTTCAAATTTCAGTTTTCCTGATAATGTTTCAATTACGAAACCATCATCCTGAACCTGAGCTATTCTTCCGTGAAGACCTGATGTAAGGACTACTCTCGTGCCTACTTTAAGGTTCTCCTGAAAGTTTTTTTCCTGCTTTTGTTTTCTCATCTGAGGTCTGATCATCAGGAAATAAAACCCTACAAACATTACCCCCATCATGATCAGCATCATAGATGAAGATCCTCCTGGCTGGGCTTGTAAAAATAATGTCAACATATTTTTAAAATTATGGTTGAATGTTCGCAGTGAACGTTAATTTAATAGGAGCCTTTTCTACATTGGCAAAAACATCTGCGTATTTCTGAACATTACCGTCGAAGTTTGTAGAATCAAAATGTAAAGTGATTTTACCTTTTTTACCAGGCATGATCGGCTCTTTTGTAAAGTCAGGGGCAGTACATCCGCATCCAGGTTTTACTTCAGAAATTACTAAAGGATTCTTACCTGTGTTGGTTACTTCATACACGTGCTGAACTTTATCTCCTTTTTTAATTTTTCCAAAATCGAAATTGCTTTCCGATAAAGCGATAGAAGTAGATGGTTCGTTAGAAACCGGTGCAGCGGCAGTCTCCCCTGCAACTGGTGCGGCTGCAGAATCTGTAATTGCCGGAGCGGCAGCTGTAGAATCTGTAGCGATAGCTTCAGCACTTTGAGTTTCTTTGTTTTCTTTTTTACATGAAACTAAACCAAAGCCTATGATAGATAAGGCGATAATTGATAACGTCTTTTTCATTTTATATTCTATTTTGATCTTTACAATATTTATCTAAAATACCATTAATGAAAATATTGGAACGGTCTGTAGCAAATACTTTTGCAATTTCAATATATTCATTAATAATAACTCTTGAAGGGGTAAACGCAAAGTTATCAAGTTCTGCAATGGCAGTAGACAAAATAACTTTATCCATGAGAGAAACTCTTTCAAGATCCCAGTTTTCGAGTCTTTCTTCCAGCTTTTTCTCATTGTTTTCCCAATTGTTCAAAGTATCTTTCAACAATTTTGCTGCGAAAGTTTTATCCTCTTCATCTTTAATCATTTTGATTAAAGTTCTGCTTTCTTCATCTTCTCTCAAGAAACCGATTGTTTTCTGTACCATGGAATTGGCAATGTGGATATCATCATACCATGAAAGTTCTTTATCTCCAAGATAATCATGAAAATCTTCGTTCTCAGCAATATATCTTAAAAATAATTTTCCGATAAATTTCTGATCTTCTTCAAAAGAATAGCCTTCTTCTTTCATGAAATCCTGATAACGCTTTCCAGCAGTGATTCTTTGGAAAGTTTTCACCAATAAATCATCGTGCATATCCCATTTCAGTTGTTTATGCTGACCTGTGAAAAATAATCTCTCCGGATTTTCTTCCAGTTTTCGCAATACCTGATTGTTGATGAATTTTTGGTTAGGATTAATATCAGCATCGGTTTTAAGATATTTATTCTTCCCGATTTCAATCTGGTGTTCCGCCAGATCTTTCAGGCCCACCAAAAAATTAAGCTGATAAATATAGAGATAATAGATTTTCTCTATACCGGAGAACATATTTTTCTCTAAAACATCAAACTTTACAGGATTCTGATAGTAAGAATACACTGTTTGTACTACTTTTTCACGGATTTGTCGTCTTCCTAACATTCAAAGAGCTTTTTTATGAGTGCAAAGATACAAAATTTAAAATTGATGAAATTCGTAGTGTGATGACATTTTTGTAATTTTGTCAAACTATATGAAAGCTCTAAAAACCTTAAACCCTTATTTTTGGAAACACAAAATATTATTGTTTTGGGGAGTACTATTTATCATTGCCAGTAATTTTTTTAATATTTATAAAGTTCAGTTTGTAGGTAAATCTGTTGATGAGCTTACAAAAAGCGGAAATCTTGGTTTCAATCAGCAGGTACTTATTTATGTTGCGATCATTGTGGGATGCTCACTTCTCACGGGATTCTTTACTTTTATGATGAGACAAACGATCATTGTAGCTTCAAGAAGAATTGAATATGAACTGAAAAACAAGATTTACAGGCACTATCAGGATTTATCTTTGACGGATTATAAACAAACCACTATCGGTGATCTGATGAACAGGCTCAGTGAAGATGTAGTGGCGGTAAGAATGTATCTCGGACCTGGTGTCATGTATGTGGCCAACCTTATTGTTCTGGTATTGATCACAGCTATTTATATGGTGAAGACGGATGCTTCAATGACTTTATGGACATTGCTGCCACTTCCGGTTTTATCCTATGCAATATATAAAGTCAGTTCGATCATTAATAAGAAGTCGAAAATCATGCAGAAAAGTCAGTCTGCTATTTCAACTTTCGTTCAGGACAGTTTTTCCGGAATCCGTGTGGTAAAGTTTTTTGCACGTGAAAAATATATTGAGAAAAACTATGGTGTAAAAGTGACTGATTACCAGAACAAAGCTCTGGATCTTGCGAAAACAGAAGCCTATTTCTTTACCATTATTTTATTTGTAATCGGACTTTTGAACGTGGCCGTGATTTTAATAGGCGGTCAAAAATATATTGCAGGAGAATTAAGTATCGGCAAGATTGCAGATTTCTTCATGTATATCAATACATTGATTTTCCCGTTCTCCATGGTAGGCTGGGTAACTTCCGTTAACCAGAGGGCTGAAGCATCCATGCAAAGGATCAATGAGTTCATGGATAAAAAATCAGAAATTATTAATACCAATTTTGAAAATTATCCTATCCAAGGAGAAATTGAATTCAGAAACGTTTCTTATGTATACCCTAATACAGGGATCAAGGCTCTGCAAAACCTGAGTTTTAAGATCAAAGCTGGAGAATCTTTGGCTATAATGGGGAAAACCGGAAGCGGAAAGTCTACTGTAGCTTTGCTTTTATGCAGATTAATAGATCCTACAGAAGGGGAAATCTTAATTGACGGCAAAAACCTGAAAGAACATAATCTTACCAATTACAGGAACTTCATAGGATATATTCCTCAGGAAAGCTATTTATTCTCCGATTCTATTGAAAATAATATCGGATTTGCCATTGACCATCCTTCTCACGAAAAGGTAGTAGAATATGCCCGCATTGCAGATGTTCATAAAAATATTGTTGAATTTAAAGAGCAATATAAAACACTGGTAGGTGAAAGCGGGGTGATGCTTTCGGGAGGTCAAAAGCAAAGAATTTGTATTGCAAGGGCCTTAATTAAAGACCCGAATATCATAATTTTTGATGATTCTTTGTCTGCTTTAGATACCGAGACAGAACAGAATATTCTTGAAAATATAGACCGGAAAATCAGCAATGCGACGTCCATAATTATCACACACAGAGAGTCTAGCGCTCAAAAGGCTGACCAAATCATCAACCTTACAGAAATTGCCAATTCTGTAACTGCTTAGCCGTTTCATTCTCAATTGTTAAATAAATCATAAAAAAAATTTTGTGATTAAAAGAATTCTTTTATATTTGTTCTTAACAAGATTAAAAAATATCTAACAATGAGTGAATACAAGGAACGCCATGAAAATGAGATTTTCACGAAGGTGTTAAAAGCAGGAAGAAGAACTTATTTCTTTGATGTGCGCGAGACGAAAGCAGGAGATTATTATCTTACGATTACCGAAAGTAAAAAGAATTTCGGAGAGAATGGGGAAGCCACATTCGAGAAGCATAAAATTTACCTTTATAAGGAGGATTTTAAAAGTTTCCAGGAGATGTTTAATGAGTCCACAGATTTCATCATTAACGAAAAGGGTGAGGATGTAATTTCAGAAAAACATGACAAAGACTTCAAAAGCAGATCTTTCACAATCGATTCTGACGACGAGGTTTAAAAAAGAATATCTAAAAACACAAGCATCTGAAAAAGATGCTTTTTTTATGTCTGAAAATGACAGCCCAAAAATATCCAAAAGAAAAAGTATACTTCAGAAAAGTGCACTTTTTCTAATTCTAAGCTTACTTCTTGCCGGCCGGAAACATTTATGTATGCTGCATTTCTTTACCAACGCCGAATAACAATACTCTAATTAATTTCGGATCACGGCTTCAAAAAGCTAAATAATTCAGCGGGCAGCTCATCCTGGCAAGGATTTGTATTCTTATCATTCATTGTATTAGTATGACTTACGGCATCTATAACCTTTGCTGCAGAAAACATCACGATACCGCCATCTTTTCTAAGAGTAACCAGTTCATCATTTTTTGAACTTGAATCAAAATTTCCAAAACACATTACATTGTTTTTGGTTTGCACTGCAGGAAAGCTTTCAACCCCAATATTATCTAAATATTTAACCCCATTTGATTCATTCATTTTAAAAACTTTATAATCTCCATCAAAGTTTCTATGAGCAATAATTTCATCTGCTCCATCACCATCCAGATTTCCAACAGCCAATCCTTTCCAATCTGAAGCCGCCCCAAACCCTATAGATTTATCAATAAGAGTCATTACCCCATTATCATCAATACTATAAACATACACCCCATTCTGCATATAATCATCAGCATCAACCAGCAATACAATTTCATCTTTACCCACACCATCAAGGTCACCAGCAGCAACTGCTTTGATTTTAGAATTTATAGGAAGATTGAGCTGATTAAAATAGACCAATTCAGGATCAGTACCATTAAATTTATATACTCTTACTTCTTTATTGTAATTTCGGACAGCAACAAAATCATCTTTCCCCCCACTGATAAAATTTCCGGCAGTGATACCTACCCAATCAGACTCTGTCCCAAAACCTGTAAATTTTGAAGACTCAACGATCTGGTTATTTTCAATTTTAAAAATATAAAAGCCATTCTTATTAAAATCAGCATGATCACTCAATGCAATGATTTCGCTTTTATCATCACCAAAGAAATCACCAGCACCCAATCCTTTCCAATTATAAGTACCACCATAAGCGATACTATTTGTAACAGTATGGAAATTCTTGCCGTCAGGTTCAAGAGTACCTATCAACCCATCATAATTTCTGATTTTTACAAACTCATCATCGTCGTCGTCATCAAAATTCCCCTTTGCTATACCTCTCCAATCAGAATCTTCTCCCCACAAATGATAAGTACTAACAGGGACTATAAAGTTTTCGTAATTTGCTAAAAGTGCTAGTGTCAAAGAAGAACCATCTACGTCAATATGATCATAATAATTTTTTGCTGCTTGCAAATCTGCGATAATCTGATATATTTTTTTATCATACTCCGCTGAGAGATATAACCACATATAAGAAACATATGCATCATATTTAGTAGTAACATCCGTTGGAACATTATTTATAGTACTGTATTTAAGATTCCATTTTAACCCATTATAATTTACTGCATCATTTATTGTTAAAGGTCCCTGATAAATATCTTTTGTGAAAGTTTTAACATACCTCTCTATATCTAAAGATGTATAGAGAGGATCGTTGGCGTTATTCTTTATATTATATTTAAAGCATTCGTATGGAAAACTCACCGTTAAGCCTGCATGAGATATATCATCACGTAAATAAAAATGATTCCAATATGTCCAAGTATATGATCCCAGATTATTGTTAACAGAGGTGTTCAGTTTTAAAAAATTAGCAATTTTATTAAGCTGTTTAAGATAATCCTGATTATCTGTTGCTCTGTACATTTGTATCAAAACCCTTCCCATGGAGCTTTGCATATTAAACGGCAAAACTTCACCCTTATACTTTAGTGGGGGGTTATTATTAACATTAATAGAATCTCTTTCTTTATAATATCCTATACCATCAATAGAATTAGGATTTAACTCCTCATGCCATTGATCTTTATGATAAAGAAGTGTTTCTTTTATCTTTTCCTTAAGATCATCAGTAATATTTTTAAAAGTCATATTATTATAACGCCCCCCTGATTGGTACAATACATTTTGAATACTGCTATCATTTTTCACAATAGCAGCAAACTTAGCCATTGGATAGGTTATATTAGCGCTGTGCACCATATGAGCATAAGTCTTTCCATCATTCTGTACTACATTATAACGATTGTTTGACCATACAGGGCCAATAATACCTCTATAATCAGAAATATTGCTTAAACCTAAACTTGGAGTTTGCTCCCTAAGATCATCTCTCCTATCAATAACATTCCCTATGCATCTTATTAAGTTTTTAGCATATTTTAGATCTTGTGTTTTTTCATACATTAGTACTAATGCTTCCATATGTGCTGGCACTCCCCAAGCAAACTCAGTCTGATCAGGGCTGTCTGAATTACCTAATGATGTATCATAGTGCTTCTCATCAAACATATTTTTATAGTAAGATTGAGCATAAGATTGTAGAATAAATAATAACGTGAGAATTGTAAAGAGTTTTTTCATAGTAATTAGTTGTGATTATAAATAGATTAAGGAGAATTATTTCTCTTAATTTGGTAACCCAATATAAAAACATTTCCTCTCCTTCCCTAAAAACTATTGAAGAAAAACATTTTTACGTGCTTATATAAAGAATCTGAATAAATAAAAGGAAAAAAATTCCCGCTGGAATATGAAAACAGAAGATTATTTTCTTTTTGAAATATTGTAAAATAAAAAAGTACACTTTCAAAAAGTGTACTTTCTTTGGGTGAATGATGGGTCTCGAACCCACGACCTTCGGAACCACAATCCGACGCTCTAACCAACTGAGCTACAATCACCGTTTTCTGAGTGCAAATATAGGACAATTTCCTCAACTACCAAACAATTCCATCAAAATTTTTCAAAGAAATTAACCTTTCTGACGTAAAGCCCTCAGCATAAGCCACTCCCGATAAACGCCCTAAATCCTGCGCACGGTAGGTTAAGCTTTCATAAAAGTCTTTTGTGGTGATTGGAGTCTCAGGTTCCGTGGAAGTCGGGTCATAAAACTGAGTTTTATATGCCATACACGAATCGATCTTCTTATCCAGAAATTCTGAGATGTCAATAACAAACTCCGGTCTGATGTCTTTCCATTGAATATAATGAAAAATATGCTTTGGACGCCAGACTTCCTGATTCTCGCCGTCCAATACTGTTTCAATTTTTCTCAATCCGGACAAAAAGCACGCATCCGACACTAATTTCGCTCCTTTTGCATGGTCCGGATGTCTATCATCAATTGCATTGGCCAAGACGATTTCCGGGCGGTATTTACGAATCATTTTTACGATCCTCATCTGGTATTCTTCAGAGTTGACAAGAAAGCCGTCTTTCATTCCAAGGTTTTCTCTTGCGGAAAGCCCCAAAATTCTTGCAGCATCAGCAGCCTCTGCTTTTCTTGTTTCATCGGTACCTCTTGTCCCGAGTTCTCCTCTTGTCAGATCTACAACAACACATTTTTTACCCTCCGAAACCATTTTGGCAATAGTTCCTCCACATCCGAGCTCTACATCGTCAGGATGTGCTCCAAAAGCAAGTATATCAGTTTTCATATAGTCAAAGATAGGATTTAAAATAAAAACTTCCCATACATTGCGAATGGGAAGTTTTACTATATATAATTTAAATTTAAATTACTTATTAATTTCTGCATTTAATTTTACAGCGTCCTGGTAAGTAGGATCCAGCTGTAAAGATTTAGCAACATAATCTTTCGCTTTTGCAATATCAGAATCTTTGCTCATGTAAGCCACTGCAAAGTAAGCATAAGCAAGAGTTTGCTTGTTGGCTTCCTGATCAGCCGGTTTTACCGTACTGATGAATTTTTCGTAAGCTATTTTCGCAGCATCGTTATTTCCTGCCTGTTGGTAAGAATATCCCTGGCTGTAATAAGCCGGAGCCCAATCAGGAAGTAATGCTGACATTTTTTGCCATGTTAGGATGGCACCATTCCAGTTTTTAACATCCTGGTAAGCTGTTGCCAGTTTAAATAAAGCATCAGAATCCTGGCTGTTGGCAGCCACTTGTTTTTTCAAAGCTTCGATAGCAGGGCTGGTAGCCCCTTTATCTACATCAGCCTGAGAAGCACCTCCGCCACCAGCGATGTTGGCTAATTCCATATCCCACTTCATTGTTTCATCTTTTGCAGCTTTTGCAATGGCGATTTTCTGCTGAGATTCAGTCATTAAAGCAGTTTTCTTAGCAGCATCTTTTTCATCTTTTGCTAATCCAGCAGCAATAAGCCCCTGAAGTCCCTGGTCAGCAGGTTGTACTCTTGTTTTCTCTGCCTGAGAAATGAAAGTGTCCATATTCTGCTTAGCTCCCGTATAGTTTTTATCTGCATAATCCTGGTATGCTCTTAATTTGAATTTAATAGGATCTTCAATTTTATCAAAAATCTTATCCAGAACTGTTTTAGAATTAGCATAATCTTCGTTTGTGAAGTACAGCTTTGAAATTTCTAATTGAGTATACGGATCTTCGTCAGCGTATTTTGTATAGTTAATAAGGTCTTGTGTAGCTTTTGCATTCTGCTGATATCTGATATCATATCCAGCCATTGCTTTGTAAGCAGGAGCATATGTTGGATCTACACCAATTGCCTTATCGATATTTTGTTTAGCTTGTTGCCATTGTTGAGCTGCCATCCATAAAGTCGCCATTCTTGTATAAACAGATGCTTTATTTTTAGCTGTAGGTAGTGCTTTATCGTATGCAGACATAGCCTCACCCGGCATTCTTTTCAATCTGTAAGCATCTCCTAATGTATAATAATAATGTGCAGGAACTCCTTTTTTCTCAGCTTTTTCAATTGCTTTGGTTAAGAATTGGATAGCAAGATCCGGAGAACTGTTCTTTTCAAATAAAGTTAAAGCTTCTGCCGCTCTGAAGAGAACTTCAGCATCTTTTTCTCTTGAATCAGTTACTACTTTCTGAATCTCAGCGATTGCAGCTTTGTCTCCTTTTCCTAATTTCACGGCAGCAAGACCGATTTTATTAAGAAAGCTCTTGCCGTCAGCAGCTAATCCTTTGTTGAAATTTTCAGTTGCTTTGGCATAATCAGGTTCTCCCTGTCTTAGGAAAGTGTTTCCTAAGTAGAAGTAATTCTCAGCAGTAGGTTCTTTAGCGATCATATCAGTGAAGTTGGTCTTTGCCTGAGCAAATTTATCACTGTCTATACTGTTGATACCATCCTGCAGTGTTTGTGCAGTGGCAAAACCGGTAAAAAATACTACGGCTGCTCCAAAAGCAATCTTCTTTACATTCATAATCATTATATCTTTCATTTTATATTTCTAAATAATCGAGTTATATCTACACAATTTTCAGACCAAAACGGTTATTTCTTTTGTGGTAAATTGTGACTTTAATATTTTTTAACGCATTTGCACCTCTCTCTTGTAAAGGTTATAAGGCTGTAAACCTTCTTTCTGAACTATTTTTTGTCCTAAATGTGTGCAGGAAAATCTGATAAATCCATTGGCAATATTAAAATTACCTTCATTGATAAGGAAATAAAGGACTCTTGTAAACGGATATTCCATGTTGCGAAGTCCTTCATAGTCGGCTGTATATTGTTTTCCTTTCTCTACAACGGGCAGTACTTTCACCATTTCTCTAAGCTTCTCAGAAGTTTTATCATAAGGACGGCTAAAGGTATTTAATCCGATTACTCCAATCTTACCGGGATATTTTCCAAGTTCTTCAATAATTTTCTGATTCCCCGGAATAATTGAAAATTTAAGGTCTTTAGGTTGTTTTTTCAGCTTTTCAGCTACAAAATTAAGATTACTTGAGTTGGTTCCGTCGAAGATAAAATCTTTTTATCTGAAGCCAGCCCGGCATTGATTTCCTCCATTGAAATACTTTCTTTAGGAGAATCTTTAGGAACAACAAACACCACTGCGTCAGCTGCAAATTTAGCAGGAAGAAATTTTAAATCAGTTCTTTCCTCGTATGTTTTGATCTCGTCAGCATTAAGATTTCTTGACATAACAATGACCTTTGCCTTACCTTTCAAGAGATCCAATAAGCCTAAATCTTCTTTTTGGGTAGCAACCTTAATCCTTGTTTCAGGATAATTGATCATATAGCCGTCAGCTAATGCTTCAGTAACGCTTTGAAAGGATTCGTCTGTATAAATGGTAAGATCACCTTTATTATAGGATGGGGATTTCTCCTCCTTTTTTTGCAGCCAATGAGCAGTATACTCAAAACAAAAACGACTGCAATTTTAACACTATTCTTCATCTCTCGATTTTTTGATTCTTGAAATCGCCCTGTAAATTCTGAAAACTCCATAAATAATAAGAACCACGCCTAATGCATAAGCAACAGCAGGTTCTAAAATGGTAAAGAAGAATTTATAGACAATTACTACAATTCCCAAAACGATATAAAACAATCCCGTAACCAGGGATAACCAATTGAACATCATGTAACAAAAATACCAAAAAAATAAAAAAGAGAAGCATATGCTTCTCTTTTTATTTATAATTTGAATAATTAGTCTTATTCAAAGTTCATCGTAAATGGTACGCTATAGTAAGATCTTACGCTTTCTCCGTTTCTCTTAGCTGGAGTCCACTTTTTAAGTTTCTTTACTACACGGATTGCTTCATTGTTGAAGTCGCTATTTGGAGATTTTTCTTCAATAGTAACTCCGGAAACAGTTCCGTCTTTTTCTACAACGAACTTAAGCTTAGCTTTAAGTGTACCTTCTCCTTCCATTCCTGAATTATCGAAGTTTTCACCTAAGAACTTTCTTAATGCTCCCATACCTCCAGGATATTCCGCAGACTGGTCTACATCTTTGTAGATTTCGTTAGGGTTATTCGCTTTCACCTCTACCGTAGCAGTTTTTGTACCTGTAGATGGTGGTGGCGGTGGTGGCGTATAAGCCGGAGCTTTTACTCCTTCCTGATTATTCAAACCAGTTGTAGTTTCCAACTGCTTAGAAATTGGCGGTGGTGGAGTTTCGATCTTCGGAGCTTTTACAGGCTCAGGAACAACGTTCTGAATTACCTCGATTTTCTCCTCTTCTTTTGGTGGTGGAGGTGGTGGAGGTGGTTCTTCTTCTTTAGGCTGCTCAATGATCGGATCTTCTTCGATAATATCTACAAGATCTGCCTTTACTTCTTGCTTAGGCGGAGCTGTAAGATTCTTGATCGTAAGATAGATGAACGGAGATAAAGCTGCCAAAAGGAATAATGCTGTTCCGATAATAAATGACTTTGTTAAAAGTCTCGGATACTGATGTCTAAGATCATAGGCACCATATTCCTTGTTTCTATTTTCAAATACGATTTCGTCTAGGGTAAGATTCTGACCGTATACATTTTCATCTGCCATAGATTAGATATACAATTTTATGGTTAAATTACTTTGTAGCAGCCGGTGCAGCAGCACCACCAATTTTCTTTTCATAAACAGCTTTTTCAAAAGGCTTTATATCGGTAACACCGTATTGTTCGCTTTTGGTAATTGCCATTTCGTCAAGAATATCAACAAAGTTCTTATATACAGCATCGTCAGTTGGCTTAATGATCACGGTAAATTTACTTTGATCTGCAGCTTTAGATTTTGCCTGCTGAATTACTTTTCTAATTCCTTCTCTGTCAAGAGTAGTTTCCATAAGATTCTGGTCATTCAAGGAAGTTGGATCCTGCTGGTGCCAGAACACTCTGTTATCTTTTCCTAATAAGATAGAAATTGAGTTAGAAAGTTTAATTTCTGTTGGAGGAGGTTTCGGCTGATCCTTTTTAGGTTTAGCCGGAAGACCTAAGTCCATAACATTCGGTTTACTGAATGTAGTTGTGAACATAAAGAAGGTAATCAATAGAAAACCCAAGTCCACCATCGGAGTCATATCGACTCTGGTACTCTGCTTCTTGGAACGGACTTTGCCGCCCTTGCCGCCTTTTTCCTGTACTTGTACTTCTGCCATTTCTATCGATATTATTCGTTAGGTTTACCTTCTTGTGATGTAATCAACCAAAATTTAAGAAAATCAATATCTCTTAAACCTTCAAACAAGCTTTTTACTTTAGGGTACTGAGTTGTAACGTCACCTTTAATAGCTAACTTGTAGTCAGGATTAACGCTTAAACTTTCTTTTACCCAGTCGATTAATTGCTTATTTGTACTGTCCATAGGAATACCTGTAGGACTCTTATAATTTTTCTGCTCATCTGCAGGCATATCCAAGTACCCTTTTAGTTGGTTCATTGGAACTCCAATTGCCTGAACTTTCTGGAAAGCAGCTTTTTGGTTGTTGTCAAAAGTAATTCCATACTTTTGTCCCATTTTATCCAAAAGAGCAACTCTTTCTGATGCGTTTTCTACTGGCTGGAAATAGAATTTTCCGTCCGGAGTAGCGTTGATAGTCATTAAACTAGCATCAGGAAGCAATTTTTCCGAAATTGAAGATGGCGGTTTGATCTGCTCCACGTCAGGTTTTTTAAACTGAGTGGTCAAGATAAAGAACGTAAGGAGTAGGAACGCAACGTCACACATTGCAGTCATGTCCGTAATTACTCCATGTCTTTTTGGTTTGACTCTCGCCATTATTATAAAATATTTTTAATTAAACTTCTTTTTAATTGCTAATGCAAATTTCTTGCTAATTCTTAGTTGAATTCAGCGAAAGATTGTTGGATACTCATAGAGATCTCGTCGATCTTGTAAGTTAATCCGTCAATTTTAGAAGTAAAGAAGTTATAAAGGATAATAGCGATTGCTGAAGTACCAATACCTAATGCCGTGTTGATCAAGGCTTCAGAGATACCAGTAGATAGAGCAGCAGCATCCGGAGTACCACCTCCTGAACCTAATGCGAAGAACGCCTTGATCATACCGATTACCGTTCCAAGTAGTGCTACTAACGTTGCAACAGTACCTAAAGTAGAAAGGATCATCATGTTTTTCTCAAGCATTGGCATCTCAAGAGTTGTAGCTTCTTCGATAGCTTTGTTAAGTGCTACCATTTTCTGCTCTTTATTTAATGTGTTATCATGAGAAAGTGCTTTGTAAGTAGTAAGACCTTCTTTCACTACGTTACCTACAGAACCCTGTTGTCTGTCGCACTCTTCGATAGCTTCATCAATTTTGTTTTGGTTTAGTAAGCTTCTTACTTGTACAACGAAGTTGTCTAAGTTTCCTTTTCCTGCAGCTTTACCAAGAACGAAATATCTTTCAAAAGAGAAAACGATTACAGTAATCATGAAAGTAATCAAGATTGGTACGATAACCCCTCCTTTGTAGATAATACCTAAAAACGATTCTGGGTGAATGTCTTTTCCTTCAATACTTGAAAACGCTACAGATCCGCTTCCCAGTTTGTCTGCATCTTTGAAGTTTCCTGGGCTACCAAGAACGAATAAATAAATACATACTCCTATAGCAAATAGAATAGGAATAATAACAGCTGGATTTAAACCTCCTGCTTTTCTAGCAACTACTTGCTCATCATTTTTTGAAACATTCATTTCCATATTTAACTAAATTATATTGTTTTAAAATTTTACAGGGTGTAAATTAAAGGCAAAATTAATTAAAATGCAAGAGTCTTAATTAAACATTTTGCTTTTTTTTAATAAAGAAAATTTAATACGATTTTAATATTATAATTATTCGCAGTTATTTTATTTATTTTTTTCAAATTTAACATTTGGGTTAAAAAATCAAAAAAATTAGACGTCCATTTTTTTTAATTTCCCAATGTTAATTTTTTTTAAATTACGATATTCACAATACGGTGAGGAACTACAATGATTTTTTTAGGGGTTTTTCCTTCCAAAATCTGTTGCATTTTCTCATTTGAAATCACCAAATCTTCTACTTCCTTAGCAGAAAACTGAGCGGAAAGGGAAATTTTGAACTTCATTTTACCATTTACGCTTACCGGATATTCAATTTCATCTTCGATGAGATAATCCTCATTTAATACAGGAAACTTTTCAAATTCGATAGAGGTTTCATGTCCCAGCAGGCTCCAAAGTTCTTCACAGATGTGAGGGGCATATGGAGAGATGATTACGGCAAGAGGTTCCAGAATGCTGCGTTTGTTGCATTTTAATTTCTGAAGTTCATTCACGGCAATCATAAAGGAAGATACGGAAGTATTGAAAGAGAAGTTTTCAATGTCGTACACCACCTTTTTAATTAAGGTATGTAGAACTTTATATTCAGCTTTTGTAGGCTCTTCATCAGAAACTTCGAATACGTCTCCGTTGAAATAAAGGTTCCAGAATTTTTTAAGGAATCCGTACACTCCACTTAATCCCTGAGTATTCCAAGGTTTGGATTGCTCCAATGGTCCCAGGAACATTTCATATAATCTTAATCCGTCTGCTCCGTATTCTTCACAGATATCATCAGGATTCACGACATTATATTTGGATTTGGACATTTTTTCAACTTCACGGTCTGTGATGTATTTTCCGTCTTCCAGGATAAATTCTGCATCTGCATAATCAGGTCTCCATGCTTTGAAAGCTTCGGTATCCAATTCGTCAGAGGTTCCTTTTAATAAGGATACATCAACATGGATTTGTTGGGTCTGATAGTCTTTTGCTAAATTTTTAGATACATATTGATTGGTCCCGTCAATTCTATAAACGAATGCGCTCATTCCGAGAATCATTCCCTGATTGATCAATTTCTGGAAAGGCTCATCATGATTGATCCAGCCTCTGTCTTTTAAGAACATATTCCAGAAACGGGAATATAATAAGTGACCGGTTGCGTGCTCGCTACCTCCGATATACAAATCTACCTGTCCCCAATAATCGGAAAGATTCTTTGCAGAAAATTCACCATCATTATGGGGATCCATATATCTAAGGAAATACCATGAGCTTCCGGCCCATCCTGGCATTGTAGACAATTCCAATGGGAATGTGGTCTGGTCATCAATTAAATCTGTAGCCACTACTTTTTGATTCGCTTCATCCCATGCAAATGTTTTTGCATTTCCTAATGGCGGATCTCCATCTTCTGTTGGCAGATATTTTTCAACTTCCGGAAGTTCCAATGGCAACGCAGAAGTTGGTAATGTATATGGCATCCCATCCTTATAATATATAGGAACAGGTTCTCCCCAATATCTTTGTCTTGAGAAAATCGCATCACGTTGTTTGTAGTTCGTCGTTCCGTGTCCAATACCTTTGGTTTCGATCTCGGAAATTATTTTTGATTTTGCATCGTTATAATTTAATCCGTTTAAGAAATCAGAATTTACACAAACAGAATCTTTAGAATCAAAAGATTTTTCCTGAACATCTTCTTCGGTTTCTACTACTTTTTTAATTTCTAAATTAAATTTCTTCGCAAATCTATGATCACGCTCGTCATGTGCCGGAACAGCCATCACAGCTCCTGTTCCGTATCCCATCAATACATAGTCTGAAATATAGATTGGCATTCTCTCACCACTGAACGGATTGATTGCATAGCTTCCGGTGAACGCTCCGCTCACGTTTTTCACGTCGGACATTCTGTCTCTTTCGGTTTTTTTGGAAGTTTCTTCTATATATGTATCGACTTCTGCCTTTTGGGCATCTGTAGTGATTGTATCTACCAAAGGGTTTTCAGGAGCCAGTACCATAAATGTAGCTCCAAAAATAGTATCAGGTCTTGTAGTAAATACTTCAACGATTTCGTCATGTCCTTCTACGTCGAACTGAACCTGTGCTCCCTGAGATTTTCCGATCCAATACTCTTGAGAATCTTTCAAAGGCTGTGGCCAATCCAGTGTAGCAAGTCCCTGTAATAATCTTTCTGAATAAGCAGATATTCTCATGCTCCACTGCATCATTTTTTTCTGAAATACAGGAAATCCTCCTCTTTCAGATTTCCCGTCTTTTACCTCATCATTGGCTAATACAGTTCCTAATGCAGGGCACCAGTTTACGGTAGTTTCGGCTCTGTAGGCAAGACGGTAATTCAATAAGATATCTTCTTTATCAATTTCGGAAGCACTTTTCCACTCTTCAGCGGTAAAGTTTAATTCGTCATTCTGATTGGCATTCAATCCTTCGGTCCCTTTTTGTTCAAAATGCTGAATCAGGGTATCGATAGGTTCTGCCTTATCCGTATTTTTATTATACCAAGAATGATACAACTGAATAAAAATCCATTGTGTCCACTTGTAATAGGAAGCATCAGAAGTTCTTACTTCCCTGCTCCAGTCAAATGAAAATCCGATTTTTCTCAATTGCTCTTCGTATCTGTTGATGTTTTGCTCTGTAGTGATTGCCGGATGCTGTCCTGTCTGGATGGCATACTGCTCAGCAGGAAGTCCGAAACTGTCATATCCTACAGGGTGGAGCACGTTAAACCCCTGATGTCTTTTATATCTCGCATAAATATCTGATGCAATGTATCCCAGCGGGTGACCTACGTGAAGTCCGGCCCCGGATGGGTACGGGAACATATCGAGTACATAAAATTTAGGTTTATCGGTATTATCGGAGGTTTTATAGGTTTGATTTTCCTCCCAGTATTTCTGCCACTTTTTTTCTATCTGCTGATGATCGTAAAACACTTTATATATATGTTATATGTTAGACTTTAAATATTGGATTTTTTTATCCCGTAAACAAGATTCACAAAAATAATGATTTTAAAAGAAATAGAAATTTAAATTATGATGAATTCCAAATCTCTGGTCATAAAAAAATCTCATCCGGGGATGAGATCTGTTTTTATATCTTGAATTACACTTATTATTTCTGAGGATTTACTCTCGTAAAAGTATATGTCCTTGTTTTAAATACAGTCGGATCCTGAGTCTCTTCTCTTACTGCCAGGTTGAGAGTCGTATCGTTCAGAGTCACCACCTTTGCTGAAACAGGTTCTACAATTCCCTGAAATTTCATGATAACCGTCTTCGCCCCTTTTTCATAGGTGTAGGTAAAGTTTTTGTCCGGCAAAATATTACATGTGCCACCAGCAGTAGTAGGCTCCGTTACATCTATTTTTTTCCCATTGGTTTCAGTGCTGAACCACCATCTGGATAGCTTCTGGCAATCGGTATAAGTAATCTGATCTGAAATCGGTTGTTCTCCCGTCTCTACTGTAGTAACCACTTCTTTTAACGGTTGCCAAAGTCCTACAAGCGGTGCTTCCCTAACATTATCATTATCGTTATTACATCCGGTAGCCACCAATAATGACACCCCTGCAAATAGTAGTAGTAATTTCTTCATAGATTAATTTTTTCAATCGCTAAAATTATAATTTTTTTGATTTATACAACGATTTTTTATCAAAAATTATTTCATCAACCTTTATTTATATATATTTAAAAACAGGAAACCTCAAAAAAGCCTTTATTTAACAAATATTGAACATGCGATAGTCTTCACGTTCTATTAAAAAAGTTATTTTTGTAAGAAAAATAGCAAATGCAGGATATAACGAAAAACAATTTTGACTTTATACGTGTTCTCCTTGCTTTCATTGTCTTCGTTGGGCATTTGGGAGCATTAAGCCAATCCGCTTCACTTAAAATCCTTGAATATAGCCCAGTAGAAGTCGCAGTTTTCTCGTTTTTCATTGTCAGTGGTTTTTTAATTGCAAGAAGCTATGAAAGATCTTCGAGCCTGAAAAGCTATGCGAAGAAGAGGTTCAACAGGATTGTTCCCGCTTATTTGTTGGTGGTTTTCCTTTGTACCATTTTATTAAGTTTGGTAAGCACCCTGTCTTTTTCTGAATATTTCGGCAACGCTCAGGTGTATAAATATGCATTCTGGAATTCTCTTTTTATGAATTTCAAAGCCCCATGGCTTCCCGGAGTATTTGGCAACCAGGCAGTAAACGGGGCACTCTGGACCCTTAAAATAGAAATGTGTTTTTATATTGCTGTTCCGTTCATGTTTTTATTGTTTGGAAAGAATAATAAGTTTAGAAATATCAGTCTCGTCATATTGTATTTTTTGTCATTGGTATTCCTGAATTATTTTGAGATGACGGGCAGACCTGCGATCTCAAGACAGCTTCCCGGCTCACTATGCTATTTCATCGGAGGAATGCTTATCTATTTTAATTTTAACAAATTCATTCAGTATAAAAATACGCTCTTCATCATTGCCATCCTGACAGTATGGATAGACCTTATTTTTAAAATAAAGCTTTTCTCGCCTATCATGATCAGTATTATTGTCCTGTATATTGCTTATTCTTTTAAATTTCTGAATAATTTCGGAAAATACGGAGACTTCACGTATGGAATATATATCTTCCACTTCCCTATTATCAGGGTCTTTCAGACGTTAGGCCTTTTTGAAGATTACAATCCTTATATGATGAGTATTGTTTGTATGCTGGTAGTTATCGGGGTGGGTATTACCTCATGGCATCTGTATGAAAAAAGATTTTTATAATTTTACATCTATTTTATTGCACAAATGAAAGACCTTGTCTCCATTATCACTCCCTGTTACAATTCCGCAGAATTCATTGAGGAAACGATACAATCAGTTCTTAATCAAACCAACCCGAATTGGGAATGGCTGATCACGGATGACCTTTCCAAGGATAATACTGTAGAAATTATCAGAAAGTATAATGACCCCAGAATAAAACTTCAGGTTTTAGAGAAAAACGGTGGTGCCGGCAACGCAAGAAACAACAGCCTTGAAAGAGCTCAGGGAAGGTATATAGCATTTCTTGATTCTGATGATTACTGGTATCCGGAATACCTTGAAACGATGACAGATTATATGCAGGAGCACCATGCTGAGCTCGTCTACTGCAATTATTCCAGATGTGACGAACAGCTACAGCCTATCCTCAAAGATTTCATGGCCGATACTATAGTTACTTTTTCTAATTTATTAAAGACCTGCAGACTGGCTCCGGTTTCTACGATGTACGACACCAAAAGAGTCGGAAAATTCATGTTCCCTGTAAAAAGCAAGCGTGAAGATCATGTGATGTGGCTTAACCTTTTAAAGGTTATCCCCGAAGGAATGCCTATCAACAAGACAATGGCCAAATACAGAATGCGCGAAAACAGTGTTTCCCGGAAAAAGAAAAATATCATTAAAGATCAGTATCTGGTGTATAAGGATTTCATGGGATTTTCTACCGTAAAATCATTATATTATACTGCAAACTGGGCACTAAACGGTTTTCTAAAATATTCAAAAATTTTCAACTGATGGAGTATTCGAAAGAGTTTAAAGCTGCATTGAGTGCCTTTTCCAGCCAGGAGAAAGACAAGCTTATTTTCAGATTGCTGAGAAAAGATAAATTGCTGTCAAAAAAGCTGTATTTCGAGCTAATCGATCCTGAGAACACGGATGATAAAAGAAATGCTATGGAAGAACAGGTGGAGGAAAAAATTCTTTTGGCTTCAAAATACATTGGAAATGCCAAGTACTTCCTGACCATTATCCGGAAAATAAGTGCTGAAATCACCGAACATGTTAAGATTACAACAGACAAATTCGGGGAAGTCTCGTTGAATTTACTGATGGTCAGCAAAATTTTAGATTATAACAACGATCTCAGCAGGCAAAGGTTTGACAACGTGTACAAACTGTATATTTATATGATCAATAAGGTATTCAAATCACTTGTTTTAGTCAAAAAACTGGACGAAGATTATTGGATGGAAATTGATGAATACCTCCGCGATATCCAGACAAAAATTTCAGAAAATCATTATCTGCAGAAACTTTGTATCAATAATAATCTTGACTTTAAATGGTTTGTATGTGATGACATTCCCGACAACATAGATCAGATCATGAAAGACATAAAAAAACAGGGATTCTTAAGATAGAATTTTTTCGATGATCATTGTGGTAGAATCGGGTTTATCGCTGATAAATCTCCTGGCATTTTGAGACATCGTTTTCAATTCTTCCTGATTGTCTTCATTGGTAAGGAATAAAACAAATTCTGAAGCTCCGTATTCGTCTTTAAAAGACTTTCCTCCTTCTGCTGCAATAAGATCGTCAGCTTCAGGATTCTTTTTATAGTGATTACCAAAAATAACGGGAATCCCAAAAGTGGCCGCTTCCAGAATATTGTGTAATCCAGCATCATGAAAGCCTCCGCCCACAACTGCTACATCAGCATACGAATATAGTTTTGACAGTAGCCCGATACTGTCTATAATCAGAACCTGAGAGACAAAATCCAAATGTTGTGACTGGCTGATCTGACTGTACAATACAGCATCAGGGAAAATACTTTTCAAATGTTCTACCCTTTTCAGATCATGAGGGGCAATAATCATCTTCACTGTCCTGTTTTTCCTTGAAATCATTTCTGCCATTTTCTCTTCTGCCTGCCAGGAGCTTCCAAAAACAATTGCCTTATCATTTCCGATGAAGTCTGTAATATGGTCGACATGGTTGTCTCTTTCTCTGAGCTGTTTTACTCTGTCAAAGCGGGTATCTCCCGTTACCGAAGACTGCAACAATCCTATACTTTTTGCCAAAGCGATCGAAAACTGAGTCTGATGAAAAAACCAGTCGACATTCTTCTTAAGCTGCTTTACAAACCACTTTCCGTAAGAAGTGAAAAAGGACTGCCTTTCATAAAATAAGGCAGAAATAACATAAATCTTTGTATTCCTGTTTTTAAGAGCTGCTAGAAGATTATACCAGTAATCATACTTCACCGTAAAAAATAGTTCAGCATTGAATTGTGTTATAAATTCGTTTATTATACTCTTTTTATCAAAAGGTAAATAGCAGATAACATCTGCAATATGTTTTTTCTTAACAACATTTTCATATCCTGAAGGAGAAAAGAAAGTAACAAGAATTTTATGCTCCGGAAAATGATCTTTCAGCCTTTCCAGCACAGGTAATCCCTGCTCGTATTCTCCGAGACTGGCTGCATGCATCCAAATTACCCTGTCTTTTTGAGTAAATACTGCTTTAACCTTCTCTAAAGACCGCTCTCTCCCTTCAACTCCTTTTTAGTTTTATCATTAAATAATGAAAAAACCTTCATCCCGAAGATAAGGAGAGTAACAAACAGATTGTAGATAAAAGCCATTGCGGGAACTATTAAATCAGAATTACAGAACGCTTTTTAACACCCTAAGCTTGTGGGTATGCTTATTCATCTCTTTGTTGAAAATACCTGTTGAATCCAGCGTATCGATTCTTACTTTTCCCGATGCATGAATAATTTTCTGATTCTCCAACATAATACCCACGTGGATAATCTTACCGTCTGCATTTTCAAAGAAAGCCAGATCTCCTGGTTTGGTTTCTTCTACAAAAGTAAGTGCCTCCCCTACCTCAGCCTGTTGAGAAGCATCTCTGGGAATTTTAATATCATGAACTTTATACACCAATTGAGTGAAACCGGAGCAGTCTACAGCAAAAAAACTTTTACCACCCCATAAATAAGGCACGTTAAGGAATTCTTTTGCAGTGAGAGCAATACTTTCACGGATATCATGACTCCTCTTCGAAGCTACGACCGGAAATTCTACTTCAGAGCCTATTGAAAGCAGGGTTTTACCGTCATTCATTAGTACTGAAGAAAAATCTTCTGTCACTACCGTTACTTTTCTCCTGGCTAGTTCTTCATCAGTTACTGGCTTCAGCTGTTTGGTATCCATCCATCCTTCATAGCCGTCATAATGCATTTTTATTTTGGTCCAGTTTTTATCTACTTCCAGAATATCTGCGCTTTCTCCAAACAATATTTCCGTAACGATTTCTGCCCGGTCAGAATTTTCTGCACGAACCGGCGCTACTGTAACTATACAAATTCCTTTATTCATCAACTCTAAATTTAATGATTGAATAATTTAAAGATTAAAAATTGAAAACTGTGAACTGCTTTCATCGTTTTAATCTCTGAATATTTTAATTACTTCCTTCGAAGGAAGTTTACTCCATCACGCAAAGGTAAAATAAGATTTTCAAAATCTTCATCTTTTGCCGCTAAATCGTTTAGCTCCTTAATCGACTGTGTAGATTTTAATTTGGGATTTTCTTCCAGTACTTTCCCATACCATAAAACATTATCAAAAAGAATCACGGATCCAGATTTTGTTCTCGGTTTTATCAGTTTGAAATATTCCGCATAATTTTCTTTATCTGCATCTACAAAAATGAGGTCAAAGAACTCATCAGTTTCTTTTAAAAATTCTTTAGCATCCTGCAACTTAAAATCAATTTGACTGGCATATTCGCTGGTCTCAAAATATTTTTTCGGAAGATAGGCGAGATCCTCATTGACGTCAAGGGTGGTAATTTTGCCGTCCTTTGATAAACCTGAAGCAAGACATAAAGTGGCATATCCTGTAAATGTTCCTATTTCAAGAACATTTTTGGGCTGCATCATCTGGGAAATAATCGTCAGCAATCTCCCCTGCTGATATCCCGAAATCATATGGGGTTGTGTGGTTTTTTGGTAAGTTTCCCTTCTCAGCTTTTTCAGAATATCTGATTCTGAAGAAGCATGTGCTTCCAAATATCTATCCATTTCAGGATTCTTTTCTTCAAAAAAGCTCATACAATTTTAATTTAAACAAATTTACGGATTTTAAAACTTCTTTTTAAACATGCGGTTTCCGTCCTGCAATAGGATAAAAAAAAGAGAGAAATGAATCTCTCTCTTCCTGAATCTATTTATTCTGATGCAAACCATCATTATATAGCAATACAATACTGCCCTCTTCCAGGACACGCCCATCCCGGGCAACAATCAGTTCTCTTCTGACAAATAATAACGGGATTACATTCCAATGCTGCACCCTGAACATTTTTCATTGCTGTTCTGGAAAGTTTTTTTAGATTTTTCATAATTATTTTGATTTAGTATTAATTTCCTACTCTTTAAGATTTTCGGATACCTCTTTGTTGATATTTCCTTTTACGGAGACTTAAATATACACATTCTTTTATTAATCAACGAATTATATTCACAATAAACCTAGCAATATAACGTACCGTATTTTCCCGATATAAAATACCGTGAAAATACGGATGGTATTTTTGTGGTATTAGGGATAATTTTGCAACAGAAACAGGGTAAAAACACTAGGAAAACTAAAATGATTGCAGGAGAAAAGCAAACTAACCGTGAGAATCAAAAAAGAATGTACCGAAAGGTCATATACTTTCTCCTGCGCCTAAAAACAAGACAGAAATATCCAATTCATTTTTACAAAGAATTATTTCTCTCTTGAGAAAGGAAGAATTAATCTGATTAAAAATAAATCCCGAATCTCCTTGGGATTTATTTTTTTTATTCATTGAACCTCCTTTAAGCAATCTCAAGAATAGGAAGTCCGGAATATTTCTCAGGGACAGGCATTTAGATCACCTTTCGATTGGGTTTGTTTTAATGCATCTTCTCCATTTTCTAAAATCTTATTAGTTCTATATTGAATATAGAGAACTTTTTCTAAAATTTACAAAACAGATCATTATAAAAAAAGATCCTGAAAAATCGGGATCTTTTCTACCATATTAAAGTATACAGTATTTATTTTTTAGGAGCAATGTCCATCAGTTTCATAAACTCATCAAGTTTAGGCATTATGATGATTTCTGTTCTTCTGTTTTCCGCTCTACCTGAAACGCTCATATTAGTCGCTTTAGGATTGTATTCTGAACGACCACCTGCTGTAATTCTCGCAGGATCTACTCCAAATTGAGTCTGAAGAACTTTAGCAACAGATGTACCTCTCAATGCAGAAAGATCCCAGTTGTCTCTCGGAAGATTTACAGAATTTAAAGGTGCGTTATCTGTGTTACCTTCAATCAATACGGAGTATTTATCGTAATCGTTGATCACTTTTGCTACTTTACCCAGAACTTCCTGAGCAGCAGGCAGGATGTTATAATCTCCGGTTTTGTACAACATTTTATCAGAAAGAGAGATCATTACCACTCCTTTTAATACTTTTATCTGTACATCCTCATCAGAGACATTATCTAAAGATCTCTTCAGCTTATTAGACAAAGCAAGATTCAAGCTATCGTTTTTAGCATTGCTGGAGATCAATTGTTTGATATATGAATTCGAAGCATTGATTTCTCCTACCAATTTATCAATATTAGCAGAACTTTTCCCCGTATTTGAAAGACAGGCATCAAGTGATGATTTTAAAGCATCGTGCTGACTTTTTAATAAATTGTTCTCACCCGCCAATGCAGAGTTTTGAGATTTCAAATCCTGGATTTCTCTTTGTCTTTCACCAATGTTTTCGATACACTGCTTATAGTTTGTGCTCAATGCATCATATTGCTTCTTGCTCACACAAGATGTCATTCCTAACGCCATTGCAGAAACTGCTAAAATTTTTAAAATCTTCATAAATAATCATTTTTAGACCAATCAAAGTTAGGAAAATTCAATTGAATTATATAGGTTATCTTTGCATAAAAGAAATTCTCAACATCGATGTTGGAAAAATCAAGCTTTATCAATCAACTAAAAAATCTCGTTCACCAGCCGGAAAAACAAAGATTTCTTCTGGCGGTAAGCGGCGGGGCAGACTCTATGGTTTTAGCCTCTCTCTTTAAGGATTCAAGAGATGAAATGCAAGGTGCCAGATACGAATTTCAGGTCGCCCATATCAATTATAAACTTCGTGGCGAAGATTCGGATCTTGACCAGAAAGTTGTGGAGGATTTCTGTGAGAAAAATCATGTGAAATTTCATCTGTATGAAGTTTCAGAAAAGGATAAAAAACCGGAAAATTCCATTCAGCTCTGGGCACGAGAACTTCGGTATGCATTTTTTAAAGAAATTCAGGAAAAGGAAAATTTATCTTTTCTGGTTACTGCGCACCATCTCAATGACCAATTGGAAACGTTCATTATAAACTTATCCAAAGCTGCTGGAATACATGGTTTGAGTGGCATTCCTTCTCATGAAAACAATATCCTCAGACCGCTTTTGCCTTTTTCAAAGGAAGACATCTACAGGTTTGCAGAGAGTAACCAAATTCTGTTCAGAGAGGATCTTTCGAATAAAAAAAGTGATTATCTACGGAATAAGATCAGAAATGAGATCGTACCCAAGCTGCTGGAAACAAACGGTCATTTTCTGGAAAACTTTAAAAAAAGCACAGAATATCTGAATCAAACCAAAGATTTTGTTCAAAAACAAATGCTGGAAGTAGAAAAAAGGCTTACCCTATTTAACCCTGGCCATAAAATCTTATCAAAGGAAAAGCTGGATCAGGAAAGTGATTTCGTCAAATTTGAGATTTTAAAAAAATACGGGTTCAACCGGGAAGAAGAAATTCCTAAAATTTTCAAGGCTGAAAATAACAGTTCTTTTTTTTCCAAAGACTATCGATTGATTGTCAATAGGGATGAGTTAATCTTTACTGAAAGAGAAATGACTCAGAATGCGGAGAACGAAATTATTCTGATCGACCAGTTTGATTTTTCTGAGATCGGGATTAATGTCAATCTTCGAGACTCTATTGAACACATTGAAGGAATCAATAAGGAGTTTGAATGGAATTTTGATGCTGAAAAACTACACTTCCCCTTGCGTTTAAGAAAGCAACAGGATGGAGATGAATTTTATCCTGCAGGTTTTTCAGGGAAAAAGAAAGTTTCTAAGTTTTTTAGGGACGAAAAATTATCTATTTTAGCGAGGCAAAAAATCTGGATACTGTCTGACAGTCATAATTCCGTTCTTGGCGTTATCCCTCTCAGACAAGACAGAAGATATACAAAGGATGAGAAGACAAAATGGAATCTCAAAATTTTTAATGAAACGAAAAAATGAAATTTAGAAATTGGTTTTTATTAATTCTACTATTTTTAGCGACAGGAATTAATGCACAGATAAAAAATCCTGTAAAATTTAAATTCACGGTGAACGACCTGGGAAACAACCAGTATGAAGCTGTTTTGAATGCCACCATGGAAAGCGGCTGGCATATTTATTCTAAAGATCTTCCGGAAGATACAGGAATCCCTACGGAATATAAAGTTTCCGGGAAAAATATTGAACTGATCGGAAAGTTTACAGAGGTTGGTAAAAAACATGAGGAATTTTCCGAAGCATTTGGAGGAACCATTGTTTTCTATTCTAATACGGCAGGCTTTAAACAAAAATTCAAACTAAAAGATCCGACAAAACCTGCGGACGTCACTTCTGAAATCACCTACCAGACCTGTGATGACAGAGTATGCCTGGCTCCCAATACACTGGAGTTCAATCAAAAAGTGACGCCAAAAGGGGCTACAGAAGAAGCCACGACTGATGAAAAAACAGAACCTGCAAAGGATTCTGCTAAAGCCGTTGAAACTGTTAGCGAAAATCCTGTAAAGCAAGAAATTACAGTAGCAGAAGGATCAAAACTTGACCCTAAACAACTGAAAATTCAAACGATAGATTTCAAAAACCCGTTAACCGACTGTGGTACCGCTTCTGCTAAAGTGGAAGAAAACTACTGGACCTATTTGTTTTTAGGTTTTATCGGAGGGTTGATCGCCTTATTAACACCTTGCGTTTTCCCTATGATTCCGTTAACGGTTTCTTTCTTTACCAAAGGAAGTAAAGACAAGGCAAAAGGAAAGAGAGATGCTCTTATCTATGGCTTCTTCATCCTTCTTATTTTCGTTCTGCTAAGTATTCCGTTCCACATTATTGACGGGATTGCCGGAAATATTTTCAACGAGATTTCCACCAGTGTCTGGCTGAATATTGCCTTCTTTATCATATTCATTTTCTTCGCCGGAAGTTTCTTCGGATATTACGATATTACACTCCCCAGTTCAATTGCCAATAAATCCTCAAAAGCAGAGGAAGCAGGCGGGATCATTGGAATCTTCTTTATGGCATTGACTCTGGTAATCGTTTCCTTCTCTTGTACGGGGCCTATCCTGGGAAGTTTATTAGGAAGTGCTGTTACTGGATCATCCAACGTTCCGATGTTATTAACGTTTGCTTTAGCAGGTTTCGGGTTGGCATGGGCAATTGTTTTCGGACTTTTGGCATTATTCCCTCAGGCGCTACAGAGTCTTCCAAAATCAGGAGGATGGATGAATACGGTAAAAGTTGTATTAGGGTTCGTGGAATTGGCACTAGCCTTAAAATTCTTATCAAAAGCAGATCTTGTATCAAAAACATTCTTCTTAAAAAGAGAGCTTTTCATTGCAATCTGGATCATTATTGCACTGGGATTGGCTTTATACTTATTCGGGGTGATCAGATTCCCGCATGATGATAAAAAACCTAAAATTTCAATCACCAGAAAAATCCTGGGTGTCCTTGGATTTGGTTTTGTGATTTATCTGATTCAGGGATTAATTCCTTCAGACCGTCCGAAACTTCAGTTACTAAGCGGAATTCTCCCTCCTTTGAACGTAAGTTATTTCCATGATGAGAAAGACGGTATTCTCGGAATGCATCCTGAGCACGATTTCTTCACAGCGATTGAGCTGGCAAAAAAGAAAACAAACCTATTCTTATCGACTTTACGGGGTACGGGTGTGAAAACTGCAGAAAGATGGAAGAATTTGTATGGAGCGAAGCGGATATCCTGCCGATCCTTCAGAATGACGTTGTATTGGCTTCCTTATATGTAGATGACAAGGAAGAGCTTCCGGAAGATCAGAAAACAAAAATAGACCTTGGGGAAGGACAGATTAAAAAGGTTAAAACGATTGGTGACCGATGGAGTTTATTCCAACAGGTTAACTTTAACAATAACTCACAACCTCATTATGTTTTAATAACTCCGGATGGAAAAGTAATCAATACACCGGTTTCCGGCTACATGCCTAAAGAGGATTTCAAAAAATTCTTAGAATGTGGTGTGAATTATTACAAGAAAAACAAATAAAATATTTACTTCAAAATAAGAAAGCCTTATCACTCAGTTGATAAGGCTTTTTTCTTATAGCGATTTAACACTATTTAAGGTTAACATAATAATAAAAACAACAAACTATTACCATTTAACAAGTTTAGGTATAAACTTTGTATCAATTCCTCAAAACTGCGATCGGGTTTTTATATTTTCATCGAATACCGTTTAACCATTTAAAAACATTAATCATGGCAGAAGTAATTGCACAAGAAAAGCAAGGGGGCAGACAAAAAAGAAACTTATCAGAATCGATATGACCCCTATGGTAGACCTGGGATTTCTACTTATCACTTTCTTTATGTTTACCACTAATTTTACAAAACCTAATGTAATGGACCTGGGGCTTCCGGCAAAAAATCCCGACTCTAAAGTAATTAATGAAAACGTAATTAAGGATAAAAACCAGGTAACCTTTATCCTGGGAAAAGACAATCGTATATTTTATCATCAAAGCAACGCTAAAGATTTAAATACAGGCAATCTCAACGAGACTGATTTCAGTGGGATAAAAGTTTCCAAAATCATTTCTGAAGCCTACCAAAATGCTCCGAATAAGGAAATTTTCACAATAATCATTAAACCTACAGATGAATCCAACTACAAAAATTTTGTGGATATGCTGGATGATATAGCGATTGCCAAAAAGGAACGCTATGGAGTCACTGATATCAAACCCTGGGAAACAAAAATTTATAAAGAGTTAGTTCAATAAAGGAAGGCCTTCTCAATTTTGAGAGGGCTTTTTTGTATAATTTTCCTGCTGGGAAGTATTCCTCTTTTTTGTTTACATTTGAAAGGAGAATTCCGGACATCTTATTTTATTGGTACGGGATTCTCTTAACCTTCTATAAAAATTGAAATTATGCTAAATTTTGAGAGAACAGGAAACGGACGAGAAACATTGGTATTGCTTCATGGTTTTATGGAAAACCTATCCATCTGGAGTGATATGGAACATCATCTTTCCAAAGATTTTAGCCTTTTAAAAATTGACCTTCCCGGTCATGGTCAATCTGAAATTTTCGGAGAAGTTCATACCATGGAACTGATGGCAGAAGAAGTTAAAAAAGTTTTAGACAGCCAACATTTGCAAAAAATACATCTGCTGGGCCATTCTATGGGAGGCTACGTATCCCTGGCATTTGCTGAAAAATATCCTGATACGTTAAAAAGCCTTACCTTATTTTTCTCAACCTATTTTCCGGATGATGAGGAAAAGAAGCAGCAACGTATCAAAAGCTACAGAATCATCAAAGATGCTTTTGCCCACTATGCCAGAGCCGGAATTCCCAACCTATTTAACCCCAACGAAAGAGATATCCTGGAAGGAAAAATTGAAACAGCACTGGAAACAGCACTTTCCACAAACAATATGGGAGCATTAGCTTGTGTAAAAGGAATGGTAGAAAGAACTGACAAGCAGCATATCATGCAAAATCTGGAAGCTAAGATTTTAGTATTGGCAGGAAAACACGATAATGCAGTGAAAACAGATGTCACGATCAAAAATTTACCAGACAGAACAAACATCAAATCATATATTTTAGACTGCGGACATAACGGGCATTGGGAAAAACCGGGCATCTGTGCCGAAATTATCAACACCGAGCTTTTGCATAATCTCCCTAAAAAACTGGTACTTTAGAAAATTATGAGAATTACGATATCTTCACTACTATTACTCGCGTTTCTAAGCTGTAAGAAAGAAAGTAATCCGACAGCCGGTTCGATTCAGACAGATACGGTTGCCTCAAAAGCAATCGTAACGGCGGATACTGTGAAATCCAATACTCCTAAAGAAGAGATATTTCATTTTGTTACGGAGCTATGCGATAACAAAGGGCATTATGATGCCAATACATATTCAAGAGAAGAAATTGAAGGCACTTATGCTCTCTGGTATACTCTGAGCGGCACTTTACTGGATACCCCTTCCGTTTTTGATCTTAATAACTTACAGTTGGTAAGACGTGATAAAGACAAAATCCTTGCAAAACTTGATAAAGATTTCAGCGATAAGAAAAAGCTTATTCAGAACCTGAAGGTAGTAAATGTTCCGTACTGGCAAAATATAAAAAAGATGAAGTACGAAGCCCTCCTCCAGCAATATGCCATGGAAAAAATGCAGGTTTCAGCTTATTCCGATCCTGCTGTGCTTCTTACAGGCAAAAACTGCCAGAACTTTTCGAAGGCTTTAAATTCAGGTGACGATGAGATGGTTCGGGAATGGAGAAAGCTCCGGGAGGAAATGAGCAGACGAAATTCTAATCCGCAACGCATTATGAATGAATTTAACAATCATTTGAATTCGCCGGATAAAAGAGACTATGCCATTATTGACCTTATTACTTTTGGCTGGGGAAATTGTGCCAATGACGAGATTCCCAATCCTCTTCACGATGAAAAGATGAGCAAGGAATTTGAAAACCTTTTCTTAAAAATCGATGCTGAATGTGATGAGCCATAGCCGTTTGTAACAAATCCAGTATATTAGTCAAGGATTATTTTAAAAAATGGGTTTATTTTCGTTCAAAAAAAGCAACCAAAGGTTATCGGACTGACACTTTCAGGCGGAGGAATGCGTGGAATTGCCCATATTGCTGTACTGAAAGCTTTGGAGGAATATAATCTTAAGCCTCAGATTATTTCAGGAACAAGCGCAGGTTCTATTATTGGCGCTTTCTATTCGTTTGGGAAAACGCCGGATGAAATGATGGAAATCGTGAAGGAAACTTCTTTTTTCTCAAGATCAGCATTAAAATTATCCAAAAACGGAATTTTCAGCTCCAGTTTTATTTTAAAACTTTTCAAAGACTATTTTCCTGAGGATAATTTTAATATTCTTAAAATCCCTGTTTACGTAACGGCCACGGAAATGACGCATGGTATTGTAGATTTCTTTTCTGAGGGCGAACTTTTTGCCCCATTACTGGCATCATCAAGTGTTCCATTCATTCTTCCTCCGGTAAGGATGGGAGACAAAATATATGTAGACGGAGGTGTTTTAGATAATTTACCCATTGAACCTATCATTGACAAATGTGATTTCCTGATCGCATCTCATGTCAATTCCATCAGTTATGATGAATTAAACAAAATGAGCCTGATGAAGGAATTCGACAGAATCCTCCACTTGGCGATTGCAAAATCGGTATATTCAAAAGTAAAATACTGCGATCTGTTTCTTGATCCGCCAAAAATGACCAAATTCAGCCTTTTCAACAAGAAATACATGAACGAGATGTTTCAGCAGGTGTATGAGTACACTTGTGCAGAGCTGGAGCTTAAAGGATATCGTAAAAGTTCCGGAACTGAAGCATCAGAGTAGTAAAATCAATGTACAAAACATCAATTCAATCTCTTTGCTTTTATAATTTTTCGTCAGCTAATCTGTTTTTGAAAACTTCGATAGTTCCCGTCAAAGAATCATTGGATTTTCCTCCTGCCGCATTGATGTGGCCTCCTCCGTTAAAATATTTTCTGGAGAATTGGTTTACATCCACATCATCTTTACTTCTGAACGAAATTTTAACAAAATCTTCATACAGATCTTCCATAAAGAAGGCAGACATTTTGACTCCCGCAATACTCAAACCATAATTGACAAAGCCTTCTGTATCTCCTTTCTGGAAACCAAACTCTTTAAGTTCATTCCTTGTGAGGCTTAATATCGCTACCGTCCCCTCATTCACCACTTCAATTCTTCCCAACACTAAGGCCAGAAGATGAAGTCTTGAAACAGTATTGGTATCCCAGGTATTGGAAGTGATCATGGCAGGATCAGCTCCATTTTCAATAAGGTTGGCAATTATTCTGTGGGTAGTGGCACTGGTAGAACGAAAACGGAAACCTCCGGTATCTGTCATAATACCGGTATAAAGACATTCTGCAATATCCTGATTTACCAATTTTTCATCTTCCAACGCTTCAATGAAATGGTATATCATCTGCGATGTAGCAGGAATTACCGTATCGGAATACACAAAATCAAATTTTTCCGGCTGCTGATGGTGATCAATAAGAATTTTCTTCCCTGATGCCTTTACCAACCAGTCTCCCAACAATCCGATCCTTGACGGAGAATTAAAATCCAAACAGAAAATCACATCTGCAGCAGCAATCATATCGGCAGCCAGCTTTCTTTTGTATTCGGCAATGATTACCTTTTTAGATTCCGGCATCCATTTCAGAAATTTAGGAAAATCATTCGGGACAATGACTTCTGCAAAGATTCCTTTTGCTTTCAGATAATGTTTTAATCCCAGACTGGAACCGATAGCATCCCCATCCGGATTATAATGGGTAAGAATAACTATTTTGTTTTCCGGTGTAAGTAATGTATTGATATCTAAAAGTTCTGCTGGTGTAAACATCTTGTGTTCCTTTTCGTTAAAATTTAAGTTTTCAAAGATAGAGCTTTTATATAAATCATTTACATATTATTTTTGCACAGAGAATTGGGTTTCTCATCAGGGTTTTAAAATGTTTGATTAAAAAACATTTCAAATATTTTCAAAAAAAGATAATTAAAGTTTGTATCTTATAAAAAATTCTATATCTTTGCAACCTGAAAATTAATAGATTAATTACGATTTAAACATATAGTAATGAGTAAAAGAACATTCCAGCCATCAGAAAGAAAGAGAAGAAACAAACACGGTTTCAGAGAAAGAATGTCTACGCCAAATGGAAGAAGAGTTTTGGCTGCGAGAAGAGCTAAAGGCAGAAAGAGTTTAACTATTAGTGCAGCACGCGCTAAGAGATAATCTTTTTATTATCATATACAAATCATGCTTGAGAAGTTGCTTTTCAAGCATTTTTTGTTGTTAAAATTTACTAAAATTTAGGTTGTATAGGCATCTTTTTTCTATTTTTAAAATTTGAAAAATTTTTGTTAGAAACAGCCTTTAAAATTAAATTATGCCACATACAAATATCTCCGGTGACAATATTATAAGTTTACAACACGCTAAAATTGCACAAAAAAACTTTACTGTTCTTTCTGATGTGAATCTAAATATTAAAAAAGGTAGATTCTGCTATCTTATCGGAAAAACAGGTTCCGGAAAAAGCTCCCTTCTGAAGACGCTTTACGGGCATATTCCTTTAGCATCAGGACATGGAGCCGTTGTAGGGTTTGACCTGGCAAAACTTAAACCTTCGGATATTCCCAATCTCCGAAGAAAACTGGGGATTGTATTTCAGGATTTCCAGTTGCTTTCAGACAGAACTGTTGAAAAAAACCTAAAGTTTGTGCTTGAAGCAACCGGATGGAGCGACAAAGTGAAAATGGAAGACCGCATCAATGACGTTCTGGGAAGCGTGAACATGAAAAGCAAAAAGCACAAAATGCCGCACGAACTTTCAGGGGGAGAACAACAGCGTATTGCCATCGCAAGAGCACTGCTTAATCATCCTGACCTTATTCTGGCAGATGAGCCGACAGGAAATCTTGACCCTGAAACGTCCAACGAAATTATGACGCTATTAAAGCAGGTTGCCCTTGAAAACGGAGCTGCAGTAGTAATGGCAACACATGATTATCACATGATTCAAAATTTCCCGGGGGAAGCGATCAGATGTGAAGATGGAAAGGTATCTGTGCTGGATACTGCCGAACTATTTGAATAAAAAAGTGACCTAAAACTGATCACCTGTCTATTTAAAAACATGAAACTCTTTTGTGAGTTCAAGATATGGGTCCGAGTATTGTCTCGGACTTTTTTCTATAATAAACTCAGCTTCTTCCAACATTCTTTCTTTCAACGAAAATTCCAGAACAAGTCTTTTAACCTTAGAGTTTTCAATTCCGGTGATATTAATTCTGCGATGTAAAAACAGTGCGTGTTTTTCAGCCAACGAAATAAAGACCTCTCCGGCTTCAGCCGGAATAATAACGGAAAGAATTCCTTTTACTGATAAAAACCGGACAGCCGTGCTTATTAACTGCCCGAAATTGAGCTCTACAGTCTGCCTGGCCACTTTATCTTTTTCAGAGCCCGATTCTTCAAAATAAGGAGGATTGGAAACAATCACATCAAACCTTTCTTCAGTTGTAAAAGTTTTAAAATCCTGAAAGATATTTTTCAGCCTGCTATGAAACGGTGAATTTTCGAAATTAACTTTAGTAAGAGCTACAGCTTCCTCATTAATATCCAATCCTAAAAAGTCAGCACGAGAATTCCGCTGCGCCAGCATCAATGAAATCAATCCTGTTCCGGTACCCACTTCCAATACTTTAAAAGCTTCGGATACATCACACATTGCACCAAGCAATACCCCGTCTGTTCCTACCCGGAAGACGTCTTTAGACTGCCGGATTTCGAATTGTTTAAATGTAAAAGGTTTCACTATAAATTGGTGGGTAATGTAATGATAAATGTGGATCCCTTCCCCAGTTCTGATTTCACAGAAATTTCCCCTTTATAATCTTCAATCATTTTTCTTACCATGGATAATCCAAGGCCCATCCCACTGTTTTTGGAGGTAAAATTGGGTTCAAAGATTCTTTCGTACATATTTTCAGCAATACCGATACCGTTGTCCTGAACAGAGATAATCACCCTTCTCTGATGTTGTTCCACATCTACATTGATGATCAGTTTTCTTTCATCGCTTTCTGCCTGCTTAGCATTGGTCACAAGATTAGTAATGATTCTGGAGAGATAAATCCTATCCATATTAATCATAATATTGCTCTTGTTAGCATGCATAAAAATACTGTCATCATTAAAAACGCGCAGAATATCCTCAACCTCTGTATTCAGGTTAATCACTTCGTTATTTTTTTCAGGAAGCTTTGCAAATTCTGAAAACGCCGAGGCTACGGTGGCAATCAGATCAATCTGGTCTACCATTGTTTTACTCATCAGCTTAACTCTTTCTTTGATATTAGGATCTTCGGGATCAAATTTCCTTTCAAAGTTCTGAATCGTCAGCTTCATAGGAGTAAGTGGATTTTTCACCTCGTGGGCAACCTGTTTGGCCATTTCTCTCCAGGCTTCTTCCGACGCTTTAAACCTAAGTCTTTCTTTCTGATCCTGAATCTGAAGAATCATTCGGTTGTAAGCTCTTGCCAGGGCATTCAGCTCGTCATTCTTATAATATCTGATCGGACGCATTTCATTTTCAAATAATGTAATACGGGTTATCATATCAGAAAATTTGGTAATGGTTTTTGCCAGGCTGTTCGAGGTTACCCAACTGATCCAGACACTGAATAGAATAAGGAATATATCAACTAACAGAATATATTTAACATACTGATGAAGAACCTCCAAATAAGCAGATTCGTTATGATATAAAGGAATATAAACAACTCCTATCGGCTCGAGCTCATTATTTTTCAAAAGCAGATAAGAGGAAGTAAGTTTGGCATCTTTACGAGCATCATACCGGGTCATATCTACCCTTGCATCGGTAGCCAGAATCCTGTTGATAATATCTAAAGGGATTGTTTTCTGATCAATGAGGCTCTCATCTTTATTAGAAAGAAGGTAATTCCCTTTTAAATCATAAATGACAATATCATGCTGGTTGATATCTGCTATTTCGAAAATTTTATTTCCCAAAACTTTCGGCAGGTCTTCTGTTTTCACCAATGTACGGCTGACTGCATAATCCAGATACCTCATAACGGCATTGGTTTTTTCCTGCATTTCGATATTGCTTTGCTGTAGTGAATTGTTCCTCAAAACAAAATAAGGAACAAGCGATGTGGCAACAACACTCAAAAAGCAAACTAACAGAAAGCCAAAAAAGACGCGGGTTTCTTAAACTATATCCTTTATATTTATTAATCGACATCCTACTTTTTAATTAACCTAGCAATATACTTACCAATGATGTCAAATTCTAAATTTACTTTATCACCAATTTTCAAATGTTTCATATTGGTAAATTCCCATGTATAAGGAATGATGGCCACTGAAAACTGAGCGTCTTCGCTTTTCGCCACTGTAAGGCTGATTCCGTTTACGGTAATTGATCCCTGAGGAACGGTCACAAAATTGCCGTCAGCTTCATATTTCATGGTAATAAAATAGCTTCCGTCTTTATTTTCAATCCCAACAACCTCTCCGGTCTTATCAACATGTCCCTGAACGATATGGCCATCTAATCTTCCATCCATTTTCATACAACGCTCAAGATTTACAACGCTACCCAACTCCCATTTTCCGAGATTTGTTTTTTCTAACGTTTCATTGATCGCCGTCACTACATATTGGTTTTCTTTAATCTCAACAACGGTAAGACAACAACCGTTGTGGGCAAGGCTCTGATCAATTTTTAGTTCGTTGGTAAAAGGGCATGTTAAGGTAAAATCTATATTGCTTCCTTTCTCTTCAATCTTCTCAATAACGCCAACTGCTTCAATAATTCCTGTGAACATATTATTTTTTGCTAAATTTGTAAATTATAATCTTCAAAGATAATCAAAATGAGCCCAAAAAACCATAAAGTACGAGTAGGAATTTCAATTGGTGATTTCAATGGCATCGGTCCGGAGATCATTATGAAGTCTCTGAAAGACAAAACTATTACGGATTTTTTCACGCCTGTAATTTTTGGTTCGGGAAAGTTATTCACTTATCAGAAAAATATTTTCAAACTGAATCTTAACTTCAACTACGTTAACGAAGCTTCGCAAGCGCAGGCAGGAAAGCTTAATATGGTGAACCTTACCAAAGAAAACGTTAATGTAGAACTGGGAGTTCCTACGGAAGAATCTACAAAAATGGCGATTGATTCTCTGGAAGCTGCTACAGAAGCTTTAATAAAAGGAGATATTGATGTTCTTGTAACCGCACCCATCAATAAAGATGAAATGGTAAAAATGGGATTCAAACATGCAGGACACACCGGCTATTTTGAAGAAAAGTTCAATAAAAAAGGATTGATGTTCCTGGTAACTGAAGAACTTAAGGTGGCCGTTTCTACTCATCATATCCCTATTGCACAGGTTGCAGAAAATATTTCTAAAGAAAAGATCAAGAAACAGATCAGGGTACTGAATCAGACTCTAATTGAAGATTTCTGTATTCAAAAACCCAAGATAGCCGTATTGGGATTAAATCCACACGCAGGAGACGGTGGAGTAATCGGAAATGAAGAAATTGAAATTATTTCTCCGGCTATTAAAGAGCTTTCTGACAACGGGATCCTGACTTTCGGGCCATTCCCGGCAGATAGTTTCTTCCAACCGGGTAAGTATAAAAATTTTGATGCTGTGCTGGCGATGTACCATGACCAGGGATTGGCACCATTCAAAACACTGGCTTATGAAGAAGGAGTAAATTATACAGCAGGACTTCCTTTTATCAGAACTTCTCCGGATCACGGAGTTGCCTATGACATTGCGGGGAAAAACATTGCTGATGAGCAGAGTTTTACAGAAGCTATTTTCACGGCTATTAAAGTTTTCAGAAACAGAAGTGAATATAACGATCTGATGACCAATCGTCTTCAACCAAGAAAAATGGCTGTAGACAACGGAATAGATGAAGATCTACCGGAGGAAACTGAAGCATAAATCTTTAAAACAAATTTAAATTTAATTTGTTGCAGATTTTATTTGTTATTATAAAAAAAATGCATATTTTTGCACACTCATTTTATGGACAAGTTAAGAAACTATGACGTAAGCTTTTCCGGACTTAAAAACGGAAAACACGAGTTCAAGTTTGAGATAGATAAAACGTTCTTTCAATTATTTGACACTGAGCAGGAATTTACAAATCCTAGAATAGAAGTGGCTGTTTTACTTGATAAACACACTACGTTCTTAGAATTTGAGATTAAAATAAAAGGAGATGTTGAATTGGTTTGTGATATTACAAATGAAAACTTCGACTATCCTATTGAGAATGAAATTAAGATTCTGGTGAATTTCGGGGAAGAATATGATGACAGCAATGAAGATGTTATTACGATTCCGACCAGTGATCACGCTTTCAATGTGGCCCATTTGATTTATGAGAATGTAATGCTATCCATTCCCATGAAAAAGATTTCACCGAATGTAAGCGATGAAGATCTTAAAATCCTTGATCAGTTCAGCCCTCAGGAAATTGAGGAAGAGGAAGAAAGAGAACATGAAAGTGACCCGAGATGGGATGCTTTGAGAAAATTAAAAGACAATAATTAAATAAAATAATTTAAATATGATGAGATGATGAATCTCATCGCTCATCAATTAAAAAAGTTATTACAAAATGGCACATCCAAAGAGAAGACAGTCGTCTACAAGAAGAGATAAGAGAAGAACTCACTACAAAGCTGTAGTTCCTCAATTAGCTAAAGATGCAACAACTGGTGAACTTCACCTTTACCACAGAGCTCACTGGCATGAAGGAAAACTTTACTACAGAGGTAAAGTAGTATTGGAAAAAGAAGTAGCAACTACTGAAGAAAACTAAGCGAGGAATTTTCAAAAAAACCTCATTTTAATACAAAAACCGTCCAAAATTGTTAAATTTGGACGGTTTTTTATTGTTTTTTACGTTTTTTTGGTATCTTTGACCCAAAATCAAATATCAAATTTATGGACATTAAAGACATACAAAATCTTATTAAGTTTGTATCTAAGGCTGAAGTATCAGAGGTGAAGTACAAAACTAAAGATTTCGAAATCACTATTAAAACTCCATTAGCTGGAAGCGATGCTGTTTACGCACAACCTGCAGTATACCACACTGCTCCTCAGGCAGCTGCTGCTCCGGCACCTGTTGCTACTCCTGCAGCTGTACCTGCTGAAAAGGCTGAAGCAGCATCTGATGATAGCAAATATGTAACTATCAAATCACCAATGATCGGTACTTTCTACAGAAAGCCATCTCCGGACAAGGATGTATTTGTAAATGTAGGGGACGAAGTTTCAGTAGGCAAAGTAGTTTGCGTAATTGAAGCGATGAAATTATTCAACCAGATTGAATCTGAAATCAGCGGAAAAATCGTTAAAATTTTAGTGGACGATGCTACTCCTGTAGAATACGACCAACCATTATTCTTAGTAGATCCATCTTAATTTAGAAGTTAGATGTTAGACATTAGATGTTAGATTAAATTCTACATTAAAATAACATTATCTAATTTTCAAATTATCTAATTTTCAAATTGAAGAAGATGTTCAAAAAAATATTAATAGCCAATCGTGGCGAAATTGCAATGCGTATTTTACGTACTTGTAAAGAAATGGGAATCAAAACCGTTGCGGTATATTCTACTGCAGATAAAGACAGTCTTCATGTAAGATTTGCTGACGAGGCGGTTTGTATTGGTCCTGCTATGAGTAAAGACTCATACCTTAAAATTCCTAACATTATTGCTGCTGCAGAAATCACCAATGCTGATGCCATTCACCCTGGTTACGGATTCTTATCTGAGAATGCTAATTTCTCAAGAATCTGCCAGAAAAACGGGATCAAATTTATCGGTGCTTCTCCTGAGCAGATCGAAAAAATGGGAGACAAGGCCAATGCCAAAGCTACCATGAAAGCAGCAGGAGTACCTTGCGTACCGGGTTCTGACGGGTTGATCGAATCTTACGAACACGCGGTAAAAGTTGCTGAAGAAACCGGATATCCGGTAATGATTAAGGCAACTGCCGGTGGTGGTGGTAAAGGGATGAGAGCAGTTTGGAAAGCTGAAGACCTTAAAGACCACTGGGAGTCTGCTATCCAGGAAGCCGTAGCTGCCTTTGGGAACGGAGGTATGTATATGGAAAAACTGATTGAAGAACCAAGACACATCGAGATTCAGGTTGCCGGTGACCAATTCGGTAAAGCCTGCCACCTTTCTGAAAGAGACTGTTCTGTACAGAGAAGAAATCAGAAATTAACCGAAGAAACACCTTCTCCTTTCATGACAGATGAACTTCGTGAAAAAATGGGTGAAGCAGCTGTAAAAGCAGCAGAATTCATTGGATACGAAGGTGTAGGAACGATCGAATTCCTTGTAGACAAGCACAGAAATTTCTATTTCATGGAAATGAATACAAGAATCCAGGTAGAGCACCCTATTACTGAGCAGGTAATTGATTATGACCTGATCAGAGAACAAATTCTTCTTGCTGCGGGAACTCCTATTTCAGGAATCAACTATTACCCGAAATTACATTCAATCGAGTGTAGAATCAATGCAGAAGATCCTTATGCAGACTTCAGACCGTCTCCGGGAAAAATCACAGGATTAAATATCCCTGGAGGACACGGAATCAGAGTAGATACTCACGTTTATTCCGGATATACAATCCCTTCCAACTACGACTCTATGATTGCTAAGCTTATCACTACGGCCCAGACCCGTGAGGAAGCCATTGCAAAAATGAGACGTGCGCTTGAGGAATTTTATATTGAAGGAGTAAAAACTACTATTCCTTTCCACAGACAACTGATGGATAATGAAGATTATCTTGCAGGAAACTACACTACAAAATTCATGGAGGATTTTGTAATGGACAGAAAATATGATAATCACTAGAATTATCCTTAAATACCATTAAAACTGCTTCAGCAATGAAGCAGTTTTTTTTGCCATACCATAGCACCCGCACAGTAACTCTGATTTTTATCACATCTCTTTACTTTCACGGTTTTTGATTTAATATTATTTTTAATCATTATTTCGAAAAACTAATAAACCTATGAAAAAACAAGTTTTGTTAGGCATGAGTGCCTTCCTTATGATTTCTATGTCTTCATGCTCAAATGATGACACCCTGGATCCTCCAGCACCTGAAACTGAAAATCCCATACAACCTGAAACGAACAGAGAATTCGGGACTTATAACGCATTAGGATACGGATACGATGTGACCGGAGAATATGCCAACGCCAACTATGCAGGATCTAAGGTTATTAATATTGATAAATTTAAAACGGAAAACAGTTCAAGACTATTGGATGAAACCGTTGGTTCTTATGAAAACATCGAGGAATACGGTGCAGATGCTGCCGCCTATTCAAAGTTGCTGTCAGGAAAGGTTAATACCGTTTATGAGTTTCCATTGTATGGTAAAACGATATCAAATCCTTTCAAAGGATCACTTGCCGCAAATACGAATGCTTTCGACTCTCAATATATTTATGGGAGCTACAATACAATCATCAAGCAGAAAAGATACAGAGTGAACGCAACCTCAGAGTTGCTGGCCAACTATTTGACTCCTGAGTTTATAAAGGATATTGAGACCAGAAGTCCTCAACAAATTGTAGAGAACTATGGTACCCACGTTGCTAAAGATATTTACATCGGAGCCAAAATAGATGTTGTATTCCAGGCTAAAACTACAAATAATGATCGTCAGCTTGCTGCAAGAGTGGGTGTTATAACTGCTGTCAATACTTTAAGCTCGCAGGTATCAAGTGAGGAAGATCTTAAAGAAGCTGCAAAAAATTATGACAAAAAATTATTCTACAGAACGATAGGAGGTGATAAATCAAAAGGTTTTGCTCAAATCATTAACCTTGAAAACACTTCACCAAAGGCCAACATCGGCGCCTGGCAAAGTACCGTCACTAAGGACAATTCCGTTTTAGTAGATTTTGGCCCTAACGGTTTGATGCTCATTTATGATCTGGTAAATGATCCTGCTAAAAAAGCTGAGCTTAAAGCTTATGTTGATCAGTATATCAACACGCATAAAGTAGTTTTGGCTTCCAACTGATTGTATATACATCTTCATTTACATAAAATTCCGTCTTGCGTAAAGGCGGATTTTTTATGCAAAAAAATAATGAAAAGTTAATCCGGAGAAAAACTTTTCCATAAAGATATATTACCTATAACGCTTCATTAACAAAGAAAATATTTTGTTTTACGAGTTTATTAAGCCTCAAAATTTACTTCAATTCTATCAGTTGACCTCATTAGGTTTTGGTTCAATCATCTCATTAATATTGCTTAAATTTGTGAAAAATCAAAACATATGTCAACAGCAGAAACAACAAAAAACTCACAGTATTTTATTGACCTTGAAGACAAACACGGCGCACACAACTACCACCCTCTTCCAGTAGTTCTGGATCGTGGAGAAGGTGTTTTCGTGTGGGATGTAGAGGGCAAAAGGTATTATGATTTTCTTTCAGCATATTCTGCTGTAAACCAGGGGCATTCTCACCCTAAAATTGTTGGTGCATTGGTAGAGCAGGCACAGAAGCTGGCTTTAACGTCAAGAGCTTTCTACAACTCTAAATTAGGGGAATACGAACAAAAAATCACCACTCTTTTCGGGTTTGATAAAGTTTTACCGATGAACTCCGGGGCTGAGGCTGTGGAAACGGCAGTAAAACTTGCCAGAAAATGGAGCTATGAAGTAAAAGGAATTTCTGAAAACGCAGCGAAAATCATTGTTTGTGAAAACAACTTCCATGGAAGAACCACGACTATCGTTTCTTTCTCTAATGATCCGGATGCCAACCAGAATTACGGACCTTTCACTCCCGGATTTATTAAAATTCCTTATAATGACATTGCAGCATTGGAAGAAGTTCTGAACAGAGAAGCAGGAAATATTGCAGCATTCTTGGTAGAGCCTATTCAAGGGGAAGCCGGAGTATATGTTCCGGATGAAAACTTCCTTAAAAATGCTTCCGAACTATGTAAAAAACATAACGTCCTTTTCATTGCTGATGAAGTACAGACAGGTATTGCAAGAACGGGAAGACTGATCGCTTGTCACCATGAAGATGTACAGCCGGATATTTTGATCTTGGGGAAAGCCCTTTCAGGAGGAATGTATCCTGTATCTGCAGTTTTGGCCAATGATTCTATTATGAATGTAATTAAGCCCGGACAACATGGTTCTACGTTTGGAGGAAACCCTATTGCCTGTGCTGTAGCGGTAGCTGCTCTGGATGTCGTAGCTGATGAAAAATTATCTGAAAGAGCAGAAGAACTGGGGCAGTTATTCAGAAGTGAAGTTGAAAAGCTTATGGCCAAGACAGATCTTATTACCAAAGTAAGAGGAAAAGGCCTTTTAAATGCCATTCTCATCAATGATACTCCGGAAAGCTCTACGGCATGGAATCTTTGTTTACAACTGAAAGAAAACGGTCTTCTGGCTAAGCCGACGCATGGTAATATCATCAGACTGGCACCACCATTGGTCATCACAGAGGAGCAACTTCTTGATTGTATAAAAATTATTGAAAAAACGTTCCTGGAATATAAAAATTAATTTCTTCCAAGAACTTTTTCGTAAAACCTAAGATAATTATTGGACATCTCGGTATAGCTATACTGTTTTGTCCAATTTTTTATTTCCAGACTCATTTCTTTTTTATGAGTATTATACAGGGCCATCTTTTCTTTAAATAAATCCGCCATTTCTTTGGGATCAAAACTGTTAAAATAAAATGCCTTATCACCGCCGATTTCCGGAAGGCTTGTATATTTTGAAAGAAAAACAGGTTTTCCGAAAGCCATTGCTTCAATAGGCGGAATCCCAAAACCTTCTGCTATGGATGGATGACACATGGCATCAGCATGCTGAATTACGGCATATTTTTCTTCCTCGGAAAGATTCTTCAGAATATGAACTCTTTGTTCAAGGTTTAATTCTTTAATCCTATCCCGGACCTCATCTGCATAAGGCTGTTTTTCATCCGATGCAATCAGTACAAGATCATCCTCGATATAAGGTAACATTTCAACAAGAGTCAATTGATTCTTTTTATTGAACAGCACTCCGATGTTGAGTATATATTTTTTATTTTTTAGAAAGCTGTATTTTCCTAAATGATATTCTCTGTTGTCAGGAAGGTGTATTCCGTTGTGAATCACGACTACATCTTTCAGCTTATTAAGTGTAAAAAGGTCTTTATTCTGAATCAGGTTCTCTTTTGCATACTCTGAAATACAGACAATATAATCTGCATTTTTCACATTATTCCTTACTTTCCCGAGCATTCTCCTTTTTTTGGATTCTGTAAGATTTTCATGTAAAAAATTCAGATCGTGAAGAGTCACAACTTTTATGGTATTCTTGTAATTTCGATGAAAATATGAAGAAAGCTGATGACTTACATGAATAAGGTCAAACTCTCCACTAAAACGTTCGAAGAAACGGTGTGTTTTACTCCAGAAGACACATTTTGCTTCAGATCCAAACTTTTCAAGCTGTTCTTTATCTCCGAAATAAGATATTTCAAACTTAGAATTATTTTCCTGCAAACCCTTAGCGAGGTTTCGAAAGACATTTGCAATTCCTGAGTTGGGGTATCTGAGACGTTCAAGATCAATTAAGATTTTTACCATATACTAATAACGGAAAATTTTTAAGAAAATTTGTTTTTAAAGAAAACGGTTTCTTTTTCTAGACTGTGGTTATTTTTAACGAATTCATGGGCTTTCTGCCTTAGATCATCATACAGCTCATCATTTTTCAAAAGGATTTCTATATATTCAGCGAATTCTTTTGCATCATCAGTTACCAGACAACCGTTGTCATTTTTCTGTGAAAGACCGTCTACACCGCGGGTATTGGTCACAACAGGTAAATTATTACTCAAAGACTCCAGGACTTTAATTTTTACACCTGTTCCACTTAACATCGGGCAGATTGTTATTCTTGCATTGTCATAAAACTCCTGCAAGTCGTCAACCATTCCATGTATAATCACGTTAGGATATTCTTTTTTAATTTCCTTTCCTACCTTGCCGATAACATGAATTTTAATATTATCTTTTAAATAAGGTAAAACTTTTTCTAAAAACCAATTAATGCTATTGACATTATGCGGGTTATTACTGGCAACATAGACTACATCGTATTTATAATCCTGCTTCAGCGGATTTAACGCTTTTTGAGGAAAAGATACGGGTATATGAACAACCTTACTATCGGTAAACTGCTCAAAAATATATCTTTCTTCTACCGAGAAAGTCCAGATTTCATCAAACTTTCTCATGGCTTTTACTTCTGACTGGAAAAGCTTTCCGATTCTGTTGATTTTATTCCGGGACTGAGCAGTAATAAAATCGTGAGAATCCAGTATCAGATAACTTTTGTACGCCAATCTGTCAACCAGGCTGCTCCACGATGCATAGCTGATAATAATTTTATCATACTTTTTGGCATTCAGAATTTTAGTCACTTTCTTATTCAGAAAAGGGTTGGAGATATCAATCGTAATTCCTCTTAATAATTTGGGTAAGAAGTTGGGAATTTTATAGAAAAAAACAGATTTTACAGGGTGCTTTTTCTTATCAATTTTTCTGTTGGTAAGGATAAGATTAATGTTTGGATACAGGTCATGAAAAGCCTTTGTGGAAGTGGGTGTCCATGTTCCCCAATCACTGACAGATAAGAAATCAACTTCATTATATTCAGAAGAATCATTCAAAAATTCTAACATTTGTATGCACCTGGTAATATTCCCTGCCTTCCCTTCTGTAGGACAGTCGGGCATAAAGTACAAAATCTTCTTTTTCAAGTTTTTTATCGTTTAGTCTAAATTATTTAATCTCTTTCCGGGACGAAATCAGCTTCATCAGAATCCTTCAATTTTTTTACATGATGGTGTGTAAAATCTATTAAAAGTCTTTTCCATGTAATACCTCCTGCTTTCTTTTAGTCATTCAAAATCCGATCCAATATCCCAAAATTACGACTCAGATTTTGAAAATATACCACTTAAGCCGGCGAAAATATGACCTTTATTTACGATTACTTATAGCTCATCATAAGAGATGCAATATTAATAATTTTAAATTAATCCATATCCACCTGATGATCAACGAGATATTTTTATTGAGATGAACGAGATAAATAAAAAATGCTGAATATTTTTCTAATGAAATAATCAGGTAATCGGATTGATGGTTTCTGATACAGGAGATTTTGATATTGCTGCACAATATTAGGTATAATAGCGAAAACCGGATATAGAAAATATTTTATTTTGCGAGGAAGGCTTCTAATTTTGGTTTGCTCAACTGAAATTCCCTGTAGGTAAACACTCCGTTTTTAAATCCGACAACAGCCCCGAAATTGATCGCTTCACTTGTTGTAGTCATAGGAAAAACACTGGATCTGTATACATTTTTCTCTACCATAGCCTTTGGAAATGTTTTAAAATTAATTCCGTCTTTAGATACCGCTAAGAAAAGAGCTTCTGAGGTAAACTTTCTCACATTACCGGCAGCGATACATAAGAAATAATATCCGTCAACATAAGCAGCCTGAATATGCCATGGTGCATAAACCGGATCGATGTCCGTCCACGGTTTATTCATAAAATTAACGACTTTACTCTTTTTGAAGTTTGAAAAATCCAGTCCGTTATCCGATGTCCTCATAATAATGTAAGAGGCATCATTTCCCGGAAAATTAGGGCTGATGTTATTTTCCACTTCATAGCTTACATAGTTTTTTCCCGTGTAGACAAAGCTTGGGGAAAGAATATGGTTGTTGTTCGGTGAATGAGGTGCATTACTTGTATAAGCAACTTCAAGGGGAGTCCAGGAAATACCATCGGTAGAAGTTTGTCTTACAATAGCTCTTTGCGGCGTTTTTGTAAGTTTTTTAAAATTATTCTGACTTTTCGCTCCTCTTGCTTTTAAGGCTTTAGCTTTCATAAAACTTCCCCTGTAGTACAATAAGAACTTCCCGTTTTCATACATCCAGTCTACATCAGACCAGAAGCCCTGTATAGGTTCATTTGCATTTTCTGGAGTACTTTCTGTATTGGTTGGTGTTCGCTGGATAGGGTTTGAAATACCAGCCGGAGGTCTCCAGGTCAGCCCGTCATTTGATACTACAACGGTAGGATTTTCATATCTTTTGGAATCTACATTAGCCCCAACGGCTCCGTTATAAGGAGTGAAAACCATCCAATATTTATACCCGTTAAATCCGTTGGGAAAATACTGCACGTCCGGATGACAATATCCGAAGTTCGGCGCACTGATATCTTTTATAAATTTGGGATTATTTTGTCCCGGATAATTACCGTTTGCCAGTACAGCGATATTGATCGTCCCGATATCTGTGAGATAATCTGTGGGACCGGTATAGTTTTTATTATTATTGGGAACTGAATTTACATTTTCAGCAAATAAACCGTCTTCTTGTCTGGAACAGGAAAATGTAACAAGTGTAAGCATAAGCAATAATAGACCCGGCTTACTGATATAATTTAACATCCTTAGTGTAAAATATTATTGGTGATTATTTTTTTGTATCGTCTTAATTTCATCATATTATTAAAAAGACAATAGTTTTAAAAAGATCTTTCACCATTCGTTACCATATACGTGAAAAATTTTTGCGAATGTACTTAAAATACCATTTCAAAACCATAATTAATATTAAAATTTTATTAATTTCGGGAATAAATCATTTTTCTTTGCAACTCATTTATAGTAATTTATGAGTATCATGAACTATTTAACTCTACTTTTACGCTTTGCTCCTGCCAGGAGTTTAAAAATAAAACCGTCCCACCATTGACGATGAGACGGAGATTTATTTTGGATTAAAACGTACACTTTATTAAAGGTTTATCCGCTGATAATTTTATTATAAATTTCTGTATGCTCTTTTGCACATTTTTCCCATGAAAACTGCTGAGACCGTTCTAATCCTTTGCGCGCATAATGCTGTCGCAAATCTTCATCATAATACAAGTCTTTCATGGTTTGCACCAACCCCTTTTCATCCCGCGGATCAAGGGTAATTCCGGCATCCCCTACAACTTCAGGTAAAGAAGACGTATTAGACGTTACGGTAGCCAACCCACATTGCATTGCTTCCAACGGAGGCAATCCGAATCCTTCATACAAAGACATATAGTAGAATGAGTGAGCGTTGCTGTACAAGCTTGCCAATTCATCGTCTGCTACTCGTCCTGTTATAATAATTTTATCTTTCAGCTCTTCTGCATTTTCGTACTCCTGGAATATTTTATTATAATCCCATCCTGCAGAACCAACCAGGACAAGGCTCAGATCATTTACATGATTTTCTTTGATCATCTTTAAGAATGAACGGATAATGTGATCTACATTCTTGCGCGGCTCCAGAGTCCCCAGGCAAAGAAAATATTTCTCAGGAATCTTATATTTTGCCTGAATCGTTTTAAATTTCTCCACATCTCTGCAAGGATAGAATATTTCCGGTGACGCAGCCAATAAACAGACGAAAACACGGTCCGGACTTATTTGCGGAGCATAGGCAAGCAAATCCTTTTTCGTGTTTTCAGATACACAGATCACATATCCTGTGTCTCCCACACTTTGAATAATACGTTCTATGAACTCTGAAGTAAAATGCAATTCCGGAAACAAAACAGGGATAAGGTCGTGGATGGTCACGATTGTTTTCAGGTTGGGATATTTTTTTACCCTGTCATCAATGGGATAATAAAAAGAATGAAAAACCTGAGAAGATCTGATCACCTTTTCATCATACTTATTTTTAAAATTAAAAATCCCAAATTTATTGTAAAGTTTTTTAAAAAGCTTCTCTTTTCTCAGGGGCAAAAATTTTCTTCTTGCCCTGGTATTAGCGCCTTTGATCTGAATTGAATTATCCTGAAAGAAACGGTCTACCTCCTCCGTGGTGGTTTCGAGATTGAGCAAACTAAAATGGGCATAATGAAGTTCTATCTCCTTACTTTTTCCCAGTTTCTTAAACAGCTCAAAGACTACCCGGAAAATTCCCGTTCTGTTGTCCTTGTAAAAATCTGCGATAATATCAGCGTCTAAAATTACTTTCGCTTTCATATAATAATTCAAAATGTTAATTCCGGGAATCAGGTTCTAAAGTTCTACTCTTTTCTGATACCACTTTAAATCCCTGTTCCAGTTGGACTGTAATACAATCCCCATATAATTCTCTTTGATTGATTCTCTTGTATGGCCTTCTTTTACAAAATCGTGAAACTGTTTTTTGTAATGAAACACTTTAAACAGAGGCTCCTTCGGCAAAACCGGAATGACGTTTGATTTCAGCAACCACTCTCCGTACCATGTAAATTCGCTCGGATATTCTTTTATCAAGTCGATATAATCGATCTGGTTGGCATCCAGATAATTTTCCTGAAATGATTTCCATACTTTATTAGACCAGATCGTGGGTGAAGGACCATAATCATAGCATATCCCCGACCGCCCCAGCTGTGACATCACTCTTCTGCTGATATTTTCAAAATATTCTTTAGGATCATCCTTAAAATGCCTGCGGTTGATACTCAGCCACGAAAAAAGCTCTTTCTGCTGATGAATAATGGTAAACGGAATATCTCCCTGCATAAAATCAGAAATATAAAAGTCCTTAATGAAATAAGAATCCGAGTCCAGACACACATAATTTTCTGTGATTTCAATTCTATGGAGCTGCGATTTTATGATTTGCTGATACTGCCACGGATTTGATTGTACCATATCACACTGGATAATATCACTATCTTTAATAACCTGAAAGTCTGTGGGAATGTTATTTTTAAAATAATCATAATCACCGTCATTTACAGAGATCAGGACTTTAATTCCGTCTTTATTATGCTTCGTGATAGAGTCCAGCAATCTTTTGCATTGGTTAAAATCAGGCTTATATGTTTTAATGAAAAGAAGAATTTTTTCCATAGTTTCTTTTTATAGCTTCAATAAGATACAGGTTTACAAGAATATTATTATGTATTTTCTCTCTTCCTGATACAATCTTTGCACAAAAGTATAGATTAAGTTCAAACAAGCCAACTTCTGTTTACAAATCATTATTAAGTTCATCATTCACAAAGAAAAAACAGAGATTTTTTAGCATAATTTTAAGTAAATTTGCACCAAAATTTAAATTGAAATGGAGAAAGTAAGAGTACGTTTTGCTCCAAGTCCTACAGGACCTTTACACTTGGGAGGCGTAAGAACCGCATTATATGATTATCTTTTTGCTAAAAATCAAGAGGGTGAATTTGTATTGAGAATTGAAGATACAGATACTGCCAGATATGTAGAAGGTGCTGAAGAATACATTGAGGAAGCTTTAGAATGGTGTGGAATCATCCCTGATGAAAGTCCTAAGAAAGGAGGAAAATTTGCCCCTTACAGACAATCTGAAAGAAGAGACATCTACGACAGATATACAGAACAGATTTTAAAAACAGACTATGCTTACCTGGCTTTTGACACTCCGGAAGAATTGGATGCCATACGTGCCGAATTTGAAGCAAAAGGTGATGTTTTTTCTTATGACAATAAAACCAGAAACCGTTTAAGAAACAGTCTTGCCCTTTCTGAGGAAGAAGTACAGCAATTACTGGACGCAAAAACACCTTATGTGGTAAGGTTTAAAATGCCTGTTGACAGAATATTAAATCTGGAAGACATAATCCGAGGAAAATTTTCTGTCAATACCAATACTTTGGATGATAAAGTTCTGGTAAAAAACGATGGAATGCCAACCTATCATTTCGCCAACATCGTTGATGACCACGAAATGGAAATTTCTCACGTGATCCGTGGTGAAGAATGGTTGCCTTCTCTGGGACTACACACTTTATTATATGAAGCCATGGGCTGGGAAGCTCCGCAGTTTGCTCACCTTTCTTTGATTTTAAAACCTGAAGGAAAAGGTAAATTAAGTAAAAGAGACGGAGATAAATTCGGGTTCCCGGTATTCCCGCTTGATTTCAAAGATCCTGAGACAGGAATTGTTTCAAAAGGATACAGAGAAAACGGATATCTTCCTGATGCATTCATTAATATGGTTGCGTTATTGGGATGGTCTCCGGCTGATGATAAAGAAATCCTTTCTTTAGAAGAGATGATTAAAGAATTTGATCTTCATAAGGTACACAAGGCAGGTGCAAGATTCAGCAAAGAAAAATCCGAATGGTTTAATCACCAGTATATCCAAATGAAGTCTGATGAAGAGCTTCTTCAGATTCTTAAAAATACAGATTTAGACCTTTCTGCAGCTTCTGATGAAAAGCTTTTAAAAGTAATTCATCTGATGAAAGAAAGAGCTACTTTCCCGAAAGATATTTACGAAAACGGAAAATTTTTCTTCGAAGCTCCCACATCTTATGATGAAAAAGCATCGAAAAAAGCGTGGAATGATGAAACTTCTGCCATTTTAGGAGAACTGGCTTCAGTATTCGGTTCTACAGATTTTGTTGCGGAGACGCTAAAACAAACAATGCATGATTTTGCCGAAAATAAAGGGCTGGGAATGGGTAAAGTAATGATGCCGCTTCGTTTATCTTTGGTAGGAGAACTGAAAGGACCTGACGTTCCTGATATCCTGGAAATCATTGGAAAAGAGGAAAGTATCGCCAGAATAAGCAATGCTATAAATAATTTTAAATAGAATTACCATAATTTTTCATACATTTGAAAGATTTAATTTACTTCAAGAAATGGAATATTTAAGTTTCGAACTTCCTATCAAAGAATTGATGGATCAATACCAGACCTGTTCTTTAGTAGGAGAAGAAAGTGGTGTTGATGTAAAATTAGCATGCAGCCAGATTGAGGATAAGATTTTAGAGAAGAAAAAAGAAATCTACGGAAATCTTACACCTTGGCAAAGAGTACAACTGTCTCGTCACCCGGATCGTCCCTATACATTGGACTATATCAACGGAATGGCAGACAAAGGCAGTTTCTTAGAACTTCATGGAGACAGAAATTTCGCTGATGACCCGGCAATGATTGGAGGATTGATTACCCTGGATGGCCAACGAGTAATGATCATAGGGACTCAAAAAGGAAGAACAACCAAAGAAAGACAGTACAGAAGATTTGGAATGCCAAATCCTGAAGGATACAGAAAAGCTTTAAGATTGATGAAGCTTGCTGAGAAATTCAATATTCCTGTAGTAACTTTAGTAGATACACCGGGGGCTTATCCTGGATTGGAAGCTGAAGAAAGAGGGCAAGGAGAAGCTATTGCAAGAAACATTTTTGAAATGGTTCAGCTTAAAACTCCGATCTTCACTTATATTATTGGTGAAGGAGCCAGTGGTGGAGCATTAGGAATCGGTGTCGGAAACAAAGTATATATGTTGGAAAACACCTGGTATACTGTAATTGCACCGGAAAGCTGCTCTTCTATCTTATGGAGAAACTGGGATCATAAAGAAGATGCAGCCAATGCATTAAACCTTACTCCACAGGACGCTTTAAGAGAAAAGTTTATCGACGGAATCATTGAAGAACCGCTTGGTGGTGCTCAATATGACCAGGAGACTACTTATTTGAATTTAAAAAACTCTATTCTACAGAATATCAAAGCTTTTTCCAAATTCTCAGGACAGGAGCTTGAAACCCAAAGACAAGACAAGTTCATTGCAATGGGTCAGTTTAAAGGATAAAAAAATAAAAGGTTAAGAATTTTTTCTTAACCTTTTTCTTTAGTTTTCTTCTGTTTTAATCAGCAACATTAAGAGCAATCTCAATATCCTGACTGATTTTCTTTAATGAAGAATATTTCGCGTCGCATACCATTGTGGTCAGCACATATTCTCCCTTATCTATTAAAATAAAATTCTCCCCTTTTGCAGGGACACTTAAATTATAATATTTCTTACCGCTTATCTTTACGATCAGGTTACAACCGGACCTGTTTTTAATATTGACATAAGCTTCATTCTTATTAATATCGTTGCTGAAAATATGGGTCAGCATTGCAGCGGTCTTTTTATTTGTTTCACTGGGTTCTGCTTTTGAAACGCCGGCAGTTTTAGCAGATCCTGCCGAGGCATAATCCGATCTTACCTCCTCTTTTAATGCATTAATAGCATCATTTACTTTATCTGTATTCTTATTAGCAGCTGCTGTTTTATTCACAGCAACTACTTTACCGCTGTTCAGCTCATTATTTTTAACAATATTCTCTATTTTCTCTTTACTGATAGGCTTTATGGTAGGTTTAGCTTCCGGAGAATTATCTGCCATGATCATAGCGATCAGCTTTCTTTTAAAGTAATCTGTTTTTTCGTGTCCCGGGTTTTGCTTCAGAAATCCTGCAATCACCCTTGCTTCTTTTGAAGACTCCGCATCCTGCTCTGTATATATGATGATCGTTTCTTTCTCTACAACAGCTTTAGATTTTGATTTTTTCTTTTTTTGAGAAAAACCAATCGAAAAAATGCATATAAATAGAAGGAGGAAGATTTTTTTCATTAATCAAATCTTTAAAATAGTATTAAATATATTAATAACGTGAAAAGTCATTTTTTAGTTTATCATTAAAATCATTATCTTTGCACTGCTCTAAAAATAAGCTTATAATTAATACTAATTTTAAATAAAAAAATAATACATATTATGTCTTATACACCAGTTGCTGCAGACGTAGCTAAATTAAGAAACCAAACAGGTGCAGGTATGATGGACTGCAAGAAAGCTCTAGTTGAAGCTGAAGGAGACTTCGAAAAAGCGGTAGATATCCTTAGAAAAAAAGGACAAAAAGTTGCTGCTAACAGAGCTGACAGAGAATCTGCTGAAGGTGCAGTGATCGCTAGAGTAAACGAAGACAACACTTTAGGTGTAGTAATCTCTCTAAACTGTGAAACTGACTTCGTTGCTAAAAATGAAGCTTTCATTGAACTAGCTTACGAAATCGCTGAAATGGCAATTTTTGCTGCAACTAAGGAAGAACTTTTAGCTACAGATTTCCACGGAGTTACTGTTGCTGAAAAATTAGTTGAGCAAACAGGTGTTATTGGTGAGAAAATTGAAATCGGATCTTTCGAAAGAATCCAGGGAGATTACCTAGGAGCTTACATCCACGCTGGAAACAAAATCGCTGCTATCTCTTCTCTTTCTGCGAAAGTAGACGGAGCTGACGAAGCTGCTAAAGCTGTTTCTATGCAGGTTGCTGCTATGAATCCTATCGCTTTGGATGAAACAAGAGTTTCTCAGGAGACTATCGATAAAGAATTAGAGATCGAAAGACACAAACTTACTGAAGAAGGTAAGCCTGCAAACATTATCGATAACATTCTTAAAGGTAAAATGCAGAGATTCTACAAAGACAACACATTGGTACACCAGGACTTCATTAAGGACGGAAGTATCTCAGTTGCTGATTACGTAAAATCTGTAAATCCAGATTTAAAAGTAACAGGATTTGTAAGAGTAAGCCTAGCTTAATTCATCTTTCAAAAAAATATATAATCCCGGTGAAATTCATCGGGATTTTTTTGTGCTATACTTTATCAATAATCGTGCTCCACATTTTACGGATACTCTTTAAAAATTATCCAATGCTATTAAAGTAAGAAATCTTGCGACACCAGCTTCTTCGTACATCATTCGATAAACTGATCCCGGCACTCAATTATAAGTTTCACATTAAGGAAGGTTATTAATTAGAAATTGAGAATAAATTTGCGCTTTTATTTTCAATTTACTAAAGGTATTTCATTTTTTATTTTAATTTTGTAGAAATCCTAATTCCATACACATGAAAAGATTTCTACTCAGTTTAGTATTAGTTTTCTTGACAATTAATACGCTCTTTGCCCAAAGGGATACTGAACACTGGATTGCCCCCTACTATGACAGCTATGGAGGCTATGTTAATATGCTCTATCTTTCCACTGATTCAATCACTCCTTTTGATGTCACTGTATACAACAATAATGCGGTTGTTACCACCGTAACAATCAGCAAGGGCAACCCTCAAACTTATAAACTCAACAATAGTCAGATTTCTACAGGAACAGCCAGTGAGGCATTTGTTGTAGGAACAAAAGGACTTTATTTAAAAGCCACTAAACCCTTTTATTGCAGTTTAAGACTTGCCCAGGATATTCATGGGGAAATCATTACCAGTAAAGGAAGAGCGGGAATAGGAAAAACATTTTTTGTAGCAGCAAGCCCCAATAAAAATTTAACCAGTATCCATAATTTTACAGCGGGAGTTCTCGCTACTGAAGACAATACCACCGTCACTGTTTCCTGGAATACTCCTCCCGTTACGAATCCTGTTACACCTCCGGTATCTTTTATCAATGGTTCGCCTACCGGTAATACCCATACCTTTACATTACAAAAGGGACAGTCTTTTATTCTCGCAGGATCAGGTGCCCAGGAGGGAAACCGCGAAGGTTTTATTGGTGCAAAAGTAGTTGCTGATAAACCGGTAACACTTACCAACGGAAGCTGTAATGCAAATTTTTCTTTTATTAACTTTGCAACCGGAAGTGATCCCGTTCTTGACCAGTCTGTACCTGTAGACAAACTTGGAAATACATTTGCTATGGTAAAAACAAGATCGACCGTTCCTTCGCTGAACATGGAAGGCGGACTTATCATAGCCACAGAAGACAATACCGAGGTATATATCAATGGAGCAACAACTCCGATTGCCACGTTAAATGCAGGAAAATTCTACAGAATTGACGAAACCAACTATGCTACTCAAACTACGCCTGGCGGTACGCACTCCAATATGTTTATCTCTACCACCAAAAATGTTTATCTGTATCAGTTTATAGGAGTAGGAGCAAGTGATGCTACTAACGGATTCAATTACATCCCACCGTTAAACTGCTTCCTGCCGAGAAAAATTGATGAGATCGGAAAGATCAATGAAATGCCCCTTGGTTCCGGAGGAGCCAGCATAACAAAAAGTGACTTAGTTGTAAAATTAAATATATTAACAGAAGCCGGAGCCACCGTTCTTGTTAACAACAATCCACCTCTTCCGTCAGAAGGACCTTTTCCACTGACCGGAAATACCAATTGGGTGACTTATGGTATTCCGAGTGTTACCGGAAATATCACCATCACTTCTACAAAGGCAGTAACTGCAGGTATTAACGGAGGATACAGCTCCGCAGGCTATGGGGGCTATTTTGCAGGATTTTCTTCGATCCCTTTCATTTCGAAAAAAACAGGTGAATGTGTTCCCGGAATCGTCCTGGAATTGGATGACGGATATGAGACCTACCAATGGTTCCGTAACGGTACTGCTGTAGCAGGGGCTACCGCAAATACATATACTCCTAGCCAATCCGGAAACTATACGGTAAAAATAACTATGGGAACATGTCCTCCGGTGACAACACCGATTTACAAAGTACAGACATGTTTAAAGCTTACCACACAGGCAATCAATGCATGTTCGGCAAAGGTGATTACACCGGCATTTACTTCCTCAACCCAATCGCCGGTTACCAGCACGTTACAAATCCTTACACCTCCTACCAAAGGAACGGCAGTAATAAACCCGAACGGTACAATAACATACACTCCTAATCCCGGATATTTAGGACCGGATACTATTGTGTATAAATTCTGCGGAGATAATGCGGAATTTACAGACTGCGAACAAATAACGTTAAACCTTACGGTAGTACCGTTTATAGTAAAGGATGCTACAATAACGGCTTGTTGGTATGATGTAGCCCCTTATGCTTATTTTGATCTGACCAAAGCGAAAGTAAGTGATTATGATCCGGTAACAAAAAAATATTACCGTACATTGGCTGATCTTAATGCCGGTATAAACGAGATAACAACTCCTGACAACTTTCCGTCTACAGGAGGAACAGTATATGTAAAAATAACTACAGCCGAAGGATGTACAGCGAATGCTAAAATCACCCTAGTTCCGATCCCTATCAAAAAATCCCCGGTTCTCATAGATCAGTATATCTGTATGGATGCCAGAACAGATCTTGATGCAGGCCCCGGATATGACTCGTACCAGTGGAGTACCGGAGCGACTACATCGGGAATCAGAAATGTAGGAGTAGGTGAATATTCTGTAATACTTGGTAAAAACGGATGTTTCCTGACACAGATTGTAAAAGTGAAAAAAGCAGATGATCCCGTAATTCAAAGTATTGAAATTAATAACAACAACGCAACCGTGACAGCGACCGGCGGCAAGCCTCCTTATAAATATGCTGTTGACGGAACTGCTAACTGGCAGGACTCCAACACATTTACCGGGTTAACCAGAGGTCAGCATACATTCTATATCAAGGATGCGTATAACTGTACTCCCGTTGCAGTAGAAATTACTGTTCCTAATCTATTGAATGCCATCACTCCTAACGGGGATAATATAAATGATTTTATTGATTACAGTGAATTGGCATATAAAGAAAACCTTACATTCTCTATATACGACCGATACGGCAATACCATTTTCACAGGAAATAAATTCAATAACTTCAAATGGGACGGAAAACATTTTGACAAAAAGATTGTTACAGGAACTTATTGGTACCATATTACCTGGAATGAGTCCAATAAAAATAAAACTCCTATCAAGTATACCGGATGGATTCTCGTAAAAAACAGAGAATAACCGATAAAATATAATGAAAATAAGCCGCGGTCAGATGATTGCGGCTTATTTTATTAATGTACTAATGAAAATAAAAAAATATTTTCAATATCAATCATTTATTCTGTTATTTTTGTAGAAAATCTAATTCTTTATCTATGAAAAAAATTCTATCAGTTATTCTGTTATTATTTGCGGCAATCAATATGTTGTTTGCACAAAGGGATACAGAACATTGGTTTGCTCCCATGGCAGCCAGATCGGGGAAGGTGGTCACCCCAAAGCAGGCTCTGTATTTTTCTACAGACTCTGTCACACCTTTTGATGTGGAGATTTACAGCAATAATGCCCTGCTGGGAACCGTGACCATCAGCAAGGGCTCACCACAAACATTTGACATTCCTATAAACAGAATGGTTGCCAGCACCAATAGTGAACTTTTCACTCCGGGAAATAAAGGATTATATACCAAAGGAACAAAACCCTATTTTGTAACCTACAGATTCTCGGTAAGTCAACACGGAGAAATATTAACATCTAAAGGGAAAGCAGGTATTGGTACAAAATTCTATGCAGTTACAGCTCCTATTGAAGAGCTCAACAGTGAATACAACTTTACGACCGGAATACTGGCCACAGAAGATAACACTACAGTGACGGTATCCGATTACTCTCCCAATATTATCTTTACAAACGGATGGACAGGAGCTACAAACCCAACCCTTACCTTTACTTTAAACAAAGGACAATCTTATATTATTGAAGGTATGGGCGATAAAACGCTCAACAAAGAAGCTTTTATAGGAGCAAAGATAGAAGCTGACAAACCCATATCTGTTACCAATGGAAACTTTAACGGTCAGTTTGCTATGGCTGCCGGAGGATTTTATGATGGTTCCGATATTATTATGGACCAATCTGTACCTGTAGACCGTTTAGGAAATGAATTTGTTGTAGTGAAAGGGAACGGGAATATTTCCAAATATATGGAAGACGCCTTAATTGTTGCAACAGAAGGGGGCACCCAGGTATACATCAACAACGGAACTACACCAGTAGCCACACTGGCTGAGGGCGAAAGCTATAGAGTTAATAAAGTAAACAACACCAACTATATCAACCAGGGAAATAATCACTACAACATGTACATAAGAACCACAAAAAATGTATATGTGTACCAGCTGATGGCAGGAGTTTCTACCAGTAATGCCACATTAGGATTTAACTACATTCCGCCATTGAACTGTTATTTACCAAGAAAAATTGATGAAATAGGAAAAATTAAAGATCTTCCTTATCAGGGAACTCTTTCCGGACATATTGTAAAATTAAACATCCTTACAGAAGCAGGGGCTGCAGTTACCATAAACGGTGTTGCTCCACCGGCAGCACAAGGTCCGTATCCGGTACTGGGAACAGCTAACTGGGTTTCTTATTCCGTTCCTGATATTACAGGAAATGTTACCATAACCTCCACAAAAGCTGTTACCGCAGGTATTTCCGGAGGAAGTGGTGTGGTTGGTTACGGAGGATATTTCGCTGGGTTCTCTTCCATTCCCGTTATTGCAAAACAGAACGGAGAATGTATCCCGGGAATCACTCTTGAAGTAGGTGACAGTTTTGACTCGTACCAATGGTATCGGGACAATACCCCGATCCCAGGAGCAACAGCCAACTCATACGTTCCGACACAATCAGGGAATTATACCGTAAAAATTACGGTGGGAACCTGTCCGCCGGTAGTGACTCCGGTATATAAAGTATACACCTGTCTTAAGAAAACAACCATCAACGATACAGTATGTGACGGGGTAAAACAATTTGTGCCTACATTCTCAAATTCTACCCAAACAGTAGTTCCCGGAACAGTTACAATCGTGACCCCTCCAGCCAATGGTAATGCAGTTATTGATCCTGCAACAGGAGTCATCAGCTATGCTCCGGCTTTTAATTATTTTGGTCCGGACACTTTCGTCTACAGGTTCTGTGGAAACAACCCCGACTTTACGGATTGCGAAGAGGTTACCATGAAATTAACGATATCCGAAAGCCCTATAGTAAACGATGCTTTAATAAGAACCTGCTTCTTAGAAGCAAATCCTGCAACCGGATTATTTAACCTTGCCAATGCAAGTGTGACAACAGCTACCGGTATTACGAAAAAATACTACCCGTCTCTTGCAGATGCCCATGCCGGTACTAATGAAATTTTAAATGCTACTAATTATATCTCTCCGAATGGCGTTGTTTACATAAAGGTAATCAATGCTAATGGCTGCTACAGGGTTGCAACAGTTACTTTAGCGGTACTTCCTCCGGTAAAATCTGATATTTTGGTTGACAAAATCATCTGTATGGAAGAGAAGACCACTCTGGACGCCGGACCAGGATTTAAAAGCTATGAATGGAGCACCGGAGCAACCACACAAGTGATTAAAAATGTAGGAGTAGGAACTTATTGGGTAAAGCTTAAAACCGGTGAATGTATTACCACCCAAACAGTGAAAGTATATGCTTCGGAACAGCCTGTCATCTCTAATATTGACATATCCACCAACACAATAACCGTTTATGCAATAGGTGGTACTCCACCATATAAATACTCTATTGACAATATAACCTGGCAGGACTCCAATGTATTTACAAATATGGCCAGGGGTGAAATAAGCGTCTATGTAAAAGATGACTACAACTGTACTCCGATAAAGGTAGATGTCACAATTCCAGATCTTATTAATGTAATTACCCCTAATGAAGACGGAGTGAATGATTCGATAGATTATTCTTTACTGGCCGGTAAAAACAATCTTGTCTTTAATATTTTTGACAGATATGGAGCCAAAATCTTCCAGGCTGATAAGTCTAACGGGTACAAATGGAACGGAACTTCAGGCGGAAGCAAAAAGGTTCCTACCGGAAATTACTGGTATGAAATAGGATGGAACGAGCCTAACGGCAGACAGACTGCCATTAAATACACAGGTTGGATTCTGGTGAAAAACAGAGAATAAACCTTGACAAATAAAAATTTTAAAACCATGATTTGAAATCATGGTTTTTTTATTATCTTTTCAATCATTCAATACTTTTTATTGTTAAATTTGTGATAAATACTAATACTGAATGAAGAAAACTCTATCTTTTTTATTTATACTTTGCATTTTCACCTCTGTTTTTGCTCAGTTGGACAGAGAACATTGGTTTGCTCCGATGGTAGACAGATCAGGCGCCCCCAATCCTTATCAGAATCTGTACTTATCTACCAACAGAACAACACCCTTCCCTGTGAACATCTATAATAATAATATACTTATCGGGACGGTCACAATAAGCAAAGGCAATCCCCAAAAATTTGATGTTTTAAGAAATTATATCATTACTACCCAGCAGACGGATCTATTTACCCCTATTACCAAGGGATTATATGTGAAAGCGGAATTCCCTTTCTATGCCAACTTAAGGTTCTCCGTGTTCAATCATGCGGAAATTATTACTTCCAAGGGGATACCCTCTACCGGAAAGAGCTTTTTGGCTGCCTCTGCACCTATTACGGTGAGCAATAATATTCTCAACTTCATGACCAGTATTCTGGCAACTGAAGATAATACCACCGTTACCATCACCGGATACAAACCTACCGTGCAATTTTCAAATGGTACAACGGGTGCCGGTAATCCTACGATGACATTCAGTCTCAACAAAGGGCAATCCTACATCATTGACGGGATCGGAAATATCACAGGAAACTTTGACGGATTCATCGGTGCGAAGATTACCTCCAACAAACCGGTCAACGTTACCAATGGTAATTTTAACGGCCAGTATGCGGGAAATTTTCCTTCCAGCTCTGATATTTTAATGGATCAGGCAGTACCTGTCAACCGGCTCGGAAATGAATTTGCCCTGGTAAAAGGCAATGGAAATATAGGAGCCAATATGGAAGGTGCTGTCGTTATTGCAACAGAAGACAATACCCAGATTTTTGTCAACGATGAACCCATTGCCATAGCTACGATCAATACAGGAAGTTATTTTGTTATTCCTGATACAAAATACAGCTTACAGGGTGGTGCCCATTATAATTTGTACATCAGAACCTCAAAAAACGCCTATGTGTATCAGATTCTGGCAGGAGATTCCAATACAGGAAATGAAACAGCTACAGGTAGATTCAACTTTATTCCTGCGTTAAACTGTTATCTTCCTAAACAGATCAATGAATTAGGACTCATTAATGAAAATTTCGTTCATTCTAACGCCAATATAGGAGGAATTCTCAATATACCTACCAAGTTGAATATTATCACTCAAAGAGGTGCCAATATTTCAGTAAACGGCAGTATACCGCCTGCTTCAACAGGCCCTTATAATATGACCGGAACCAATAACTGGGTTACATACGGGATTCCGAATGTGACGGGAACGATTACAGTGGTTTCTGACAAAGCTGTGACTGCCGGAATTACAGCCGGAAGTGATGCCGTAGGATATGGTGGATTTTTTGCCGGATTTCCTACCCAACCGGTTATTTTAGTTTCAGGGGGAAGCTGTGCTCCGGGTACCGTTCTTACTGTAGATCCTATCATTTATGATACTTATCAATGGTACAGAAATGGAGTACCCATCACCAATGCGACTACTTCTACATTCAATCCCACTCAATCCGGATATTATACCTGCTCGGTGACTATGGGAAGCTGTGCTCCTTTAGTAACAGAACAATTTAAAGTTTTAAACTGTGTAAAACTAACCACAACGTCTTATGATGTATGCAGCACGAAAACTATTACTCCGGCTTTCAGCAACTCAACACAGACTCCCGTTCCTTCTACCGTTGCCATCACGACGCCACCGGCATCAGGCACAGCAGTTATTGATCCAGCAACAGGGATTATCACTTATACTGTTACGACACCGGGTACCGTAGGCAATGACACATTTACGTATACATTCTGCGGCAATGACCCAGATTTTCCGGATTGCGAAACAGTAACCGTAAACATCAATATTCAGGCTCTCACCGTTATGAATGTCACAATAAAGGCCTGTGATATCAATGGACAGGGTACCTTTAATCTTACGACAGCTAATGTCACCTCCAACTCGCCCGTTACGATTACTTATTATCCTACATTAACAGATGCCCAGACTGAGAATGCAGCGGCAATTATAACAAATCCCAACGTTTATCCGGCACCCAACGGCACAATTGTATATGCTGTAGTAAAGAATAGCGTAGGCTGTAAAAGTATTGCTCAAATCACACTTTCCCTTTACAATAAAGCTATAGTACTGGATAACTACAATGGTATTTTCTGTGACGATAATCTGGATGGAACTGTTACGGTTATGCTTTCAAACATTACCGGGATTGTGCTCAATAATCCTGTGTATTTTACAAACGTAAGATATTATGCCAATCTTGCAGATGCCAATGCCGGAAACGCCAGCACGCTTCCTGATAACTTCAGCTATACTGCAACCACAACAATTTTTATACGCGTAGATTCTCCGGATGGTTGTGCATCAGTCATCAAGCCCTTACAGTTTAGTATCGGCGCAAGACTGCCACTACTAAAAACAACAGCTACCGAAAGTGTATGTGATGATGATTTAGATGGTGTGAAGACAGTTGATGCAGCACAATTTATTCCTCAGTTTACTACAGATCCCAATGTAACCTTTACATTCTATGGCAGCTTGTCTGATGCTCAAAACAATATCAATCAGATTTCCGCTACCCTGAACCTAAGTTTTACCCAGACCATTTATGTCCGGTTTCAAAAAAATGGAGTATGCCCTGAGGTCGCCTCTATTACCATTACTATAAAGGTTCCCAAGAAATCTGATCTGCTAAAAGATCAGGCTATCTGTCCCAAAACAACGACTACACTGGATGCCGGTCCCGGATTTGAAAGATATCTTTGGAGCACCGGAGCCTCCACTCCATCTATTACCAATGTTCCTGTAGGAAGCTATTGGGTGGACCTTACTTCAAATGGCTGTGTTTACAGACAACACGTCACTGTGACAGAACTACCGATGCCTATGATTACATCTATTGAGATCGACGGAACGACTGTAAAAATAGGAGTAAGCGGGGGAACACCTCCTTATGAATATTCCCTGGACGGGGTTGTTTGGCAGGGTTCCAATGTTTTTTATAATGTACCCAGAGGAGGGCATACCGTTTTTGTAAGAGATTCAAAATTATGTGCAGAGGTGCAAAAGCCTTTTGCCATTATTGATCTGATCAATACCATTACTCCAAATGGTGACGGCTATAATGAGGAGGTTGACTATTCTGCTTTGATGGCTAATGATAATCTGGTTTTCCGGATCTTCGACAGATACGGGGCTGAAGTATTCCGTGGCACCCCTCAAAACAAATATACGTGGGATGGAAGAATAGGAGGCAGATTCGTGCCAACTGCAACATACTGGTACTTTATCACCTGGACAGAATATGGATCTGGTATATCCATAAAATATTCAAGTTGGCTGTTAGTAAGGCATCGCTAAAAAAGCATCCACCTGCATCGAAACAACAAATAAAAATATGAGATATGTTCTGCCTGTTTTTTCAGGTTTTTTGAATTATAATGTCAATTTTAACAGGTTTAGAACCGCTTTATAACAGTCCTTAACAGTTTAATGCTAAAGTTTAATATAACTTTAACCACTATTAATCATCTAATAAAGTACAAATTGCCCTATTTCTATGTAATTTTGCCAATTATATGAAGAAACTTTTTACGCTACTACTATTGGTTTTTCTTGCAAAAATCAATGCTCAGATATATTCCGGTGAGGTATTTTTACGAGACAATTCTATTTTGTATCTCAACCAGGTCTATGTTACCAATCTGAATACCCAAAAGACTGTTCTTACAGATTACAACGGTAATTTTACTATTCCTGCCAATACCGGAGACGTTATCCGCTTCACCTCTATCGTTACTGAGAGAAAAGATATTAAACTTACTCCTCAGCTTATGGGGCAAAAAAATCTTGTGGAACTTAAGATTGCGTATTATGAAATCCAGGAAATTGTCCTGAGCAGATTCAAGCCTACCGGAAACCTTCGGTATGACGTAAACTCTTTACGAAAAGAAGATAAAGCTCTGGCTATTAAAAAAGTAATCGGGCTTCCGGAACCCAAGGGAGACGGTACTCCTCCCGAACTTCCTGTTGCAGGACTACGGGATGGTGGACTAACCTTTAGCCTGGAAAGCATCTATGACATTCTTTCCGGAGAAAGAAAGAAAAAACAGCGTTACCAGGCGTTTGAAAGAATGAATTCTTCTGTTACCCAGATCAAAAACTATTTAGGTAAAGATTATTTCGTCAAATTCAAAATCCCTGAAAACCTGATCGATAACTTCCTTCAGTTCGTGTATACTTCCGAAAACATTCAGCCTTATGTATTGGCTGGGAACTTTGAAGCGATCAAGATACCTATTGAAAAATATCTTCCTATCTACCAGAGAAGACTGAGAAATTCTCACCTTCAGGAAGTTGTTAAGGAATAAAAAAACAGCAGATTCATACCTATAGAAATCCATGTAAAATTACATGGATTTTTTTGCACCCCATTTTCTAAAATTAAGACGGTGCATTACGTTGTGTTTATGAAGATTAAAAATTATTTTAAATAAGTTTTCTCAAATATTCAAAAATATATTTAATTTTATATCACAATCACGTGTTTAAAATAAAAACAATAGTATTTCGTTATTATTCAAAGACTAATACCATCAGACACAAATTAAGGAAAGTACCAAATCATAACTTAATCTATATTAATGAAAAAAATACTTTTACTTCTTGGAACGTTACTGTTTTTTAGTCTTTCAGCTCAGAAAAGAGGAAAGGATTATAGTGAAATTCTGAAAAGCAATAATATCTATGAAATCAATGCCTTTCTGAGAGACGCTCATCCCGACGATCCTCGCAGGTCTGTTCTGAAACCACGGGTTATGGAAATGATGAAAGAATATATCAAAGATGCCCACCCGGAAGATCAGAAAGTAAAAGATATGCAGGAAATGCTGGCACTGCTGAGAAGAAGACCTTCCACAAAGATTACCTTCGATGAAATGAATGCGATCATCAAGCAAAAGCAAATCGCTAAATATAAAGCTGAACTGGCAGCCAAAAAATCAACGACGGTTTATACTCCGAGTACTCCCCAAAACACTTTTGTTATCAATACCAGCACCAATGCTGCTGTTCCCAATGCCGAAGCAGAAGAATTCAATATGCTGATGGCCGTTACACCGGTTGAGCACCAGAACAGAACAGTAAAGATCCTTAATTCTTTATTTGATAACGACCCCAATACCAAAGAATGCATTGTGATGATCCAAAACAAATCGGATTGTAATATAATTGTAAGAATGGAGGGAGTTGGTACCACCAAGTACAGACTTGCTGTGCCTGCAAAAGGGGAAGGCTCTATAGTCATAGATAAGGGACAATATCTTTTCACGAGTCTTGTCTGTGGCGCAGAATATGCTTCCCAGAAAACCGTTCAGAGGCCTATCATCGTCGCCCTTGGAAGTACAGCAGCCCAGTAATCAGCAGAATAAACTTATTTTTGAAATACCTTTTAGTCTTAAAAAAGGCAAAAAGTCTATGCAAATTTTACTATTTTTGCAGTCATTTTAAATGACTCATGGGCAAGAATAAATTAGCAAGATTTGCAGAAAATAAGATATTACCAAATGTAATCCAACCTACAAGAGAAGATGCTTTGCAAGGTTTTGATTTAAAGGGAAAATGGAGAGAAAATTTCTTTAAAAATGACAATCCCATTGTACTGGAATTAGGTTGTGGTAAAGGAGAATATTCTGTGGGACTTGCCAAAACATTTCCTGAAAAAAACTTTATCGGGATTGATATTAAAGGAGCAAGATTCTGGTTTGGTGCTAAAGAAGCTGTAGACAACAACATGACTAATGTGGCTTTTTTAAGATCACAAATTGAACTTGTTGATCATTTTTTTGCTGAAAACGAAGTAGACGAAATCTGGATTACATTCCCTGATCCACAGATTAAATATAAAAGAACAAAACACAGATTAACCCATCCGGATTTTTTAAACCGATATAAAAAGTTCCTAAAACCAGGTGGTATCGTTCATCTGAAAACTGATTCAGAGTTTTTACATGGCTATACCCTGGGATATCTACAGGGAGCCGGCTACGAAATCATTACTGCCCATCATGACATCTATGGGGCACCGGAATATGATCCTAATACGCCGCATCTGAGAGATATCAGGACGTATTATGAAGAACTATTCTCGGCTAAAGGAAAGACCATAACCTATATCAAATTCCGGATAAGCTGATGAAATACACTTAATTGATGAAAAAAATTTTTTAACGGTTGTATTCTTCACATTCCTGATCCAGGGCTTTACATACGCACAAAAACGTAATAAAGACATTTTAAAAAGCACAAATATTCAGGAAATTGAAGAATACCTAAAGAACGCACACCCTGACGATCCCAAAAAAGCGTCCTGAAGCCCAAGCTTATCGCTTTAAAGAATGCAGAATGGACTAAAGGGGCAAAAGATGCCCAACCTATGGAAGCAAGGCCTGTTATTTCCGATATTCCCAACAGCCTTATGAGAAACCCTACCTCAGAGGAAGCAGAAGAATTTAAACGTCTTATTACAGAATCCTCTGTTGAGCATAAAAAAAAGGCTGTACAACTCCTTAATGGAATGCTTAATGAAGACCTTAGCAGAAAAGAAGCTATTCTTTTGTTTAAAAACAATTCAGATTGCAATATTGTACTCAGAATTGAAGGAAAAGACTTCTACAACCTTGCTGTTCCTGCTCATGGAGAGAACTTTATTGTAGTAAATAAGGGTCTGTATGCATTGAACAGTAACGTTTGCGATGCAAAATACACTTCTCAGAAGAGTATAAAAAAAGTCTATTTGTAACGATTGGTAACCCGGTACAGTCGGGTACAGAACGTTCTTCTGCTCAGAAAAGTACAGAACCGGAGAAAAAACCTTTAAAAAGAAAAGACAAAAAGTAAAACAGGTATGAAAAGACTGTTAGTTATCATAGGGGCTTCATTGGTTCTTACCAGCTGTAATGTCAATTACGGAGGTTACCCGATAAGAAATCCCTATCCTTCCAATAATTCCGGAAATGCCGCTAATACCGCAAGAGAATATAATGAACTGATAAAAACGTATAAACCGGAGACAGCGGAGGTACTGAATGACCTTCTAAATAATGATGATCCGGGTAATCCCAGAACATCTCTTTCAGTAACCAATAACTCCTCCTGTAATATGGTACTTACGGTAAGTGGAAATAATTTCTTTAAAAAAATTCCTATTGCTGCCGGGAAAATCGGATATACGATGGTCCCTAAAAATCAAAATTACAGTTTATCAGGTTTTGTTTGCAATTCAAGATATCAATCTAATAAATACATCACAAGCTCCTATTCTATAACGCTCAGGAACTAAATAAAAAACTCCACAGGATGTTGTGGAGTTTTTTTTATATTTCTTTCTGTTCCCGGAAAAGCTCAGCTACAATCCTTATATTGAAGTAATAAGTATATCTATCAAAAAAAACGCCGAATATAAAATCCGGCGTTTTTCCTATATTAAAGTAAAATCTTTACTTATTCTGCATCGAAATCAGCATCTGTATCAGCAGATACCTTTTCTCCTTCTTCTTTAGATTTTTCTTTATCAGCTTTTCTTTGAGACTGACCTTCTTTGATAGATTCAGAAACTACGCTAAGGATCATATCAATAGACTTAGAAGCATCATCGTTTCCTGGGATAACGAAGTCAACTTTTCTAGGGTCAGAGTTTGTATCAACGATACCGAAAACTGGAATACCTAATTTCTTAGCTTCAGTTACCGCGATGTGTTCTCTTAAGATATCAACTACAAATACAGCAGACGGAAGTCTCACCATGTCAGCGATAGAACCTAAGTTCTTCTCTAAGTTAGCTCTTTGTCTGTCAACTTGTAATCTTTCTTTTTTAGATAAAGTTTCGAACGTACCGTCTTTTTTCATTTTGTCGATAGAGTTCATCTTCTTTACCGCCTTTCTGATCGTAACGAAGTTCGTTAACATACCTCCAGGCCATCTTTCTGTAATATAAGGCATATTAAGTTCAGAAGCGTGTTTTGCAACAACTTCTTTCGCTTGCTTCTTAGTAGCTACGAAAAGAACTTTTTTACCTGCAGAAGTTAATTTTTCTAAAGCGTTGCAAGCTTCATCCAATTTAACTGCTGTTTTATGTAAGTCTACAATGTGAATACCGTTTTTCTCCATAAAAATGTATGGAGCCATATTTGGGTTCCACTTTCTTGTCATGTGACCGAAGTGTACACCAGCCTCTAAAAGGTCTTTTACATTTGCTTTTGCCATGTTTTCTGTTTTTGTTAGTTTACTTTCCGTCTTTTAAACAATCAACAACTTCTTTAGATGGGAGAAGCGTTTGGATGCTAAACGTAACGGGCAATTTTAAGTTTAGATTAATAGATTTCAGATATAACATACCAGACAAAAAAAGGTCTGAAATCTGACATCTCCAATCTGATGTCTGAAAAAAAATTAACGTTTTGAGAATTGGAATCTCTTTCTTGCTTTTTTCTGACCTGGCTTCTTTCTTTCCACCATTCTTGCGTCTCTTGTAAGTAAACCAGCTGGCTTTAATGCTAATCTGAACTCAGCGTTGATTTCGCATAAAGCTCTTGAAATACCTAATCTGATAGCCTCTGCCTGACCTGTATTACCACCACCGAATACGTTTACGGTAACGTCATACTGACCAACAGTCTCAGAAAGGATGAACGGTTGGTTTAACTTGTAAACCATCACGTCTGTAGAGAAATATTCTTTAGCATCTTTACCGTTTACTGTAATGTTTCCAGAACCTGGTTTTACATAAACTCTAGCTACAGAAGTTTTTCTTCTTCCGATTTTGTGAACTATAGACATAATTAATTATTTAAATTCGTTAACATTAATTGTTTTAGGCTGTTGAGCTTCATGTTTGTGCTCAGTTCCTTCATATAAATAAAGGTTCTTAAGGATAGCAGCACCTAATCTGTTTTTTGGTAACATACCTTTTACAGACTTCTCTAATACCTTTAAAGAATCTTTCTTTTGAAGTTCAGCCGCAGTCATAGACTTCTGCCCTCCAGGATATCCTGTATGCCAGATATAAGTCTTATCAGCCCACTTGTTTCCGGAAAGTGTAATTTTCCCAGCATTCAAAACGATCACGTTATCACCACAATCTACGTGAGGTGTAAAGTTCGTCTTGTGCTTACCTCTCAAAATCTTTGCAACCGTAGAAGCTAATCTACCTAACGGCTGTCCTTCAGCGTCTACCACAACCCATTCTTTATTCGCAGTAGCTTTGTTCGCTGAAACAGTTTTGTAACTTAATGTATTCACACGTTTTAGTTAAAGATTAAACATAATTTACCCCTAAAAGGGTGTGCAAAGGTACAAATTATTTTTGTAACGCAAAAACATATTTTATTTAATCTGGATAATATCTGCTACTCAGTCTCCTAACAATAGATTTTAACATTTTCTTATGCTTTGGCACAAATCTTGTAAATTGTTCGGCGATGAAAAACCCGTTGAAAAGATTCTGAAAACACGCTTGATAAAGCAAAGAGTTTATTCCCTCAGCTCTTTCTTTATTAACTTCTCTTAAAGATTTTCGTAAAAAATTAACAATATATTTATTGTATTAACGAAATATTTATATTTGCGGCAATCATATCCATGAATCCATGAGCCACGGAAAAATAAGAGAAAATAAAAACTGCCTGAACTGCGGGCAACACGTCGAAGAAAGGTTCTGCCCTCATTGCGGACAGGAAAATATTGAAAGCCGGCATCCCTTTTATTACCTCTTCACTCATTTTATAGAAGACTTTACCCATTATGACGGACAGTTTTGGGGAACATTAAAAAACCTGATGTTTAAACCAGGGGCTCTTACCAATACTTACCTTGAAGGAAAGAGACAAAAATTCGTACCTCCTGTAAAACTCTATATTTTCGTAAGTTTTATCACTTTTTTTGTATTTGCTCTTTTTCCAATGAATATAAATTCTCACAACACAAAGGAGAAGGAGAAGGAAGCCAAAGCCAGTATTTTTGACAAAATGAAGGCGATCAATGCCCGGAAAATAGCAGATAGTATACAAGCCAAACCGGTGCTGACAAAAGAAGACTCTGTAACCATCAAAAGCCTGAACATTGTACCGGATTCTGCTAAAATAGATGACCTGGAAGAGGCTTTTGAAATGGATAAGAAAATAGATGATAAAGTACAGTATGGCGGATATAATACGAGAAAATCTTATGATTCGGCCAGGGCTAAAAATCCGTCAATGCTTGATTTTATCCAAATACCGGTAGCACATAAATTCTTTGAACTTAAAGAAAAAGGAGTTACAAAAGCAGAGATTGCACAAAGTCTGGCAGAGACCTCTTTTCACAATCTGCCGAAGGCTCTCTTTATATACCTTCCGCTATTTGCTTTCTTTTTATGGATTTTCCATAATAAAAAAAGATGGTGGTACTTTGATCATGGAATCTTCACCCTGCATTACTTCTCATTCCTTTTACTGAATGTGCTGTTTGTGTTCCTTATCGTAAAACTGGCATCACTTACAGATATCGGAATTTTAGATACCATCCTGTATCTGGTATTATCTGTTTTGCTGATATACATTATTGCCTACTTTTTCATTGCCCACAGACGGGTGTATCATACCCATGGCATCGTAAGCTTTTTCATAGGCGGTATTTTATTTACCCTGAATTTCTTCGCATTTATGATTTTAGTCGTGGTACTTGCACTGGTAAGTTTCCTGATGATCCATTAAAATATAACGAAGCTGTCTTTAGATAGCTTCATTTCTTTTTATTTTCTCAGTGATTTACTCCCTCTGAAACTGGCAAATAAATAATAGGCTACAAAGACTGTAGAAAATTTTAAAATAGAAGGTATAGCCAGCTTAAGGTCAAAAATTAAAGTTCCTATCACAACCAAAATTCCCATAGCTACAAAAGACAACCCTAATTTTTGAGGTAAAGTAAAATTCGGGGTATCCAGATAATAAGCAATTCCCCAGGCTGAACCAAAAGCAATGGCATAGTAAATATCCAGTCCGATATTCTCTGAGCTTAAAAAGAAATAATTGATAAGGAAACTTACTGCTGTTCCTAAGGCGAAATATAGTAAGGCTTTTTGCATGTCTGTAAAATATGGTGCAAAAGTAGAGATTTTAATCTGAGAATTCTAAAATGTATGATTTTACATTGAAATCCTGTAACTCATTTTAATTCTGTAACTACCGAACTTTAGCTGTCTCAAATTTCCTGACCTTAAATTGGGGAGATATAATTAAATAATACTGATTAATCAAATGAAAATCAACGACATAAAATCAAACACAAGGTTCTTTATTTATTATTATATTTGAGAACTTAGAAACTTTCTAGAATTTTTATGGAAACCCAAAAATATACTCCAACCAACAAGGTAAGAATCGTAACAGCGGCCTCATTATTTGACGGACATGATGCTGCGATCAATATTATGCGTCGTGTCATTCAGGGAACAGGATGCGAAGTCATCCATCTCGGACATGACAAATCAGCAGAGGAAGTTGTAAATACAGCGATCCAGGAAGATGCCAATGCTATTGCTTTGACTTCCTATCAGGGAGGTCACAATGAATATTTTAAATACATCTACGACCTTTTAAGAGAAAAAAAATTCACCACAGATCAAAATTTTCGGTGGCGGCGGTGGTGTAATCCTGCCGGAAGAAATCAAAGAGCTCATGTCTTATGGTATCGACAGAATCTACTCTCCGGACGATGGCCGCGAGCTAGGGCTACAAGGCATGATTGATGACCTGGTACACCGATCTGATTTTGCAACCGGAAAAGATGTTACCGCAGAAGATCTGGATGCAATCAGCTTTGAAAACTCAACAAGTATTGCCAGAATTATCTCTGCCGTAGAGAACTTTTCAGATGAAAAACCTGAGCTCGTACAAGCCATTGACGAAAAGTCAAAAGGCCTTACAATCCCGATCATCGGTATCACAGGCACAGGAGGAGCGGGAAAATCATCATTAACAGATGAATTGGTAAGACGTTTCCTTCGTTCTAATACTGATAAGAAAATTGCTATTATCTCTATTGACCCTTCTAAGAAAAAAACGGGGGAGCTTTACTGGGGGACCGAATCCGTATGAACGCCATCAATGACCCAAGAGTTTATATGCGTTCTATGGCTACGAGAGAAAACAACGTATCCGTTTCTCCTTTCATCCATTCCGCATTGAATGTATTGAAACTGGCCCATCCGGACGTCATTATCCTTGAAACCTCAGGTATCGGACAATCCGGTTCGGAAGTTTCTGATTTTGCAGATGTTTCGATGTACGTCATGACTCCTGAGTACGGAGCCTCTACTCAGCTTGAAAAAATTGATATGTTGGATTACGCTGATTTGGTAGCACTAAATAAATCTGACAAACGCGGAGCTCTTGATGCCCTTCAGGCGGTAAGAAAACAATTCCAGAGAAACCATCTTTTATGGGAAAGTCAACTGGAAGATATGCCTGTGTACGCAACAAAAGCATCTCAGTTTAATGATCACGGGACAACTGAGCTTTACAACAGGCTGGTTTCAAAGGTCAATGAAAAATTCACTGATTTAGATCTTAAAACGTTTGTCGAGCAGGAAATCACAGATGAAGTGACGATCATCCCGCCTAAGAGAGTTCGTTATTTATCTGAAATCGTTGAAAACAATAAACAATATGATGCCAATGTTGAGAAACAAGCGGAGCTTGCCAGAACAATGTATCATATTGAAGGGGTTAAAAACATTCTTTCTAACGAGGTTTTAGAGGCTGAATATCAAAAAGCGGAAAAAAATCTTCAACAGGAAAATATTGACTTCCTGAAAACATGGGATGATACGAAAAAAGCCTTTCATGCTGAGTTCTATTCATATTATGTGAGAGGAAAAGAAATTAAGGTTGAAACGTCAACTGAATCTTTATCTCATTTAAGAATTCCAAAAATTGCCTTACCAAAATACAATGACTGGGGGGATCTTATCAAATGGAAAGGCCAGGAAAACCTTCCGGGAAGCTTCCCATACACTGCAGGAATCTATCCGTTCAAAAGAACAGGAGAAGATCCGACAAGGATGTTTGCCGGAGAAGGGGGTCCCGAAAGAACGAACAGAAGATTCCATTATGTTTCTGCAGAAATGCCTGCAAAACGTTTATCCACAGCTTTTGACTCGGTGACATTATATGGCCAGGACCCTGCTTTACCACCGGATATTTACGGTAAAATAGGAAATGCAGGAGTTTCTATTGCCACGTTGGATGATGCTAAAAAACTATATTCAGGATTTGACCTGGTGAATGCATTAACCTCCGTTTCCATGACGATCAACGGTCCGGCTCCTATGTTATTAGCTTTCTTTATGAATGCTGCAATCGACCAGAACGTTGAAAAATACATCAAGGAAAACGGATTGGAGGCTAAGGTTGAAGCTAAGCTCAGGGAAAAATTCGACGATAAAGGATTAGAAAGACCTCAATATAATGGTGAACTTCCGCCATCCAACAACGGATTGGGATTACAGCTTTTAGGACTTACCGGAGATGAAATTGTACCTGCAGAAGTATATGCAGAAATTAAAGCAAAAACCATCGCTACAGTTCGTGGTACCGTTCAGGCCGATATTTTAAAAGAAGATCAGGCTCAGAACACCTGTATTTTCTCTACAGAATTTGCCCTAAGATTAATGGGTGACGTTCAGGAATACTTCATTAAAGAAAAAGTAAGAAATTTCTACTCTGTTTCTATTTCCGGATATCATATTGCTGAAGCAGGAGCCAATCCGGTTTCTCAGCTGGCGTTCACCCTTGCCAATGGTTTCACCTATGTGGAATACTATTTAAGCCGCGGAATGGATATCAATGATTTCGCTCCTAACCTTTCTTTCTTCTTCTCAAACGGTATTGATCCTGAATATTCAGTGATCGGACGTGTAGCAAGAAGAATCTGGGCAAAAGCCATGAAGCTGAAATATGGTGCCGATGAAAGAAGCCAGATGCTGAAATACCACATCCAGACCTCCGGTCGCTCACTGCACGCTCAGGAAATTGATTTCAACGATATCAGGACTACGCTTCAGGCATTGTACGCTATCTATGACAACTGTAATTCACTTCACACAAATGCGTATGACGAGGCTATTACTACCCCTACAGAGCAATCGGTAAGAAGAGCGATGGCGATCCAGCTGATCATCAATAAAGAATTAGGATTAGCCAAAAACGAAAATCCACTTCAGGGATCATTTATTATTGAAGAATTAACTGACCTTGTGGAAGAAGCCGTATACACGGAATTTGACAGAATCACGGAAAGAGGAGGTGTATTGGGTGCAATGGAAACAATGTATCAACGTTCTAAAATCCAGGAAGAGTCCATGCACTATGAATGGCTGAAACACACCGGAGAATACCCGATCATTGGAGTGAACACATTCCTTGGTAAAGACGGTTCGCCAACTGTACTTCCGGGAGAAGTGATCCGTTCTACTGAAGAGGAAAAACAGGCCCAGATTGAAGCTCTTCACAATTTCCAGAAAGCCAACGCAGATCGATCGGAAGAAGCATTGAAAAAATTACAACATGCTGCCATCAATCAGCAAAACTTATTTGAAGTAATGATTGATGCCGTGAAATACTGTTCTTTAGGACAGATCACCAATGCTTTATTTGAAGTAGGTGGTAAGTACAGAAGAAATATGTAGGAAGCATTTCATCTTCTGAAAATATACAAACCTAACAGGATTCAGAATCCTGTTAGGTTTTTTATTTATCTTCACCACAAATTTCAATTAACTTATAGACATCCTTAATCAGAAAGTATACATGAAGCCCCAAGCCCTATTCAACTGGAGCAGCGGAAAAGATTCTGCACTCGCCTTGTATAAAATCCTTCAAAAAAACCAATATGAAGTTTCTACGTTGCTTACAAGTATTCATGAGGAATTCCAAAGGGTTTCCATGCATGGAGTTCATGTTTCTTTGTTGGAAAAACAGGCAGAAAGTCTAGGAATTCCCTTGGTTAAAATGGAACTTCCTAAAGAACCGTCCATGGAAGAATACCAGAAAATAATGAGTAATACAATGGCTGAGATACAGGCTCTGGGCGTTACACATTCAATTTTCGGGGACATTTTCCTTGAGGATCTTAGAAAATACAGAGAGCAACAGCTCAATGCTATCGGTATGCAAGCTGTCTTTCCACTCTGGAAAAAAGATACCTCAATACTTATCCGTGAATTTCTGGATCTGGGTTTTAAAACCATTGTAACCTGTGTGAACGGATCTTATCTGGATAAAGGTTTTGCCGGACGGATCATTGATCATGATTTTATCAAAGACTTACCGGAAAATGTAGATCCTTGCGGAGAAAACGGAGAGTTCCATACATTTACCTTTGACGGTCCTATTTTTAAAACCCCTGTTGCTTTTGAAATTGGGGAAACTGTAAAGAAAACTTATCCTAAACCCAAAACGGATGCCGACAAAGAAGATGGTGAATATGTTTTTTGGTTCAGTGACCTGACTTTAAAATAAGCCCGGGAATAGCTCCAACGGGCTTATCAAAGTATTATTTTATCGCTTTAAAGACTTCATTCATGGTATCAAAAATCAATTGGATATCATTTTCATTGGTCATCCAATTGACAAATGCAGCCCGGATTCCCTTGCTGCCGTTATACGAAGTTGGAGTCATAAAGACTTTACCTGTATTATTAAGATTCTCCAGGAACCGACCAACCTCATTTTGCATTTCGTCATCCTGTAAGGTAAAACAAACCGTATTCAGACGTACCGGGGCCAATAGTTTAAAATTATCGCTATCCTCAAGCCACTGTCCCAGTTGCTTTGCCAGTGATATGTTATTTTCTATGATATACTGATATCCATTTTTACCATATGCCATGATGGAAAACCATGCCGGCAGTGCCTTTAATCTTCTTGAATTCTCGGGAAGAAAATTTAAATATCCAAAATCTTCCAAGGGATCCCCAAGATAAGGAGCATTAGAGTTCTGGAAGGTTTCAACCTGCAGAATATGATATTGCTCTTTAATTAAAAATATTGCACTTTCATAGGGAACATTAAGCCATTTATGACAATCAACGGTGATACTGTCGGCATATTCCCACCCTTCCAAAAGGTGTTTATATGAATCCGAACAGGCTGCAAAGCCACCGAAAGCGGCATCAATATGCCACCAGAAATTATACGTATCTTTTAATCTTTTGATTTCTTTAAAATCATCGAAATCTACTGTATTTACTGTTCCCCCGCTGGATATTAAGATAAAGGGCTCCCCTTTAAGGCTCATGATCTGATGCTCCAGATCTGCCATATCAATAGATTCACGATTTCCTGCTGCTGTTTTAACCTTAACAATAGTATTACTTCCCAATCCCAGAAGCGATAAAGATTTTACCGAAGAAGAATGTGGAGTAGCACTAAGTATTTTCATTGTTCCAGGCATTCCTTCTTTAGCAATATCCCTTCCGTGCTCTTTGCCTAACCATTGCCTCGCAACGGCCAGACAGGTGAAATTTGACATGGTCGCCCCGGTTACAAATCCACCCAGAAAACTGTCTGGAAGTCCTAAAAGTTCTACTATCAGATGTATGGTCTCCAGCTCAATATTTGCGGAGATATCGCCCTGTCCTTTTGTGGTCTGGGTATTCTGATCATAAATAGTCGTCAGCCAGTCACCGGCAATGGAAGCAGGCGTTGTTCCTCCGGTTACAAATCCAAGATACCGTGGGCCGGAAGATCCCACTATTATGGGTTCAAATCTTTGGTTAAAAATTTTTAAGGTCTCTTCTGTTCCGTATCCTGATTCGGGTAATCCCTGTTTTTCCCAGACAGGGATGGTAGGTACAGAAGTAGGTTTTTCCGTTATAGAATTCAGATAATCAACTCCTTGTTGCTTTATACTGTTCAGCAAAGTTTCAATTTGAGACCAGTCACTTTTCAGATGTTCATTCATAATTTTCTGATGGTAAATAATAGAATCAAAATTATTGAATACTCTTTAAAAGCCGATAGATTATTTTATATGATAGAAAAAACCTATTCTAGCACGGATTTTGCATCCCTTAACACTTTTTAAGATTTTACGATCTATAAAATGATAATCTATTAATAAAACACCCCCGTGATTAAAAATTTAACATTCCTTCTATTTTTTTGTGTATTATTTTCATGTAAAACCGGTACAACACAAGCTCCAGTTGATCAAAAAGCTATTATTGACTCTACCATTACTGCTTTTCAAAAGACCCTCTTGGAACAGCAGATTGATTCTGTGTTTAAAAAGTACCATTTTAACGGGAGTATTGCAGTCTTCAAGGACTCAGACCAGCTTTACAGAAAAGAAAGCGGATATTCAGATTTTAAAAGAAAAGCAAAAATCGATAGCAACACTGTTTTTGCCATTGGTTCAATAAGCAAACAATTCACAGCCGTTCTGATTCTTCTTCAGATGGAACAGGGAAAACTGAACGTCAAAGATAAAGTATCCAAATACCTGAAGGAATTTAAGAATAAAGATTATGAAAATATTACTATCCATCAGCTTCTGAATCACACTTCAGGATTGAATTTAATGGGTGGTAAACTAATGTTTAAAAGCGGTACGGATTTTTTCTATTCCAATGACGGATTTAATGCTTTGGGAAAAATTGTTGAGACAGTATCCGGAAAATCTTATGATCAAAATGCAACGGAACTCTTTAAGAAAGCCGGAATGACCAGTTCTTCCACAGGAGACACCTTCCACGGAAATAACTTTGCAAGTGCTTACCTTGGTAATTCTGCCAGATTTCAGGAAGTTCCCAATATGCCTGAAAGATTAAGCGGAAAAGAGATCGGTACCCCCGCCGGAGGAGTGCTTTCCACCATTTCAGATCTTCACAGGTGGAATAACGCTCTGTACGGAGGGAAAATTTTAAAACCCGAAACACTCAATCAGTTCATGGCTAAAAGTGCAGAAAGACGTCATGCAATCTTTGGAAAAATGGGATATGCCTATGGAATCATGCTGAATATCGGAAAACCTAATTCCTATTTTCACAGTGGATACGTGAAAGGATCTCCTTCATTGAATATTTATTATCCGGATACAAAAACTTCAGTGATTATTCTGTCTAATATCGCAGATGAGGAAAAAGGTAAAAGCTCCATATTTAGACCGCATATAGAAGTGAAAAAGATGACAGATCATCTTGAAAGCACATTGCTACAGCTGAAAGCAAAAATTAAGTACCTTTAGTCTGGCCGACATCAGGAATATGAAAAAACTATATTTTATCGCCATCTATCCTCCAACGGAAATTATTGAAGAAGTAAGGATTTTTAAAAAAGATCTGGCGATTTATTATGACAATTCCAAAGCGTTAAAGAATGAAGCTCATATCACCCTATTCCCTCCTTTCTCAAGAGAAATTGAGTGGGAAGACGACATCTTCACAGCTTTTCAAAAAATAGACACCCATATGAATCCCTTTAAAATTGAACTGAATGGATTCGGAAGCTTTGCCAATCCTAAAAATCCGGTGATCTATATTCATCCTGAAATCAGTTCTGAGCTCCAGGACCTTTACAAGAGAGTAAAGCAACAATTCAGCTTCGCCCCCTACTCGTTTAACCCTCATATGACAGTAGGGTATCGGGATCTTACGTGGGAAAACTATTTAAGAGCATGGGAAAAGTATCAGCATTTTCCGTATAAAACTAATTTCTTAGTTGACAAAATATTACTTCTCCGTCATGATGGAAACTGGGTTCCGATTGCCGAGAAAAGACTGGGAACCAATTAAAAACCGGCCTGTCAGGCCGGTTTTCATAATATTTATTCTTTTATAATTTTCTGGGAAATGATTGGCTGATCATCTTCAACGACATTCAGCAGGTACGAACCGGAAGGTGCATATTGAATGTCTACCGATAAGGTTGAACTATCTTTCATTTCAGACTTCGCCGAAAGCAGCTTACCGGAAGCATCATAGATTTCAACTTTTATATTTTTTGAGAAATCCTGTTTTCCTCTGATATAAAATACCCCATCTGTCGGATTCGGATAAATACTGAAGCCTTTCTCTCTGGCTGTAACTTTAGAAACTTTAAGTCCTGACTTATTAAGCGTCCAGCTGACATTGGTAAAATGAAGAGTTCCGTGATTGTTTACTTTTAAAAGAGGACTGTTGTCTGTCACTGAAAAAAGCAAAGTATTATTACCGCTGTTAAGTTGAGCAGGAGTGATCGTAATTGTATTAGCCGTTGCACTGAGTGTTGTTCCATTCAGTTTCCAGGTATTCACGAGTGTATTAGGGTTAGGAAGAATCTCATTCACTGTAAAGGTGATATTGGTATTGGCATTTAAAGTGGTATTATTTGCCGGGGTAAAAGAATCTACCGGAGATACCAAAGAGTGAATTTTCTCCACAATAGCTTCTTTACATACAGAACAAAACTGTTGATTCAAATATCTCATCTCACAACTTTGATGGGGTCTGAACCAGCTCGGACTCTCCGTGTAAGGATAAACACCGACACTGTTTACGCCTACCCAGTTTTTCCACTTTACCGTCGCAGGATTTGACGTCTGAGTTTTGTTTGGGGATTCGCCGGAACCTGCAAACCAGTATTCATCTGCCAGTTTTCCGAAAGAATGTCCCAACTCATGTACAACAATTTCACTGGACGAACTATTAAGAGACGCAAAGGCATATGCCCCACCGCAACCTCCATATTCAGTTGAATTTCCTAAAACATAAGTAATATCATAATCAGGAACATTGGCGGCCAATACCTGCCCGACTTTATTCGTTGTACTGCTGTAGATACATCTGTGGACTCCGACATCAAAGCTGGACCCAAGATAATTGTTAGGATTGGATACAGGAATAACAGGTTCTGCCACGTCGGTTGCCGTTCCCGGATGCTTTACTCCGGACTGAGTGGATATCACTTTCACCGCATAGGCATTAAAATAATTTTTATACTCTTTGTAAGGGCTTTTGGTAAAAAGATAATTAACGGTTGACTGAGCTGAAGAAACAAAAGAGTTTTGTTCCGCACTGGTGAAGCCATCCCCCAAAACGGCAATGATGATTCGTTTATCATTTGCACCGCTTTGTAAAAGTGATACTTTATCAAATACCTGTCCGAAGCAGTTGCTTCCAATAAGTAGGGATAATAGAATTTTTTTCATGATTATAGTTTTTGAGTGAATAATAATTGTATCCCATCCTCTGCAACTTTTTCGATTTTTACAGATCGGATATTTTCAGAATAAGCAAATCTCACACTGAATTCAGCATCGGGAAGCGAGGCTTTCTGTCTGGAGACTCCTTCTTTTTCATACACTTCCAGTTCAGGCTGTAAAGGATTTTTAATGAGTTGTCTGGAGATTTCTTTTCCTCCTGCTTCCTGAACAGTGATGATAAGATCTCCTTTTTGCATCTCATCTCTATCAAAAGATGGCAGAAGTTTTAACCTTCCCTCCAAAATTTTACTATCCTGAAGAACAATTTTTTCTCTTCCGGATGGATCTTTATCCGCTTTAAAAAACAAATACATAATCCGATCTCCTTTTTGAACGGCATTTCCTGCCTTCAAGTATCCTTTTGAGCTAATCCACTCTCTTTCTGAAAACTACAAAACAGAAAAACAGGAACAATTAATACATTAAGTAAATTTTTCATGATCATTTTTTATTAAAGTTAATAAAGATTTAAACACAAATCACCATTCTTTGATTTTTTTTCATTATTAAATAAACTTGAGAAAATCATATCTTTGCAATAATGATTTCAGAGAAAATAATTTTAGGTATTGATCCCGGAACTACGGTCATGGGATTTGGTCTAATTTCCGTCAAAAAAGGTAAAATGGAAATGGTTTCTATCCATGAGCTTATCCTAAAGAAGTATCCCAACCATGAAACTAAACTGAAGTACATTTTTGAAAGAACTCTGTCACTTATTGATGAGTTTCATCCAGATGAAGTTGCCCTGGAAGCTCCTTTCTACGGAAAAAATGTACAAAGTATGCTGAAACTGGGACGTGCCCAAGGCGTTGCTATGGCAGCCAGTCTTTACAGAAATATCCCCATTACGGAATATTCTCCGAAAAAAATAAAGATGGCTATTACCGGAAATGGTAATGCCAGTAAGGAACAGGTAGCAGGAATGCTCCAAAACCTTCTCAATCTTAAAGAGTTTCCCACGAAATATCTGGATGCTTCAGACGGCCTTGCTGTTGCGGTATGCCATCATTTTAATTCAGGGACGATTGCAGATACAAAGTCGTATTCCGGCTGGGAAAGTTTTTTGAAGCAAAATCCGGATCGGTTGAAATAAAAAAGCCCTTTTTCAAGGGCTTTCAGTTCTAATTATTTAAGAATTTTTTCGATTCTTTTCTATTTTTGTCTGAATAATTGAGTATAAAGGCTCCTTTAGGAAGTTCTCTCTCAATCTGAATTTCATTTGTTCTGGCGTTGCCTTTCTGGATAAGCTTGCCACTCAGGTCATAGATCTGGTATTCTCCAAATACATCATTTCCTTTCCCTGCAAGTTTGAGTTTATTTTCTGATTTCACGTATACTACTTTCAATTCTGTAGCATTATTTTTGGTATCCGAAGTTCCCAGAGAGCCTACAATTTTCACCGCATAATCTTCCATTTGGCCATATTGTAACTGAGAACAAGGAGTAACATCCGGTAGATTTGTACCATTATATGTCGCTGCATCTACAGCAACTCTCATTCTTAAGTACGTATCTGTAACCGCTCCAGCCGGAGGAGTAATAGCTGCAGTGACAGCAGCCCCTGATCCAGATGCCAAAGCAGTGGCTGAAGTATTATTTACGACTAATTCACCATCTTCGAAAGATCCGTTGTTATTATAATCTATCCAAACCTTTGTTTTGAATTTTTCAGCTTGTGAAAATCCATTTTCAAAATATATTTTTAGACTTGTGCTTGCATTTGATGCGATATCTGTATAGTAAGCTGGTCTAATACAAGTCGCAGTTGCATAATCTTCATAAAACTTAGGAGTCGGTTCATCCGAGTCATATCCGTTAGTCATACTGCTGATTCCTCCAAATTCAACTCTTGTAGGACCGATAGCGAAGTTATTATTAGTAGGATGAGCGGTACCTGTAGGGTTACATTGAGCAGCCGATATTACAACCGGAGACGGAACCACAACAGAAGGATCCTTTCCTCCTAAAGAATTAAGCAAATTCTTTCTATATTCCATCATCAACATAAGTGCACGGTCTCTTTGCCCTGCTGTAAACTTTCTGTTGGTATTGGAATAATTCATAATATTATATTGTACCCCTTGATAGTTGACACCCGTACAAGGGTTAATAGCTGTATTGGAAGGTGCCGGAAACTGATAATAAGCTGCACCGGATACTTCTGTATCACAAACCATATCATTGTCTATTGTACAATCAGTTTGTGCTGGCGGGCAATAGTTTGTGGTACCACTTTGAGCAGCATAATTTCCTCCCTGAAAAGTATGGTATAATCCAAATGAATGTCCTAACTCATGGGTCAGTGTCGTATCATTTGCATTGGTGATCGTAGCAACTTTCATGAAACTTTCATAAAAATAATCATATGTCTCCGGGAACCGGGCATATCCCATAAGCCCACCAGAGTTTTGCTGCTGGCCGTTAAACCCAATAACAACATAAATATTAAAATATGAGGTTTCCGGCCAGTGAGGTGCCAATTCTTTAATTGAATAATCAGGAGCTCCGGTACCAGGATTCGTTGCAGACATCGCTTGTCTTACCCCACTGGCATCGTATGCAGGAATTGTACTTCCGTTATATCTCACAATTCCATTCGTAGCGGTACATTGTGGTGTTCTTTTTGCCAATACCAGTTTAAACGGAATAACATTCCCTCCGTCTGCTCCGGGTCCTTCTGCATAAAAGCCATTACCATAAGTGGTGGCATACATTTTATTGGCCCTGTCTATCCAATCTGTAATCTGCTGATCTGTCAATTTTAAATTGACATTTGATGTTGCATTCGACTCGATAACGTGTACCACAACCGGTATTTCGTATACCTGACCTGTATACAATCCGTTCCAGGAAGTTCCTCCGCCAACTTTATTAAGATAGGACTGCTTATCAATATTTCTCAATTTAAGTTCTCCTTCTTCCCGTCTTTTTTTGAGTTCAGGAAACTTTGTGTCCATCCTTCTCATATCTTCATCAAAGCCACAATAATGTTCCTGCACCTGAGAAAAAGCACTAACAAATAGCAAAACACCTAAAAAGGTAGTAATTTTCTTCATTTTTAATATTTTTTTTAATTAGAATTAAGCAAAAGTATAATTTTATAATCAAATCATCAAAAAAAATAAAATATTTTCTTAGCATTTTTTTATTTATCCTAATTTTTTAAAACAACGTTGTATAACAGTAAATTAGACCCCAAACGACAATTACTTGGTAAAACATAATACTATCTTTTACATTGGTATGATTTTTAATACTACATTTGTATAAATTTTCTACAATGAAAACAAACCAACAAACTATAAATCAAACGAATCATAAAATAAACTGGTTCCAGAAGTTTCTTATGGTATGTTCCGGAGGAAACATCCATATTTTAAGAAAGACTCCGAGTGAATGGAATAAATTTTCAGGGATCGGAGGAATTGTACTTTTCACTGCAGTATTTGCTACTCTCTCTGCAGGATATGCCATGTATACAGTATTTGATAACCTGTGGGCAGCTACAGGATTTGGAATTCTCTGGGGGTTAATGATTTTTAACCTGGACAGGTATATCGTTTCATCCATCAAAAAAACCGGGACATGGTGGAATCAGATTCTGATGGCTATTCCACGTTTGGTACTGGCCACCTTTTTAGGAATTATAATTTCAAAACCGCTGGAGCTTAAAATTTTTGAAAAAGAAGTAAATAAACAACTGAATACCATTATTCAAAGAAATAAAAAACAGCTTCAGGGAGAAATGAATGGAAGGATTCTGCAGCAAAGCGGCCCTTTTGAAACGGAGAAAAAACAAATCTCAGAAAAGATTGCTCAATATCAAGTGGCATATGACTCCGCATCCGTAGAACTTGAAAAAGAAATTCTCGGAAAACAATCAGGTTTAACCAGTGGTAAAGAAGGTTTCGGACCTAATGCCAAACGTAAACAGGAATTAAAAGAACAGCGACGACTTGATCTTGAAAATTATCAGAAACAAGCAGCTCCAAGGCTTAACTATCTTGACAAAGAAATCTCCAAAGTATACACCAATCTGGAAACAGAAAGAAAGTCTACGGAAACTTTTGAAGATAAATTCAACGGATTTGCAGCAAGACTTCAGGCTTTGGATGAACTTGGAAAAAACTCCGCAATTATAGGCCTGGCTGCGGCATTTATCATGGGGTTATTTATCTGTCTGGAAATCTCTCCTGTGTTGGTAAAGCTTATTTCGCATGTAGGGCCTTATGATTATCTTCTTGAAAAGACAGAAAACGATTTCAGATTATATTCCAAAGAGAAAATTGAAAAAGGAAATGCTTTGACAGATTTCCGTGTTGATGATTTTAAAGATAATTTAAAAAAATAGCGTATTTTTCATACATGATTATTGACAAAGAAGAAATCAGGAAGAAAAAGAAAAAACTGGACGACTGTAAAGCCTTCCTGAAAAAAGAATTCATCGGAATCGATAAGATTATTGATGATGTCATGGAATATATCCAGATATGGTATCTTATGCCTGAAATCCTGACACGCCCAGTGGTCATCAACCTTTGGGGAATGACAGGAGTAGGGAAAACAGATCTGGTGAGAAAGATGGTCCGGTTTCTCGAATTTCAGAATCGTTTTGTTGAAATAGAACTTAGCAATTCCGATGAGACCTCCTGGAGTAAAAGTGTCTCTGATATCTTCCAAAGCAACGGTTTGAGTGATGAAAAACCAAGCATTGTTCTTTTTGACGAGATTCAACGTTTTAACACTATTGATCCGGATGGCATGCCCGTTCCTCAGACCAAATTCACCGATTTCTGGGAACTTTTGAGTGACGGACGCCTCAGCAAGCGGGAACGGGAAGATCTCGAACATTACCTGTTTTCTTATCTTTTACGTAAAAAAGAAAATGAAAGACGCAAAGTAAACGGCGAAACAGACCTTGATGAGAATCCATATCTTAATTTATGGGATGCCAAAGAACTTAAAAAATATCTGAGTATGGATGATGATGTAATGAGCATCATTGATATGAAAGAGGAAGATATGATCAAGCTGATTCGTAAAAAGCAGAAAGAAAAGAAGATTTACGAACCCGTGAATTACAGTAAAATGCTGATTATTATCAGCGGAAATCTGGACGAAGCTTTTCAAATGTCAAAAGAAACAAGCGAGGCAGATATAGATGCTAATATTTACCATGCTTTTACCAAAAAAATAACTGTTGTAGATATTAAAAATGCCCTGTCAAGAAAATTTCGCCCTGAACAGGTGGCGAGATTCGGAAATATCCATCTGATCTATTTTTCGTTAAAAACGGAAGATTTTCAAAAATTAATTCAAAGGGAAATCAATAATCTAAAACATAATACTAAAACAAAATTTGGTGTAGGCTTAAAAATAAATAAAAATATTAACGAGCTCATTTACCGAAACGGGGTGTTCCCTGTACAGGGTGTGCGTCCTGTCTTCAGTAGTGTCGTTGATATTCTGGATACAAATTTGAGTAAGTTTCTTTTTGAAGCGATTATTCACGATGATCCGTCGATAGAGATCAATTACTCTCATGCTGACAAAATCATTACCGGTAAAATCGGTGATCGTCTGATCGAAATTCCTTATCTGGGTAAGATTGATAAAATACGGCAGTCTAACCTTCAGGATGCGGTAGCCAATATTAGTGTTCATGAATGCGGTCACGCAGTATCATATATGCTGTATACAGGCTTTGTTCCTTTACAGCTTAAAAGTAAAGTGGCGAGCAGTTATGCCGCAGGATTTACGTTTCCGCATCAGATCCACGATACCAAAGAAAGCATTGTCGACAGGATTAAAATTTATCTTGCTGGCGGAATTGCCGAAGAAATTATTTTTGGTGAAAAAAATGCAAGTATCGGAAGAAGCCATGACCGTGAGCAGGCTACCACTCTTGCTATAGACTATATCCGAAAATATGGTTTTGAAGAAAATTTCCAGGCTACTTACAATCTTGAAGATTACCCTCATCGAATGCAACAGCATATTACGGATGAAAGAATTGAAAATTTAATGCAGGAACTGGCCCGAAAAACCCGGGAAGATCTCATCTTACATTTTGATTTATTAAAAAACATGAGCAAAACGCTTAGTGAAAAAGGCAGTTTACAACCTAAGGAAATATATGATATAGCCATCAAACATCAATTACAAGTAAGCCTTAAAGAAGAAGGCTATTTGCATATTGCCGGCTATCACCATTTACTGAATACATAAAGAAAAGCAAGAGCTATTTATATACCTGACCTTTTAGTTAATTCTGGAAGGTCTTTCTTTACTCCTTCAATGTATAGAAAAGTTAGCCAAACACAACCTGAAATCACAGAAATCTTATTCAATTAAGAGCAGGAACATTTTTTGCTTTCATTTTATATGCCTTCAAGTGTTGTCAATAGTTTTGTATATTTTCCTGAAACTGAAATATTGAGAATTATATATCAGTCGGGAGCAGTATACGATTATATGAAGGTACCGGCAGGCATCTTTGAAAAATTTAAGGCGGCAAGATCCAAAGGTTTTTTCCTCAATAAGGTAATCAAACCAAAATTCAAATACATCAGAATATCATAAAAAAATGCCCCCATATGATGGAGGCAACATGGGTAATATTTAAATTTTCTTTAGTATAAACACATATGAATTAAATATTTCATCAGTTAGTCGATAAAATCATTATTTTGTTACAAAAAATTAAATATTAAATTAATATAAAATGATAAAAACAATACAGAAATAATTAACAAAATTGCTGTTTTATCTTTAAAATATAAAAATAAAAACTTTTACCGTATTCAAGTTCAATATCATAATAAAATCCTACACTAAGAAAAACAAACAGAAGAATATTTTTAAAACAAAGTAGCAATATCTAAATAAAAACAAAGCCCATACAGATTTGTATGGGCTTTGTTTTTATTGTTTACTATTCCTTATAAAGAATAATTCGGAGCTTCCTGTGTAATAATCACGTCATGAGGGTGAGATTCTTTCAATCCGCTTCCTGTGATCATAACCAATTTGGAATCTTGTTGTAAAGCTTCAATATCTTTGGCCCCACAATATCCCATACCGGCTCTTAATCCTCCTGTCAACTGGAAAATTACATCTTCCAATTTTCCTTTATGAGGTACTCTTCCTTCAATTCCTTCCGGAACGAATTTTTTAGCTTCACTCTGGAAATATCTTTCTTTACCTCCTCTCTTCATTGCAGAAAGACTTCCCATTCCCTGGTAAGATTTGAACTTTCTTCCCTGGAAAATAATCTCCTCACCCGGAGCTTCATCCGTTCCGGCCAAAAGAGATCCAAGCATTACTGCTCCTGCACCACTTGCAATTGCTTTTACAATATCTCCTGAAAGCTTGATTCCACCATCTGCAATTACCGTTACATTTTGAGACTTGGCATATTCATATACATTATAAATAGCTGATAACTGAGGAACACCTACTCCTGCTACAACTCTGGTTGTACAGATAGAACCTGGCCCTACCCCTACTTTAAGAACATTTGCACCTGCAGTAATAAGGTCTTTTGCCGCTTCGGCAGTTACAATATTTCCTCCTACGATATCTAAGTCCGGATATGCTTTTCTTATTTCAGAAATTTTGTCTAAAACTCCTTTAGAATGTCCGTGAGCAGAATCAATGGCTACAATATCCACTCCTGCTTTTACCAAAGCTTCAATTCTGTCTAAAGTATCCTCACCAACACCTACTCCTGCACCTACAATAAGACGTCCGTTCTGATCTTTATTGGCATTTGGGTACTCCAGCTGATTGTCGATATCTTTGATCGTAATTAATCCTACAAGCTTGTTGTCTTTATCTACGATAGGAAGTTTTTCAACTCTGTTTCTAAGAAGAATTTCTTTTGCTTTTTCAAGATTGGTATCTTTATCGGAAGTGATCAGATTTTCTTTGGTCATGATCTCCTCTACTTTCATATCAAGATTTTCCTGATATTTAACGTCTCTGTTGGTAATGATTCCGATTAAAACATTTTCACTGTCTACAACCGGCAAACCTGAGATTTTGTATTTTGACATCATTTCCTTAGCCTGTCCCAAAGTATGATCTTTAGAAAGGGTTACAGGATCAGAGATCATTCCGTTTTCAGAACGTTTTACTCTGTTTACCTGAGCAGCCTGCTCAGCGATTGTCATGTTTTTGTGAATGAAACCCAAACCTCCAACTCTTGCTAAGGCAATGGCAAGATCTCCTTCAGTAACTGTGTCCATCGCAGCAGAAACTATCGGAACATTCAGCGTGATTTTGTCGGTAAGTCTTGATTTTAATGATACCTGATTAGGTAAAACTTCTGAATAAGAAGGGACTAGAAGAACGTCATCGAAAGTGATGGCTGTCTCTACAATTTTGTTATGAATAGACATCTTTACTTTCTTTGCAAAATTAGGCTATTTTTACGACATATGAAAATCCTTTTTAATAGTTTACATCAAATTTAATAATCAATACGTTAAATTAAAAAACCGTTCATTATTCATGAACGGCCACTGTACAAAATAAATTTAGTCTTATAAAACTACTTATTAGGTTTAACTTTATTCTGGTATCCGTGATCGGTTAATTAACCGGATTACCTTTTTCATCCAAGTTCTCAATATGAGTCTGGTTATTCTTATCAACGTATAACTTCAGTCGAATATTACCTTTGGCATCACGAATAAAAACTCCGACATCTCCATTTGCTGTTTTTCCGGCAAAAAATCTTTCATTTCCCAGCTTGCCTTCTTCTCTGAGTTTTGTATAAGCCTTTTTACTTATTGCAGCATTATTGAGCTTTTTAAGTGAATCATCAAACTTAATAAGCGCCTCCATCGGAAAATCATCCGGGCGATCCCAAAGTTTTAAACCATAGACTCTGTTTTTTTCTTTTCCAGCTCTTTCAAAGTACTGGAGTTGCATGACCTGGTCTGTTCTTCTCTGATCTACAGAATATACCATTCCGGATTCCTTTTCATTGGCGTCATAGACCAATCCGCCACATTCGTCACCTAATGAATTAAAGAAAATAAGTCCTGCTTCCCTTTCTCTGGGGTTCAAATCTTTATGATTGAATTTTCCGGGATGCTGGCGTTCTTTATTGCTGATGACCATTTTCAGTGTTCCGTCTTTTTCAACAATATTGATTCTTTCAACGTCTATTTCTTTAAAACGTTCGTTGGAAGATTGATTTTTGAATGCGAGAATAAAAAACAGGATGCACACGACAGTAAGCGAAGCCGCGTATATTTTTAGAATTCGTACTTCTCTTACTAGTTTTTCCATGGCAAATATTAGTTTTATGAGTGGGAAATTATTTATCGGAAACAGAATTGATCATTTTTGAAATATCAGCGGTTGTAAAGTTTCCTTTTACATCTACAAATACCAATTCTTTATTTGAATTGACAGTGATCAGCATATTTTTAATAGCATCACCGTTTTGCTTTACCCGAACATTGACATTGTCACCGTCATGTTTTATGGTAGCCCAGTCTTCGTAGTGATTATTATTCAGATACTTTGCATAATCATTGAGCATTTCCTTGCTCCCGTTTTCAACGGTGAGAACTTTGATTTTTGAAATTTTCTTTACAAGGGCAATGAGTTCCTCGCTTTCCCCATCCTCTTTTAAAGCCTTCTTAATATAAGGTTTAGCCAGGAACATAGGCACATTAAAACTTGTAAATTTAGCATCCCTGAAATCATATCGTGAATCAGAAAAGAAATTCATATTAGGTTTTTCTGATACGATGCAGGATTGAAAAATACTGATCATCAGAATAGCAAGGAAAATGTTTTTTAAAGTTTTCATGGCTGGTTTTTTATTCGATAGGTCTCAGGCTTCCTCCCGAAGTTTTACTGATATTTGATTCTATCTCGGGTCTTCCTTTATATTTTACCAATCCTCCCGAAGATGCTCTCACCTTTAATTTATCGGATACACTGACGGAAAGGTTTCCTCCTGATGTGGCTTCTGTTTCAAGGTAGGTTAATTTGAGGTCTTCGGCTTTACAAACAGCACCACTGCTGATATCTATCATTCCTGAATCTGCTTTTCCGTTCAGACTCATATTGGAGCCACTGGAACTTTTAATGGAAATATTCCCTGTTGTGATTCCGGCTCTGACGTTAGCACCTGAGGATGCAGAGATGTCTGTAGCTCCCGCAATTTTAAAATCACCTGTCACGTTGGCTCCTGAAGATGCATCAATTCTCATGTCTTTTTCCGAAATAGAATTCACCACCGTAAAGTTTGAACCGGATGAAACATCAATACTGTTCATTTTCGGCGAAGAAACATTTACACTTAAATTTTTAAACCTTAAATTCCTTACTCCTTTATTATCAATATAAATTCTCAAAATCCCATTTTCTACTTTTGTAATGATATACTGCAATTTGTCAGAATCTGCAATAACTTTTATGCTCGTAGGCTCTTCCTGCTTGAATACTACATTTACTCCTGTACTTACCTGAATTCCGGAGAATTTACCTACATTTCTTGCTTCGCCGTTCAGGTAGGAAGAATTTCCTTCTGAGGTCAGGCTGCTGCGTGTGGTGGAAACGATGGTCTTTTTAGTTTCACTGGAACTGATAATCTTACTCACATCATCCATAGAAAGTTTTCCGTCCAGCATCACAAAAATACTTTCTCCGCCACCACCGTCAATACTTAACAGAAGGTCATCCAGAATACCATTTTTAGCTTCTGCTGAAAGGAATTTTATTTTACCTCCTGAACTGTTTACTGACATTATTTCATTGTAATTCAGGTTTTTCAGGTACGATGAAATATCTTTACTTAATTCAGACAGATTAGTCTGGACTCTTCGCCCATCGGTGGTATTGCTTTTTTCAGGATTCTCTGTAATCAGAATTTTTAATCCATTGATTTTAGACAGCAACGGTTTAATCTGATCCAACTGTGAATCATCAATATTTAAACTGCTCAGCATACCGAACATCGGTTTGGCAATTTTAATAGAAGTTACTCCTTCTACTTCCTGATATTTTTCGAAAAGTTGATCAAATTTATCTTTTTGTCCATATACGTTGAAGAAATGGGAAAAAGCAAGTGCGAATATTATGAATAGTTTTTTCATGAGTCAATTTTATTTTTTTTTAAGGATGATTATGGATGATCAGGCTGATCTTGGCTAATAATCATCGTCCACCACTTTAGGTTGTACCAATTTTTCACTAACGTTATTTGCAAATATCTGGAATGAATACTTAGTCACATTGATTGCTTCTTCTACATTATCGATTCTCTTGCCATTCACAATGACATAAGAGTTTTCATATCCTGTAGAGTCTTTTGAAATTTTATTTTTAAAAGAGGCATTGTCCACATACCTTGGTTTTCTCTCCTTTTTAAGCCTTCCTCTTTTAGGAAGAATCTCATCAAGTACATCCTTTTCAGCTACATGATTTTCCTGAAAGATAGAGTCTTTTTTGGCTCCTGAGATAGAATCGGTATGAGTATTGACAGCTACCTGGGCCTGATGATCGTTATTTTCTTCAATAAAATCAGATTTTTGTCTTAATACCTCTTCTTTTACCAGCTTTTCTGTATCCGGGGCACCTGTTGCGGCATTATCATTAGTATTGTAAAAGAAAAAACCGATGCCGAAAAGCAGTATGATGCTGGCCGCCATCCAGAACCATTTAGGAAAAGAAGGTTTTTTACTTTCTCTTAATGGAATAATAGGGGTAGTATCCTTCCCAGATTCTTTATCTTCTGTCTTCTGAAGAAAGTCTTCGAAGCTCCAGTCCATTTTTTCTTCCCTGATATCCCGGAAGATTTCGTCGTATTTATCTTGTAATTGATCTTTTTCATAGCTCATCAGTTGTGAGATTTGTTCTTTTACTTTTTGTCTTGCCCGCATAAGGTTGACCCTTACTGCATTTTCTTCCATTTCCAGCATTTCAGAAATTTCAGAAACATCGTACTCTTCTACATCTTTCAAATGGATAACCATTTTCTGCTTTTCCGGGAGCTGATTGATAAATCCTACAATATGTTCTTTAAGATTATCCACTTCCATACTGTAAAGCTCTGACCGGTGAAGCTGCATATCTGCAAAACCTATCTTCACATCGTGATGTTTCAGCCGGTTGAGACATTCGTTCTTGACAGATTTGAGAGCATAGGATTTAAAATTCCCAAACTGCTCCAGCTCGTCTCTTTTCTGCCAGAACTTCATCATCAGGTCCTGCACTACATCTTCTGCTTCATCACTGCTCATGACGAACCTTTTCGCAAAACGATACATCTCGTCTTTGAGAATAAACACCGTATTCTTGAAGGTTTCTTGGGTCATGAGTTTTGTTTCTTATAGGTAAGACAACCAGTCTTTACAATCTATTACATCAAAAATAAAAAAACTTCAAAAAAAATCATTTTTTTATTTTCTATTGGGTTTCAGGCTAAGATAAACCATTAAAAGATTGTTTTCTCTTATAAAAACTTCTATATTTAAATTGTAAAACAATACAACCGTGAAGATAAAACATAAATATGAAGAATAGTCTCAAAATCCACAATCCCTGCCCTGAAAACTGGGACGATATGCAGGATCTTCCATCAGGAAAATTTTGTGAAAAATGTTCTAGATGCGTCATAGATTTTACCCATAAAACGGATGAAGAAATCCGGGATATTTTTAATACAGCTGATGGAGAAAAAATTTGTGGCAGAATTACAACAAGATCAGCAGCTTTAGCAGCAGCGGGAATTATTTTAATTACAAATCTCAGCTTTGTTCAGGCTCAAACTAAAGATAGTTTCAGAATGGCTACCGAACAAAAGGCAGCAAACATCACTAAAGTGTCCGGAAGACTGATTTCTAACAGCACAAAAAAGGAAATACCAGGCGCTGAAGTATTCTTTATCTGTAAATCTAAATACATTAAAGCCATTACCCATGAAGATGGAACATTTGCCTTGGAAATACCCAATGAACTTATTGAGAAGAAAAATATTTTATACTTTGACTTTGATAAGATGAATGAAGTTGAAAGAAAGGTAAATAACAAGAAAGATTCAATCACGTCTATGGGGCTTGAAAACGAAACTGTTATTTTTGAAAAAAACGAGAAATTAGAAAATAAGGAATTTCAAATTGAATCTCAATATGCCACTATCGGTGGCGTCGTTATAATGTCCGAAAGACCTCCTGATTATTATTACTTTAACGGAAAAAGCATTAGTGAAAGAAAGTTTGAGAAATTACAAAAAGAAAACCCGAAGTATCAATTCTTTTTTTCAAGGGCAAAGAAGCAGAGGTCATTTCCCGGAAAACCTATCTCAATTCTTTAAGGCTCTTATATTCGGACTAAAAAATAAAAACCTCAGAATCATCTGAGGTTTATTTATGTTCTAATAGTTATCAAACACATGCTTCAAAATAGCTTTAT